>CAMKGX010000014.1 GCA_946412355.1 uncultured Clostridia bacterium
TAGAGGAAAAAATCGCCTACTTCCGCCGGGTGCTGTCCGACGACGGCCTGGTGCGACAGATTCTGAAGGAGGAGCTCCAGGCCATTGCCGACAAGTACGGCGACGACCGTAAGACGGAGATCCAGGACGTGGAGGATGAGATCGACATCGAGGACCTCATCGAGGAGGAGCAGTGCGTCTACACCCTGACCCGCAACGGCTACATCAAGCGTACCGCCGTCAGCGAGTACGCCGCCCAGAGCAAGGGCGGCATGGGCAAGAAAGGCATCACCACCCGGGACGAGGACAGCGTCATGGACGTGTTCACCGCCTCCACCCACGATAATCTGCTGTTCTTCACCGACACCGGCAAGGTGTACCGCAAGAAGGGCTATCAGATTCCCGAGAGCGGCAAGGCGGCCAAGGGCATCGCCCTGGTGAACTGCATCCAGATCGAGACCGACGAGCGGGTCCAGGCCATGCTCCATTTCCGTGACAGCGGCGAGGGCATCGACGGCCTGCAGCTCACCATGGTCACCCGCCAGGGCACCTGCAAGCGCGTGGCGGTGGAGCAGCTGCGGAACATCCGGCCCAGCGGCATCCGGGCCATCAACTTGAGCGAGGGCGATGAGCTGGTGTCCGTCATTGAGACCGACGGCAGCGCCAACATCCTCATTGCCACCCACGACGGCATGGCCAGCGTGTTTGACGAGAACGACGTCCGCTCCATGGGCCGCAACGCCACCGGCGTCCGGGGCATCCGCCTCCGGGAGGGGGATTTCGTCATCGGCGCCGCCCGGGCCGACAGCGGCTGCCAGGTGCTGTCCATTACGGAGAAGGGCTACGGCAAGCGCACCCCGGTGGAGGAATACCGTGTCACCGGCCGGGGCGGTTTGGGCGTGAAGAACTACGAAATCACCGAAAAAACCGGCAAGGTAGTGGGCATGAAGGCGGTGGACGGCAGCGAGGATCTGCTGCTGGTCACCGAGAGCGGCATCCTCATCCGCACGGCGGTGGACAGCATCCGCAGCTGCGGCCGCGCCTCCCAGGGCGTGATTGTCATGCGCTTCAAGGAGGAGGGCGACCGGGTCATCTCCCTGGCCCTCACCGAGAAGGACGAAAAACAGGAGGATTAACCTATGGCCAGCGCACCCCGTGAAGCCTACGTGCCGCTGACACGATGGCAGTATTTTATGAAAAATCTCTACCGCAACGGCGCGGCCTCGGCGGAGTTCACCTATAATAAGGTGGTCTATCTCAAATCCGAGGCGCTGCAGGCGGCGGACGCCAAGAGCGCCAGCGTGAATTACGTGCTGCTTATCGCCCTCATCGCCATGTTTTTGCTGACCAGCCGCTACCAGAACGTGTGGATTGTGGTGGCCTATCTGCTGCTGGCGGTGGCGGGGGAGATTTACCGGCTGCTGCTGCTGCCGAAAGACATCCGCGCCCACCTGACCGACACCCACCGCCGTGAACGTTGACATCATCGCCCGGGTGCGGACGCCCTACGCCGAGAAATTCGGCACCCCCCGGCAGAGCGGCCTTGTGCGCAGCAGGGGAGAGGTGGTGTTCGAGCCGGCGTATCGCAGCGCCGACGCCGTCCGGGGGCTGGAGGGGTTCAGCCATATCTGGCTCATCTGGCAGTTTGACCGCAACGGCCAGCGCCCCTGGAGCCCCACCGTCCGCCCGCCCCGGCTGGGGGGCAACGAGCGCATGGGCGTGTTCGCCACCCGCTCCCCCTACCGGCCGAGCCCCATCGGCCTTTCCTGCGTGGCGCTGGAGGGGGTGGCGCTGACGGCGGAGGGCCCGGTGCTGCACATCGCCGGGGCCGACCTGGTGGACGGCACCCCCATTCTGGACATCAAGCCCTATCTGCCCTACTGCGACAGCCACCCGGAGGCCACATCGGGCTGGACGGAGGGATTGGAAAATCACCCTCTGGCGGTGGACATCCGGTCGGAGCTGGCAGCCATGGTGGGCCCCGACCTGCCCGGCCTCACCGACGTCCTCGCCGGCGACCCCCGGCCAAGGTATCAAAATGACCCCACCCGGCAATACGGCCTGACGTATGGCAAATGGAACGTGACGTTCCACGTGGAGGACGGCAAAGCGGTGGTGGAGAAAATCACCGTAGGGGCGCTTCATGAAGCGCCCGAGACACGGTAACGAAAACCGACAAGGGTGATTGAATGGTAACAGGTAACGGGCCCCACCGTAGGGGCCGACGACCCGGCGGCCCGTGCCCAGGTAACGATTTCCGCCAGGGGCCGGTTGAATGGCAAACGAGAACAAAAACCGCCCCGTCTTCCCTTTGGGGGGAAGGTACCCCAGTGCGCACACTGGGGGGAATGAGGGGGCGATTTTGCGGAAAGTTGCCGGTAGACGCCCCCTCATCCGTCACGGCCCGTTGGGCCGTGCCACCTTCCCCCCAAGGGGAAGGCGATTATCTGCATCCCAGGAGGCCCTTATGAAAACCGTAACCATCTACACCGACGGCGCTTGCAGCGGCAATCCCGGCCCGGGGGGCTGGGGGGCCATTCTGGAATGGAACGGCGCCGAAAAGGAGCTGTCCGGCGGCGAGGCCAACACCACCAACAACCGCATGGAGCTGCTGGGGGTCATCACCGCGCTGGAGGCCCTGCGGGAGCCCTGCGTGGTGGAGCTGTACAGCGACTCCAAATACGTCATCGACGCCCTGGAGAAGCGTTGGGTCTACGGCTGGCAGGCCCGGGGCTGGAAAAAGGCGGACAAGAAGCCCGCCCTCAACGTGGACCTGTGGCAGCGGCTGCTGCCCCTGGTGGAGCGCCACGAAATGCACTACCACTGGGTCAAGGGCCATGCCGACAACGAGAAGAACAACCGCTGCGACAAAATGGCGGTGGCGGAGAGCAAGAAATACCAATAATCGACCAAATGTGACGAAATCTGCGGAATCGTTTACAATTTGTTCACCTGGTTTTCAAGATTTGGTCATTTTTCTAAGGTAGTATTACACCATCCAAAGGAACTCCATTCCTTATGTGATTTTCTCTCTCTCCTAACAAACACACAAAAAGGAAGCGCCCCACGCAAGTGGGGCGTTTTCTTTTTGCTTTTATGGGGCGATGGAGGGAAAAAGGGGAGGGGCAACGCCCCTCCCCACCATTACGATGGCCTTTACTTCTTCTCCGGGTTATAATAATCCGTCCCGTCCTCGATGACCATGGGCAGGCCGTTCTGGTACACCGGCAGCGTCTGGAACTTGAAGCGGCTGGCGGCGTGCTTGCGGTCGATTTTTTCTTTCACGTCCGGCTCCGCCACGCCGCGGCGGATATACTCGTTGACGGCGTGGTAGGTGAAGCCCAGGTTATCCTCGTCCGTCAGGCCGGTGAGGCCGTCGGAGGGGGGCTTGAGGAGGAACTTCTCCGGCAGGCCCAGCACCCGGCCCAGGGCGATGACCTCCTCGGTGGTGTACATGCCCAGGGGGGAGAAAGCACCGGCGCTGTCGCCGTAGATGGTGCAGTAGCCCACCCAGTCCTCGCTGAGGTTGGAGGTGTTGATGACGATGCCGCCGTCCAGGCTCTGGGCCACGGCGTACAGCGTGGCCATGCGGATGCGGCTGGGGAGATTCACCAGCGTCTGGCGGGAGGGGGTGAGCCCCGCCTTCTCCATCTCGCCCACCACGCCGGTGACGGCGTCATGGATGTTGATGGTGGTGTGTGGGATTTGAAGAAATGTCACCAAATCCCGGGAATAGTCGATGTCCGGCTGCACGCCGTCGGGCATCAGCACGCCGTACACGTGGTCACGGCCGTAGCAGGCCGCCGCCAGCGCCGCCGTCACGCTGGAGTCCTTGCCGCCGGAGATGCCGATGACCGCCGTCTTGCCGCCACAGGCCGCCATCCGCTCGGCCATCCATTCCAGCAGCCCGGCAAGCTGCTTCTGGGGGTTAAAATCCATATCGCCCGCCTCCTTGATGTTGTTGGAATTCATTATAATGGATTTTGGGGCAAAAGGCAACGATAAACGGGGCTGGAGAACGGTATCGTCACCATTCGCAGGGGCGATTCACGAATCGCCCGCCACCCAGGATAGCGACCGCCGCCAAGGGCGGGTGGATGGAAAACGGTATTGACAACGGTGCGTAGGGGCGGGGCTCTGCTCCGCCCGATGCCCCGGTGGTGAACGAAAAGAGGGCGGAGCAGAGCCCCGCCCCTACGGAGAACACCGAAACCACCCTCAACCAACGATACCTTTTATATCACCGCCGCTGTGCAGCGGGCGCTTCATGAAGCGCCCCTACGGAAATAACCGATACCTGCGGTTACATTGTAGGGGCGATTCACGAATCGCTCGCGATACGGTAACGGCCACCGTCAAGGGCGGGTGAATGGAAACGGCGTCGGTTCCCACCGTAGGGGCCGACGACTCGGCGGCCCGTGCCCGGGTGACGATGACCGCCAAGGCTGGTTGAATGGAAAAGGGTGTCGACAACCCTTCGTAGGGGCGGGGCTCTGCTCCGCCCAACCCGGCATCACTTACCACAAGGGCGGGTGAATGGCAGCCGATATCGATACCACGCCATTTTCCAATCGTCCGCGCAGCGGACACCTTTTCTCTTCCCTTTTCCTCTTCACTTTTCACTGAAAAAAGCACCCCTTTCGGGGTGCTTTTCCCGTTATAAAGCCGATCAATACGCCAGCTTCTCCCGCAGGTACTCCTTCAGCTGGCTGATGGGGATGCGCACCTGCTCCATGGTGTCACGCTCCCGGACGGTGACGCAGCCGTCGCCGGCCTTCTCCTCGTCGCCCACGGTGTCGAAGTCCACGGTGATGCAGTAGGGGGTGCCGATCTCGTCCTCCCGGCGATACCGCTTGCCGATGGAGCCGGTCTCGTCGAAGTCCACCATGTAATCCTTGGCAAGGTCGGCGTACACCTCCCGGGCCTTGTCGCTGAGCTTCTTGCTCAGGGGCAGCACGGCGCACTTGTAGGGAGCCAGGGCGGGGTGGAGATGCAGCACCACGCGGACGTCGTTCTTGGCCTCGTCCACCACTTCCTCGTCGTAGGCCTCCACCAGGAACGCCAGCACCACACGGTCGGCGCCCAGGGAGGGCTCCACCACGTAGGGCACGTAGCGCTCATTGGTCTCGGGGTCGAAGTAGGTCATATCCACGCCGGAGGTCTCCATGTGGCGGGTCAGGTCGTAGTTGGTGCGGTCAGCCACGCCCCACAGCTCGCCCCAGCCGAAGGGGAACATAAACTCAAAGTCGGTGGTGGCCTTGGAGTAGAAGCTCAGTTCCTCGGGGTCGTGGTCCCGCAGCCGGAGGTCCTCGTCCCGCATGTTGAGGCCCAGCAACCACTGGTGGCAGAACTCACGCCAGTAGGCAAACCACTCCAGATCGGTGTCGGGCTTGCAGAAGAACTCCAGCTCCATCTGCTCGAACTCACGGGTGCGGAAGGTGAAGTTGCCGGGGGTGATCTCGTTGCGGAAGCTCTTGCCGATCTGGCACACGCCGAAGGGCAGCTTGCGGCGGGTGGTGCGCTGGACGTTATTGAAGTTGACGAAGATGCCCTGGGCCGTCTCCGGGCGGAGGTAGACGGTGTTCTTGGCGTCCTCGGTGACGCCCTGGAAGGTCTTGAACATCAGGTTGAACTGGCGGATATCGGTGAAATTATGCTTGCCGCAGGTGGGGCAGGGGATGGCCTTTTCCTTGATGAAATCCCCCATCTCCTGCTGGGAAAAGGCGTCGATGGGCTTTTCCAGGGTGACGCCGTTCTGGGCGCACCAGTCCTCGATCACCTTGTCGGCCCGGAACCGCTCGTGGCACTCCTTGCAGTCCATCAGCGGGTCGCTGAAGCCGCCCAGATGGCCGCTGGCCACCCAGGTCTGGGGGTTCATGAGGATGGCGGCGTCCTGGCCCACGTTGTAGGGGTTCTCCTGGACGAACTTCTTCCACCAGGCCTTTTTCACGTTGTTTTTCAGCTCCACGCCCAGGGGGCCATAGTCCCAGGTGTTGGCAAGGCCGCCGTAAATCTCGCTGCCGGCGAAGATGAAGCCCCGGTTTTTGCACAGGGCCACGATCTTGTCCATGGTCTTTTCGGTGTTTTTCAGCATACGTTTGCGCTCCTTTTTGATAATGTATTGTATTATTTTAATGAAATATTACGTATTGTAGTATATCGGCGGAGAGAAAGAGAACGCTTCTCGCCGCCTTCCCCCTGGGGGGAAGGTACCCCAGTGCGCACACTGGGGGGGATGAGGGGGCGATTTTCAGGAAAGTTTCCGGTAGACGCCCCCTCATCCGTCACGGCCCTGGCGGGCCGTGCCACCTTCCCCCCAAGGGGAAGGCGGGCAATGTAAAAAAACGCCCTGCGCCCCGAATGGGACGCAGGGCGAATCGTACACGATCCGTGGTTCCACCTGCATTTGGCTGACGCCACACTCTTGCGCCTTAACGCGGCTCCACGGCGGGCATTGCCTCCCGCGGCTCCGGGGCGCCACCCCCATCACAGCCTTTACACGGTGAACAGAATATCATCTTTTCCCGCCGCCGTCAAGGGTGATTTTTCAGCCGTTCCAGCTCACCGGCATGACCTCCCCCAGGCTGCCGTCATTGTCCACCGTCAGGCGGTACAGGGGTGTGAGGCTTTCGCCGCCGTCCTGGGCGGCTTTGGTGACGCGGTGGGCGGTGAGGGTCCAGACCTGGGTCAGCACGTCGTAGCGGCCGTAAACGGTCACGTCGTCGCCCCTGGCGTCATCGGGCCAGGCATCGGCGGCCAGGGCCCGGGCCTCGTCCAGGCCCATGCAGTCGGCCCCCACCTCCGCCGTCAGGACACATTCTAAAATGGTATCCCGGTTTTCCTCCCAGAAGTCGGCGGGCAGGTAGGCGGTGGCCACGTAGTCGCCGGGCACGTTCTTTCGGATGATGGTGACCATAATGTGGTCGCCCCTGTCCGCGGTGGCCAGAGTGGCCAGCTCGCCGGTGGTCTGGGACACCACCTCCGAAAACGTGACGCCGGTGCCGCACATGCCGAAGCCCTGAAGCCAGCATTGGAAGGAGACGGCGCAGTCGCCGGCCCGGCCCTGGGGGTAGAACACCACCCCGGCGGCGGTGGGCGGCACGCTCTCGTCCTGGGGGGCCGCCTCCCAGGCCCAGCCCTGGGGCAGGGTCAGGCTGATGGACACGGCGTCGCCCCAGCGGTAGTCCACGGTGTCCCCGGCGGGGTAGGTGGGGGCGGTTTCCAGGATTGTAATGGGGGTGACGGTGTCGATGGGGGCGGCGGTTTTGGTTTCGGCTTCATGGGCGCCGCAGCCGGTGAGCAGCGCGGCGCACAGCACCAGGGGAAGCAGGCGTTTCATGGTCAGCACCTCCGAAATGGTTTGTATACCCATTGGACGGCGGGGGAGGGGAGAAGGTTCCCGTTTGCCGTTCAACCGCCTTTCCGCAAAAAAAACGGACACCCTTTCAGGTGTCCGTTGGTTTGGTTTCCTTATTCGCCAACCTTGTTGAGCTGCAGCGTCAGAGCGCTCTTCTTGTGGGCCGCGTTATTCTTGTGCAGCAGACCCTTGGCGGCGGCCTTATCGATCGCCTTCACTGCGACTTTATAAGTGCCCTCGGCCTTGGTGCGATCGCCGTCAACGGCAGCAGCCTCGAACTTCTTGATAGCAGTCTTCAGTGCGGACTTTTGGGCCTTGTTGCGCTCGTTGCGAACCTCTGCCACCAGAACACGCTTCTTAGCAGACTTGATATTCGGCAAACCAAACACCTCCCCGAACTGGATTTTTGCAGCGGGAATGAATTAAACTCCCATGCAGGATGATATTTTAGCATCGTTGGCGGAAAAATGCAAGCACTTTTTACTGATTTCACCGTGTTTTTTCGCATATTTTTACGACACAGGGAAAGACTAACCAGGACACACAATATTTAGTGTTTTGCGAGGGGAGATGACCACAAAAATGCAGGCTGGGCGCAGCGATTTAGCCCTGGAAGCGGCGGAAAATCTGGGGTTTGGCACGGCGAAATGGCGGGAAATGGCCGGGGTGACGGCGGTGGAGAGCCGGCGGCGGGGCTACGGCGTCACCGCCATCACGGTGTCGTCGGCCCGGGCGTCGGCGGCGCTGGACAAGCCCATGGGCCGGTACGTCACCATCGACCTGCGGCCCTATTTCCGCCGGGAGGCCGGGTTCTTCCCCCGGGCGGCGGAGTGCGTGGCGGCGGAGCTGCGGAGCTTGCTGCCATCTGACATCGGCAGGCGGCCGGTGCTGGTGGCGGGGCTGGGCAACGGCACCATGGCGGCGGACGCCATGGGCCCCACGGCGGTGGGCAGCCTGCTGGTGACCCGGCACATGGTCCGCTCTGCCCCCCGGCAGTTCGGCGCTTTCACGGCGGTGGCGGCGCTGTGCCCCGGCGTGCTGGCCCAGAGCGGCATGGAGACGCTGGAAACGGTGCGGGCGGTGGTGCGGGAAATCTGCCCCGGGGCGGTGGTGGTCATCGACGCGCTGGCGGCCTCCTCCCGGCAGCGGCTGTGCGCCACGGTGCAGCTCAGCGACGCGGGGCTGGCTCCCGGCAGCGGCGTGGGCAACCACCGCCTGGCCCTGACGGAGGACACCTTGGGGGTGCCGGTGGCGGCGGTGGGGGTGCCCACGGTGATGGACGCGGCCCACCTGTGCCCCCAGGGGGAGGGGGAGGAGCCCCTGTTCCTGACGCCCCGGGACATCGACAGCCGTGTGCGGGAGCTGGGCCGCATCGTGGGCTACGGCGTCACGCTGGCGCTGCAGCCGCAGCTCAACATCGAGGGTATTACGGGGCTGCTGGGGTGAGGGGATTGAGAGAAGCGGGAAAAGAGAAGAGTGAAAAGAAAAGGTATCCGCGGCGAAAACCATTTTCCCACCCGTCCGGCCTGGGCGGTCATTGCTGCCTGGGCTGGCGGGACACATAGGTCCCGCCCTACGGTGGTTATCGTTACCGCTCGCCACTTACCCGCCGCTGGGCGGCATATTCACATTTATCCGCGCAGCGGATACGTTATCCCAGGAACACCAACGCGGAAGCAATCAGAAACTGCCCTGCGCAATAGGTGAGGTAGTTCAGCGCAAGGTGGACAGGACGATCCCTGCCCGTGCCAAAGTAGGTGCCGCTGAGAATCAGATCGGAGATGGCGAAGGACACGCCGCCGATAAAGAGCAGGTTCAGGGGTGTTTCCTGCCAGCCGTAACAGAGCGCGAGGCTTCCGGAGAGCGCCACCATGGCGAAGAGAACCACACCGTAGGCAAGCACCATCGGCTTGAACTTTCCGTAGCGCAGCTTCATGGGCTTCTCCAGAACGGCGTTTCCGACGCTCAGCATCACGGCGAGAAGGACCGGAAGGAGTACCGTCAGGGGCTTGCGCGGCGGGTAGTAAGCCAGCAGCATACCGACGATGTACAGAATATGTCCCACGCCGAATACGCAGAAGCCCGCATAGGTGAAAGGCTCATCCTTCTCCGGGAAAACGTATTTGAGGTCCAACCAGATATCGCCCATCAGGCCGAACAGCAGGCCAAGCACCACGAAGGGGCAAAGGGGGCTGACATTTCCCCTTGACGCGGAGAGCCAGGTCCCATACACGCCCACCGCCAGGAACAGCGCCGACACAAGGGATTTGAGCAGCGCCGCCTTTACCGAGCAGCCCTTTATTTTTTCGCGGATATACGCAAACAGCAGCACCGCGCCGCACGCAAGCAACAGGGGATACAGCATAATAGCGCCTCCTTATCCGTTATTCTCCACGGCCTTTTGTCATGCTTCTCGGTATATAAAAAGAGACGGACTTTCGTCCGTCTCTCATGATGTCAGTCAGCGATGATGACGCCCTCGTGGACGTCGCCGCCGGCGGCGTTGGCCTCATCGGTGTCGATATGGACAGCCAGGCCCATATTGTCGCCCACGCGCACCACCACGTCGTCAAAGATCAGCTTGCGGTCGTCGGTGCCCAGGGCCAGCTTGACGATCTGGCCGCTGGTGAGGCCCCACTCCTTGGCGATGGGGGTGGGGAGGTGGGCGTGACGCTTGGCGATGATGACGCCCTCCTTCAGCTCGATCTCGCCCTTGGGCCCGATGATCTTGCAGCCGGCGCTGCCGTCCAGGTCGCCGCTCTCACGGACGGGGGCGGTAATGCCCAGGGTGCGGGCGTCGCTGAGGCTCAGCTCCACCTGGCAGGCGCTGCGGCAGGGGCCCAGGATGGACATATTCTCGATGGAGCGCTTGGGGCCCACCACGGTGACGCGCTCGTTGCTGGCGAACTGACCGGGCTGGGTCAGCGCCTTGCGGAAGGTGAGCTCGGCGCCCTTGCCGAACAGGATCTCCAGAGCCTCCTCGGTGACGTGGACGTGACGGGCGGATGTTTCAACCAGGATCTTTCTTTCCATTTTCGTTTTCCTCCTAATAATGTTTTCCTTCTATTTTATATGGTTTCGCCGGCTTTGCCGTCGGAAATCCCGGAAATAAGGGTGCGGTAGACGTGGACGTAGAAGATCACCGTCACCGCCAGGGAGCTGACCTCCGCGATGGGGTAGCTCCACCACACCAGGTCGCTGTTGCCCACCGTGGCGCCGTAACGGGCCAGCAGGTAGGCGGCGGGAATCAGCACCACCAGCTGGCGGACGATGGAGGTGATCATAGAATAGATGGACTTGCCCAGGGCCTGCATGGCGCTGCCCAGGGCGATGCACGCCCCGGCAAAGGAGAAGCTGAGGGACACGATGCGCAGGCAGGGCACGCCCACCGCCATCAGCTCCGGCCCTGCGGCGAAGATTTGCAGCAGCAGCTGGGGCACCGCCAGGAAGATGGCCATGCCCAGGAGCATGATCGCCGAGGCGTAGGTGACGCTGCGGCGGATGGTCTCCGTGACGCGGCGGCGGTTTTGCGCGCCGTAGTTGTAGGCCACGATGGGCACCACGCCGTTATTCAGCCCGAACACCGGCATGAACACAAAGCTGTTGATCTTGAAGAAGATGCCGTAGGCGGTGGCGGCGGTCTCGTGGGCGGCGTGGTAGGTGATGAGAATCTTGTTCATCAGGAAGGTCATCAGCGAGCCGATGGCCATCATAATCACGCTGGGCAGGCCGATGGCGTAGATGCCGCCCACAATGCGCCAGTTGGGCCGGAAGCCCCGGAAGCGCAGGTGGATGTCGTGGTTTTTCGTGAGGTTGAAGTAAATCGCCAGCACCATGCCGCAGCACTGGCCGATGACGGTGGCGATGGCGGCGCCCCGGACGCCCAGGCCCAGGGTGAAGATGAAAATGGGGTCGAGAATGATGTTGACGATGGCGCCCAGGCCCTGGGTGTACATGGAGTACACCGTCCGGCCGGTGCCCTGCAGGAGCCGCTCGAACATCACCTGGCCAAACAGGAAGAAGCTGAGGCCGCAGATGATCTGCAAATATTCGTTGCCCATTTGGGCGATGTGCTGCACGCCGGTCTGGTAGGCGAACAGGGCGGGGCCGAAGCCCAGGCCCAGCACCGCCGACAGCGCCGCTCCCACAAAGGCCAGGAACACGCCGTTCACCGCCACGTCGTCGGCCCGGCGCTGCTCCATGGCCCCCAGGGCCCGGCCCATCATGGCGTTGACGCCCACGGCGGTGCCGGTGGCAAGGCCGATCATCAGCTGCTGGGCGGGGAAGGCCAGGGATACCGCCGTCAGCGCGTCCTGGCTGATGCGGGAGACGAACATGCTGTCCACAATGTTGTACAGCGCCTGCACCAGCATACTGGCGATGATGGGCAGGGACATATTCCAAATCAGTTTTCCGATGGGCATGACGCCCAGTTTGTTTTCCGTTGCCATAATTCCCTCTACTTTATCGTTTGCAGCTTAATAGTATAGCATGGACAGCGGAAAAAGAAAACCCCCGGAATGGTACTTTTTTGGCAAAGTGGTGAAAATTTCACACGGTTTGGAAGAAATCACGAATCTCCGCCTCGGTGGCGGCCACGCTGCCCTGGGCAAAGCCGTCCCGCCCGCCGCCCCGGCCGTGGAGAGCGGCGTTGAGGGACTTCACCAGGGGGGAGAGGTCGTGGCCGGGGTGAATGAGGGCGTAGCGGTAGGCGCCGTCCGCCCCGGCGAACACCGCGGCCCGCCCGCCGCAGACCTGGGAAACGGCATCACACAGCCGCCGCACGCCGTCGCCCTGGAGGGACTCCGTCACCAGCAGCACGTCGCCCTGGCCTCGGCAACCCTCCGCCGTGGCGGCGAAGGAGGCCTCCTCTAGCTGGGCGACCCGCTGCCGCAGGGCGGACAGCTCGGTTTGGTTTTTGGCCACAGCGGCAGCGGTGGCCTGGGGCTTGACGCTGAGGGCCTGGCCCACCGCCCGGTTCTGCTCCCAGGTCATGGCCAGGTAGTCCATGGCCCGCTGGCCGCACAGCAGCTCCAGCCGCACGCCGTCACGGAACTTCTGGCAGGACAGGAATTTCACCAGCCCCACCTGACCGCTGCGCACCACGTGGGTGCCGCAGCAGGCGCACATATCGGCGCCGGGGAAGGACGTGATGCGCACGGCGCCGGTGAGGGCCTTTTTGCTGCGGTAGGGCAGGGCGGCCAATTCCTCCGCCGTGGGCCACAGGACCTGGAAGGGGTGGTCTTCCCAGATGTATTGATTGGCCTTTTTCTCGATTTCCACCACGCCCTCCCAGGGGATGTCGGCGTTGTAGTCGATGATGACGGTGTCCTCCCCCAGGTGGAAGCCCACGTTGTCGCAGCCGTAGGCCGCGCACAGCAGACCGCTGACGATGTGCTCGCCGGAGTGCTGCTGCATGTGGTCGAACCGGCGGGCCCAGTCGATGGCGCCATGGACGGTTTCGCCCACGGGCAGGGGGCCGTCGCAGGTGTGGGTGATGACGCCGCCTTTTTCGTGGACGTCGGTGACGCGCACGGTGCCCAACGTGCCGTGGTCGGAAGGCTGGCCGCCGCCCTCGGGGTAAAAGGCGGTGCGGTCCAGCACCACGGCCCAGCCGTTTTTGCCGGCGTCGCAGGAGAGCACCGTGGCGTCAAATTCCTGCATAAGCACGTCGTCATAGTAGAGTTTAATGGTGTCCATAAGGGCCTCCTTTTGTTGAGTGAAGAGGGGAGAGGGAAGGTATGGTTGGTTGCGGAGGGGCATGATATTGGCCTGCCTTCCCCCCAGGGGGAAGGCGAGGCGATTTTTGTTACCGTTTTCCATCCACCCGGCCTTGGCGGCAGTCGCTATCCTGGTGGCGGGCGATTCGTGAATCGCCCCTACGGACAGAATTGGCGTCTGCGTTTTCACCGTAGGGGCGCTTCATGAAGCGCCCGCTGCACGGCGGCGGGATTTGATGAAAGGCATCGTTGGAAGCGGACAGGACACGATTTTGCCCGTAGGGCGCGACGACTCGGCGCGCCGTTACCCGGTGGCGGTAATGATAAATGGTATCGTTGGTTGCGGGTGGTTGATGATACCGCTTGCCATGCAATCGCCCTTGGTGGTGGTCGTCACCTGGGTCCGGGCCGCCGAGTCGTCGGCCCCTACGGTGATTGTCGATACCTGGTTCCATCCACACGGCCTTGGCGGCAGTTGCTATCCTGGCCCCGGGCGATTCGTGAATCGCCCCTACGGAGGGGTATCAATGCCGCCCACCATTCACTCGGTCTTGTGCGTTTCCCCCACGCATACCAAAAAACGGGCGGCGCGGGGCCGCCCGTTTTTCTGTTTTTGCGTTACCGCAGGCGCACGGCGGTGCCGTAGGCCAGCACCTCGGAGGCGCCCTCCATGACCTCGCTGGTGGCGTAGCGGATGCCCACCACCGCGTCGGCACCCATGGCCTCCGCTTGCTCCGCCATACGGCGGGTGGCCACAGCCCGGGCCCGTGCCAGCATGTCGGCGTAGTCGGTGATTTCGCCGCCGGCCATGTGCTGCAGCGAGGCGATAAAGTCCTTGCCGAAATGGACGGCCTGCACCGTGGAGCCGGACACCACCCCCAGGGCTTCCACCGGCGCTGCGCCGGGGATACACTCGATGGTATAGAGCTTCACAGGCCCGTCATAGTCGCTGCGGACGGGGTTGACGCGATTGCTTTCGTTCATGCGGGGAACCTCCTTTTCCACGGTTTATGATGTGTTTATTCTTCCTCCTTGGCCGTCACCAGGATGTGCAGCTCGTCCAGCTGCTTCTGGGTGACTTCGGAGGGGGCGCCCATCATCACGTCCTGGGCGTTTTTATTCATGGGGAACGGGATGATCTCACGGATGGAGCTCTCGCCCGCCAGCAGCATCACCATGCGGTCCACGCCCGGGGCGATGCCGGCGTGGGGAGGCGCGCCGTAGCAGAAGGCGTTGTACATGGCGGGGAACTTCTTCTTCACGTCCTCCTCGCCCAGCCGCACCAGCTCGAAGGCCTTGATCATGATCTCCGGGTCGTGGTTACGGACGGCGCCGGAGCTGAGCTCCACGCCGTTGCACACCAGGTCGTACTGGTTGGCGTAGATGTCCAGGGGGTCCATCTCGCCCCGCTCGGCCTTCAGCAGCACTTCCATGCCGCCGTTGGGCATGGAGAAGGGGTTGTGGCAGAACTCCAGCTCGCCGGACTCGTCGCCGATCTCGTACATGGGGAAGTCCACGATCCAGCAGAACTCGTAACGCTCGCGATCCATGTGGCCCTCGCAGGCGGCGCCGAAGGTCTTGATCTGCACGCCCACGCTCTTGGTGGCATACTCACCGGCGGACACCACCACCAGCGTGCCGGGCCGGAGATCCAGCACCTTTTTCAGCTCGTCCTCCACCGGGGCGGCAAACTTGGCGATGCCGCCGGCCAGGGCGCCGTTCTCGTCCACCTTGAACCAGTAGCCCTTGCTGCCGGACTGGACCTCGCAGTCGGTGAGCAGCTTTTCCACCTGCTTGCGGGTCAGGGTGCAGTCGGTGATGTCCACCATCTTCACGGTCTGGCCCCGGAAGGCGTCAAACTCGCTGTCGGCAAACAGGGAAGTCACGTCCTTGCAGGTCAGGTCGATGCGCAAATCCGGCTTGTCGGAGCCGTAGGTGGCCAGGGCGGTGTTGTAGGGAATGCGGCGGAAGGGGGGCTGGGAGGCGATGTCGTACTTGCCGTACTTGGCAAAGATGGGGGGCAGCACGTCCTCCAGCACGGCGAACACGTCGTCCTGGGTGGCGAAGGCCATCTCCATATCCAGCTGATAGAACTCGCCGGGACTGCGGTCGCCCCGGGCGTCCTCGTCCCGGAAGCAGGGGGCGATCTGGAAATAGCGGTCGAAGCCGGAGGTCATCAGCAGCTGCTTGAACTGCTGGGGAGCCTGGGGCAGGGCGTAGAACTTGCCGGGGTGCTTCCGGGCGGGCACCAGGTAGTCACGGGCGCCCTCGGGGGAGGAGGCGGTGAGGATGGGGGTGGTGATCTCCAGGAAGTCGTGGGCCATCATGGCCTGGCGCAGGGCGGCGATCACCTGGCAGCGCAGCACGATGTTGCTCTTCACGGCGGGGTTCCGCAGGTCCAGATAGCGGTACTTCAGGCGCTGGGTCTCGTCGGCCTCACGGCTGCGGTTGATCTCAAAGGGAAGGCTGTTGTAGCGGCAGCGGCCCAGCACCTCAATCTTCTCCGGCACCACCTCAATGTCGCCGGTGGCCTGCTTGGGGTTCTTGCTGGCCCGCTCCCGGACCACGCCCTCCACGGAGATGGTGGACTCCTTATTCAGGTCCCGGATGATGGCCATCATGGCCTCGTCTTCCACCACCACCTGGGTGGTGCCATAGAAGTCACGCAGCACCACGAAGGCGAAGTTGCTGCCCACGGTGCGGACGTTCTCCATCCAGCCCACCAGCTTCACCTGGCGGCCCGCGTCGGAAAGCCGCAGCTCATTGCAGGTATGTGTACGCATTTGCATCATGTTCTCTCGCTCCTCACGATTTAGAATGATTATGTATTGTATTATTTATAATAATTATTACAAACTGTAATTAGTTTTCCCGGATCACGGTGCCCATTTCCCGCTGCCGCAGGCCCTCGCGGATACGGGAGAGGGTGTCGGCAAAGGGCAGGGTGGTCTGCTCTCCGGAGGTCATATCCTTGCAGGTGACGGTGCCGGCGGCGATTTCGTCCTCCCCCAGGAACACCACGTAGGGGATGGCCAGCTTGTCGGCGTAGGACATTTTGGCCTTGAACTTTTTGGCCTCGGTGTAGAGCTGGGTGCGGATGCCGGCATCCCGCAGGGCGGTGGCCAGGGCCACGGCGGCGGAGAGGTCGTCGGTCATGGGCAGTACCAGCACGTCCGCCGGGGCGGTGGGGAGCTGGTCATTCAGCATGTTCTGCTCGCCCAGCACGTAGAAAAGGCGGGTCAGGCCGATGGAGATGCCCACGCCGGGGAGCTGCTTATCGGTATAGTATTCCGCCAGGTTGTCGTACCGGCCGCCGGAGCAGACGGAGCCGATCTCCGGGTGATCCAGCAGCGTGGTCTCGTAGACGGTGCCGGTGTAGTAGTCCAGGCCCCGGGCGATGGTGAGATCCACGGCGAAATTTGCCTCCGGCACGCCGAAGGCCCCCAGGTGGCGCACCACGGTTTCCAGCTCGGCAAGGCCCTGGTCAAAGGTGTCGTTGCGCCCGGCGTAGCTGCGGAGGGCGGCGAGAACGGCGGCGTTGTCGCCAGTGATGGCGATGAAGCGCAGGATCTCCGCCGCCTGGTCGTCCGTCAGGCCGCAGTCGTCACGAAGGCAGGCGGCCACCTTTTCCGGGCCGATTTTGTCCAGCTTGTCCACGGTGCGCATGATGTCGCCGGACTTTTCGGTGAGCCCCATCATGGCGTAGAAGCCGTTGAGGATTTTCCGGTTGTTCACCCGAATCTGGAAGCGGCGCAGCCCCAGGGCGGTGAAGGTGCGGTAGATGATGGCGGGAATCTCCGCCTCGTTGACGATGTCCAGCTTGCCGTCGCCGATCACGTCGATGTCGGCCTGGTAGAACTCCCGGAACCGGCCCCGCTGGGCCCGCTCGCCGCGATACACCTTGCCGATCTGGTAGCGGCGGAAGGGGAAGGCCAGGTCGTTGTAGTGGAGGGCCACGTACTTGGCCAGGGGTACTGTCAGGTCAAAGCGCAGGCTCAGGTCGGCGTCGCCCTTGGTGAAGCGGTAAATCTGCTTCTCGGTGTCGCCGCCGCCCTTGGCCAGCAGCACCTCGCTGGCCTCGATGAGGGGAGTGTCCAGGGGGGTGAAGCCGTAGAGGGCGTAGGTGCGGCGGAGGATATCCATCATCCGCTCCATCTGCTGCTGGGGCGCCGGCAGCAGCTCCATAAAGCCGGACAGAGTCCGGGGTTTCAGCTTTTCCATGGGGAAATGTCTCCTTTTTGTTCCGAAAATGGGGAAAATCAAGCGGTAAAGGGCTTGGTTTTGGGGTTAACAATGTCGCGCCATGCCAGGTCGCCCCGGGCCAGGCCCAGCACCAGCATTTCGGCGGTGGCGGAGTTGCTGGCAAAGGGGACGCTGTTTTTGTCGCACTGGCGCATAATCTCGGTGATGTCCTCGTGGGGCACGCGTTCCGCGGGGTCCACAAAACAAATCACCATGTCAATCTCGTTGTAGGCCACACGGGCGGCGATCTGCTGCCCGCCGCCGTGCTCAAAGCTCATGAAGCGGTGTACGGTGAGGCCGGTGGTATCAGACACCAGCTGGCCCGTGATGGCGGTGGCGCAGAGGGTGTGCTGGGCCAGAACGCCGCAGTACGCCGTGCAGAACTGCACCATCAGATCCTTCTTGTTGTCGTGTGCCAGGATTGCAATGTTCATGTGGTACCTCCTTTGGATAATATAGCACATCGTTCGGTTACGGACGGTGGAATGGACTATTTTAATATAGTATGGGGGAAATGTCAGATTTTCATCAGCGGCACCCGGCGGCCCACAATGCGCTTGGCAATGTTCTCATAGGCCCGCTGGGCGAAATAGTTGCACTCCCGCAGGGGGATGCCCCGGTTGAGGGCGTAGGGGATGTCCTCATCCTCCGGCACCACGCCGATGAGGGGCACACCGGCGGCGTCGATGGCGTCGTCGATGTTGGTGCGCATGGCTTTCAATAGCTTTTTGTCCACCCGGTTTACCACCAGATGGATTTTGCCGGTGGGGAAGCGGCGGAGGGTCATGACGGTGCGCTGGGCGTCCCGCAGCGCCGGGGCCTCCGGCGTGGTGACCACCACCACCCGGTCCGCCATGGCGGTGGCAAACTGGAAGCCCTGCCCAAGGCCGGCGGGGGCGTCCACCAGGCAGTAGTCGTACTCCGCCCGAATCTGGCGGCCCAGGTCCTGCATCTGCTGCTCGGTGATGGGCAGCTCGCCCCGGGTGAGGGGGGCGGAGAGCAGGGCCAGGTTGGGGTATTTCTCCGGCACGGCCACCGCCTCGCCCAGCGTGCAGCGGCCCTCAATGACGTCGGTAAAGTCCATCAGCGCTCTGTCGCTGAGGCCCAGAGCCAGGTCCAGGTTGCGCAGGGTGATGTCGCAGTCCAGGCACAGGGTGCGGTAGCCCATCACCGCCAGGGCCAGGCCCACGTTGGCGGAGAAGGAGGTCTTGCCGGTGCCTCCCTTGCCGGAGACGACGGCGATAATATGGCTCATAGGAAGCACCTCCGGGAGAAATAGTGAATACGGAATAATGAATCATTCAGGTGTCCGCTGGGCGGACGGATTGGAATGGCGCCGTTGGTTGCGGCGGGCCGCATACCAGGCGGCAATCAGGATATAGGGTATCGTAAGAAGCAGACGGCCACGGTGTTTTCCGTAGGGCGCGACCACTGGGCGCGCCGTTTGCGCGGCGGCAAATTCAATTAACGGCATCGTTGGCTGATGGCGTTTATCATCCACCCAGCCTTGGCGCTCATCGCTGCCGGGTAACGGCGGGCCGGGGTCGTCCCGCCCTACGGTGGGTATCGTTACCGTTTACCACACACCCCGCCCTTGGGCGGTAATCGTCACCTGGGCAACGGGCCGCCGAGGGCGTCGGCCCCTACGGTGTAATTACAACGGAAGGGGGTTTCTCCGTAGGGGCGCTTCACGAAGCGCCCGCTATGCGGAACGATTTTGCAGCGACTTACGGCAGGTGGGCGGTCATCGCCCCCTCATCCGTCACGGCCTTTACAGGCCGTGCCACCTTCCCCCTTGGGGGAAGGCAACTTCATTGCAGCGGCTGTTTTTTGATTTTGGCGAAGGGCCGGGGGAATTGCCTGGGCGTGGGCTTTACTTTGTCCACGATTACCAGGCGGTGGGTGACGTCGGTGCCGGGGATGGTGTAATCCACCGTCTTTCGCACCCTGCCGCCCAGTTGGCCCACGGCGCCCCGGGCGGCGGCGATTTCCTGGTCGCTGCCCACGGACTTCATGGCCACCATCACGCCGCCCACCTTCACCAGGGGCAGCATCAGCTCGCACAGCACGTTCAGCTGTGCCACCGCCCGGCTGACGGCCACGTCGTAGCCCTCCCGGCGCTGGGCGGCGAAATCCTCCGCCCGGGCGTGGACACACTCCACCCGGGGCAAATTCATGTCGCGGCACACGGTGGCCAGCCAGTCCACCCGCTTGCCCAGGCTGTCCAGCAGCGTCAGGTCGAAGTCGGGATTGAGAATGCGCAGCACCATGCCGGGCAATCCCGCCCCGGTGCCCACGTCCACCACCCGCTTGCCCGCCAGGGGCACGTGCTGGGCCACGGCGGCGCTGTCCAGCAGGTGGAGATGGGCCACGTCGGCGGGGTCGGTGATGGCCGTCAGGTTCATCACCTCATTTTGCCGCAGCAGCCGCCCGGCGTAGTCCGCCAGGGCCGGGGCTGCCGTCTCCGGCAGCCCCATGGCGGCCAAGCCTTGCCTCAGCAGGGCTTCCATTACTTCTGCTCTTTCAGCAGGTCGCGGATCTCGGTGAGCAGCTCCTCGGTGGTGGGGCCGGCGGGGGCCTCGGGCTCGGCGGGCTTCTCCTCTTCCTTCTTCTTCAGCTTGTTCATGGCCTTAATCAGGCTGAAAATCACAAAGGCGATGATGATGAAGTCCAGCACCACGGTGATGAGGTTGCCGAAGTTCACCGCCACCTCGGCGGTCTCGGTGGCCTCGTCGGCGGCCTTCAGCACCCATTTCCACTGGCTGAAATCAATGCCGCCGGTGAGCATGGACACAAAGGGCATGATGATGTCATTCACCAGAGAGGTGGTGATTTTGCCGAAGGCGCCGCCGATGACCACGCCGACGGCCATGTCCAGCACGTTGCCGCGCATGGCGAAATCCTTGAATTCCTGGAAAAACTTTTTCATTTTCTTTCTCTCCTTAAAACATATTGTATAATTAAATGTAAATTATACTATTAGTAATCAGTCGTGCAGGGGGACCAGCACTTCCTTGCCGCCCATGTAGGGCTGCAGCACCTTGGGGATCTTCACGGAGCCGTCGGCCTGGAGGTTGTTCTCCAGCAGGGCGATGAGCATACGGGGCGGGGCCACGCAGGTGTTGTTCAGCGTGTGGCACAGCTGCATTTTGCCGCTCTCGTCCTTGTAGCGGATATGGAGGCGGCGGGCCTGGGCGTCGCCCAGGTTGGAGCAGGAGCAGACCTCAAAATACTTCTGCTGCCGGGGGGACCAGGCCTCGATGTCGCAGCTGCGGCACTTCAGATCCGCCAGGTCGCCGGAGCAGCACTCCAGCTGCCGCACGGGGATGTCCAGAGAGCGGAACAGCTCCACGCTGAACCGCCACAGCTGGTCGTACCACGCCTTGGAGTCCTCGGGGCGGCAGACCACGATCATCTCCTGCTTTTCAAACTGGTGGATGCGGTAGATGCCCCGCTCCTCGATGCCGTGGGCGCCCTTTTCCTTGCGGAAGCAGGGGGAGTAGGAGGTAAGGGTCTGGGGCAGCTTGTCCGCCGGCAGAATCTGGTCGATGAAGCGGCCGATCATGGAATGCTCGCTGGTGCCGATGAGGTAGAGGTCCTCGCCCTCGATTTTATACATCATGCCGTCCATATCGGTCTGGCTCATGACGCCCTCCACCACGTTGCCGTGAATCATGAAGGGGGGGATGCAGTAGGTGAAGCCCTTGTCGATCATGAAATCCCGGCCGTAGGCCAGCACCGCCTCGTGCATCCGGGCGATGTCGCCCAGCAGGTAATAGAAGCCGTTGCCGGACACCCGGCCGGCGGCGTCCATGTCGATGCCGTCGAACCGCTCCATAATGGCGGTGTGGTAGGGAATCTCGAAATCGGGCACCGCGGGCTCACCGAAGCGCTGCACCTCCACGTTGGCGCTGTCGTCGGGGCCGATGGGCACGGCGTCGTCGATCATCTGGGGGATGACCAGCATGATTTTGTTCAGCTGCTGGGCGGCGGCTTCGGCCCGGGCATCCAGAGCGGCCATGCGGTCGGCGTTGACCTTGACGGCGGCGTTATTGGCGTCGATCTGAGCCTGGATTTCCGAGCGCTGCGCCTCGTCGGCGCACTTCTTCAACTGGCCGAACAGGGGGCCGTTGGCCTTGGAGAGGCGGTTGCGCTCGGCCTTGAGCTGCTCGGCCTCCTGCTGGCAGGCGCGCTTCTCGGCGTCCAGGGCGATGGCCTCGTCCACCAGGGGCAGCTTGGCGTTTTGAAATTTCTTGCGGATGTTCTCCTTGACGGCGTCCGGATTCTCCCGGACAAACTTGATATCCAGCATAGTTTACGTTCCTCTTTCTCTGCACGCCGCAGTTGCGGCGGTTTTTTCTTGTCAGCCCCGGCGCTTCATGGCCCGCAGGGCGTCAATCAGGTCGTTCAAATCGTCCACGCCGTAGTATTCCAGCTCGATGCGGCCCTTTTTCTTGCCGTTGACGATGTGTACCGGCCGGCCCAGGGAGGTGGTCAAGTCCCGCTCCGCCTCCTGGGTGTAGTTGACGGTGATGCCGTCCTTGACGGGTGCAACCTTCTTCTCCTGGGTCAGCTTCTTGCATAAAAGCTCTGTCTGGCGCACGGACAGATCGCCCTTCACCACCGTGTCGGCGGCAACCTCCTGCAGCTTGGCAGGGAGGGAGAGCAGCGTCCGGGCGTGACCGGCGGAGAGGGAGCCATCCTCCACCAGCTTGCGCACGCTGTCGCTGAGGCTCAGCAGGCGCACGGCGTTGGCCACGGCGCTGCGGCTCTTGCCCACCGCCTGGGCGGCCTCCTCCTGGGTCATGCCGTACTGGTCCATCAGCACCTTGTAGCCCTCGGCCTCCTCCATGGGGTTCAAGTCCTCCCGCTGGAGGTTTTCAATCATGGCCAGCTCCATGGCCTTGCGGTCGTCGGCCTCGATGACCACCGCGGGCACCTGGGTGAGGCCCGCCATCCGGGCGGCCCGCCACCGGCGCTCGCCGGCGATGATCTGGTAATATCCGCTGGCCAGCTTCCGCACCGTCAGGGGCTGAATGATGCCGTGGCGGCGGATACTGTCGGCCAAATCCGCCAACGCCTCGGGGTCAAACTGCTTCCGGGGCTGGCTGGAATAGCTCTCCACCTGGGAGATGGGCAGCTGCAGCGTGGAGCGGGGGGTGGAGGTGTCGTCCAGGAAATCGTCACCCAGCAGGGCGCCCAGGCCCTTGCCCAGACCCTTCATTTGATTTGCCATCGGTTATCCGTCCTTTCGTTCCTCACGCGTTTTTGCTTAAAAATTCCTCGGCCAATGCCTGGTAGGCGGCGGCGCCCCGGCACAACCGGTCGTAGGCCATAATGGGCTTGCCGTGGCTGGGGGCCTCGCTGAGCCGCACGTTCCGGGGGATGACGGTGTGATACACCTTGCCGGGGAAGAACCGCTTGACCTCCTGGGCCACTTGCAGGCTCAGATTGGTGCGGCCGTCAAACATGGTCAGTAGCACGCCCTCAATGGCCAGGTCCGGGTTCATGCTGCGGCGGACGATGCGCACCGTGTTCATCAAATCGGACAGGCCCTCCAACGCGAAATACTCCCCCTGCATGGGCACCAGCAGCGACTGGGCGGCGCAAAGGGCGTTGAGGGTCAGCAGCTCCAGGGAGGGCGGGCAGTCGATGAAGATGAAGTCGTACCGCTCCTGCAGGGGGGCCAGGGCCTGTTTCAGCCGGTACTGGCGGTCCGGCAGGTCGATCATCTCGATGCCGGCGCCGGCCAGGGCCTTGCTGCTGGGCAGCACGTCGCCGTAAGGGGTGGTGACGATCAGCTTTTCCGCCGCCACGCCGTTGATGAGGGCGTCATACACCCCGGCGGACCCGGTCTTGTCCACCCCCATGCCGGAGGTGGCGTTGGCCTGGGGGTCGAAGTCGCACAGCAGCACCTTTTTCCCGGCAGCCTTCACAGCGGCGGCCAGATTGACACAGGTGGTGGTTTTGCCCACACCGCCCTTTTGATTGACGATTGCGATAGTTTTAGCCACGGTACGAACCTCCGATATTGACCCATAATCTGTAACTGATTCAGTATACCGCGAAATGGGCCGCGTTTCAATACAAAAATATTATTTGCACAGAAATTCGCGGACAATTTTGCGGCGTGTTTCACGTGAAACAGCGCCGGGGAAAAAATCCCCCATGTTTCACGTGAAACATGGGGGAGGGGGGAGGCAACAAAAAAAGCATCGCAGATTTCGCGCCCGCAGGCGCGAACAAGTCAGATCAAAATTTCCGGCGGCGTGTACGTCGGAAATTTTACTTCTCAGACCACGCAGTGTGCGAGCGCAGCGAGTGCGCGGAGTGGGCTGTAAACCTATTGGCAGGAAAACGGCGCAGCCGTTTTTCGCCAGCTACTTAAGAAGCACGTTGTCGCCGTGGGCGGTGGCGCCCTGGTCGCGGAAGTAGGCGTTGATGACCTCCACTGCCGTGGAGGCCAGGGCCGCGCCGGCGCCGCCCTTTTCAATGACGATGGCCACGGCAATCTCCGGGTTTTCATAGGGGGCGTAGGCCACGAACACACCGTTGGCGATGTCGGTGCCCACCTGGGCGGAGCCGGTCTTGGCTCCGGCGCTGACCACGCAGTTCTGGAACGAGCCGTACAGCGAGCCGGTGGTCAGGTTGTGCATGCCGGTGGTGACGGCCTGGAGGGTGGCGGGGGAGATGTCCACCACGTTCTCCGGCTCCTGGTCGTAGACGTACAGCAGCCGGGAGTTATCGAAGCTCTTCACACTTTTCAGCAGGTGGGCGGCGTAGTGCTCGCCGCCTCCTACCAGCGTGGCGATGTAGTTGGAAAGCTGCAACGGGGTGAACAGGTTGTAGCTCTGGCCGATGGCGGCGGTGATGGTCTGGCCCTCGGTCCAGTCCAGGCCGTTGCGCTCGGCGTACTCCGGGGAGGCCAGCGCGCCGCTGCTGTCGCCGATTTCGATGCCGGTGGAGCGGCCCAGGCCGAAGGCGGTGGCGTAGTCGTCGATGGTTTGGATGCCCGTGAGCCGGCCCACCTCATAGAAGAAGTAGTTGCAGGAGTTGGTGATGGCCTGGGTCACGTTCTGGCTGCCGTGGGTAAAGCCGCTGGCCCAGGCCCAGCAGGCGGGCTGGGGCCACTCATAATAGGTGTAGCGGCCCCGGTCCACCACGGTGGAGGAGGGGGTGATGACGCCGCTTTCCAGCGCAGCCACGGCAGTACACATCTTAAAGGTGGAGCCGGGGGCGTAGATGCCGTTCAGCGCCCGGTTGAACATGGGCAGCCGATCGTCCGCCAGCAGCTGGGAATACGTCTCGTTGAAGGCGGAGAGGTCGAAGGTGGGGTAGGAGGCCAGGGCCAGCACCTCGCCGGTGCCCACGTGGGTGACGGCGATGGCGCCGCCCCGCTGGAAGGAGTCCTTGTCGATCATGCCCTCAATGGTGGCGGCCAGGGCCTCCTCGCAGGCGGCCTGCAGGTCGATGTCGATGGTGAGGGCCACGGTGCCGCCGGGCTGGGGCTGCTTGGTGAACAGCTCGCCCGTCACGTGGCCCTGGCTGTCGGTGGTGATGAGCCGCTTGCCCTCCACGCCGTGGAGATACTGCTCAAAGGCCTTTTCCACGCCGCTGGAGCCCACCAGGGCGTCCATGGAGTAGCCCAAATCCTTGTATTCCGGCCAATCCTCGGCGTAGATCCGGGAGATGCGGCCCAGGATATGGGCGGCGTAGGTGGTGTTGTACACCCGCTTGGAGGAGGTGCCGGTTTTCACGCCCTCCAGCCGGGCATCCGCCACCTGGCTCAAAAGGGCCACGCTCACGTCCTCGGCAAACACGTAGCTGCTGCGGGAATACAGCTCATACCGCACCCCGGCGATGGCACGGGCCTGGTCGTCGGAGTAGCTGTCGTCAATGGCGAAGAGCTGCCGCAGGGCCTTTAACAGGGCGGCGCCGTCCAGGCTGTCGGACAGCTTGGCTTTTTTGCAGAAGGCGGCGAAGCTGTCGCCGGTGGCCTCCGCCGTCAGCCGGTAGGGGGCAGAGGGGGTCAGGGGCAGAGAGTCGTTCCAGGCGGCGCCGTTGCGGCGGCACAGGTCCACCAGCCGCCAGATGGCCTCGTTGAGGTCGCTGTCCGCCGCAAAGCCCTGGCGGGAAAAGGTGAGGGTGTAGGTCAAGGCGTTGGACACCAGCACCTTGCCGTTGCGGTCGGTAATCAGCCCCCGGCTGGCCCCCACCGTCTCGGTGGTGGCGTTGGAGGAGATGGACCGGGCCCGGTACTCGCTGCCGTGGACGATCTGCACCGAGTGCATCACGGCCACATAGACAATCACCATGATCCCCAGCAAAATGGGGATCAGCAGCGTCCGCCGGTTGAGAAATTTGCGCTCAAACGTATCCTGCATGAAGATTCTCCCAAAAGATACTATTATAATAATGTATTGACACCTGACGGGGCAAAGGGTATCATGTCCTCACAGCCGTCGGAGGAGAATTTCCATGGGCGCTCGGATGCCCATGGGTAGACGAACCGGGACGGCTGTTTTTTTGTCACGATACAGGTTTACACCGTAGAAAGATACCGGTTCACCCACCGCAGCAGGAAGAACAGCGGCACCGCTCCCAGGACGGACAGCACCGTCTCCTGCACCAGCAGCAAGAGGGCGCCGTGGGCCGAGCCGTAGAGCAGCAGCAGCACCGCGCCGTGGCCCAGGCCGTTGAGCACCAGGGCGATGCCCGCCCCCGCCAGGGCGCACAGGAAGGGGGTGGAGATGACCCGCTGGGCCAGCAGATTGGTGAGGAGGGCCGCCAGGGCAAAGGTCACCAGATAGAAGCAGGGCATGATGTCCGGCATCACCAGGTCGCACACGAAGCCCAGAAAGGCCCCGAAGGCCACCGCCGTCCGCCGCTCCGGGAACACCGCGATCACCGCCGCCGTCACCGGCAG
This sequence comes from uncultured Clostridia bacterium, assembly GCA_946412355.1. Classification (GTDB taxonomy): domain Bacteria; phylum Bacillota; class Clostridia; order Oscillospirales; family Oscillospiraceae; genus Vescimonas. Next base: position 26,225 of record CAMKGX010000014.1, read on the forward strand.
GATAAAGGGATGCACGCCCCACACCTGCAGCCGGGACAGCACCAGCGTCTGCACGGCGGCGGCCGCCAGGGCGCACAGGCTGTACAGCACCCATGTCAGCAGTTTTTTTCGTCCCATAGCGTCACTCCACGATGGTAAAGTCGGTGATGACGAATACCTCCGTCAGCGCCGCCATGTCGGTTTTGGGGGTCAGCACGCCGTAGCGGTTGAGGCCGCTGTCGTCGGTGCGCACGTCCTCCACGGTGCCGATGGGCAGCCCGGCGGGGTAGTAGCCCCCCAGACCGGAGGTGACGGCCAGGTCGCCGTGGATGAGGCTCTCGTTGTCGGCAAGATACGTCAGCGTAAGCTGGCCCTTGTGCATCAGGGAAAGCTGACCCTGGGCCACCGCCGCCGACTGCACCCGGAACACGGTGGCGCCGATGGCGCTCTCCGGGTCCAAAATGGTGGTGACGGTGCTCCAGTTGGCGCCGGCGTCGGTGACCACCCCCACCAGATAGCCGTAGGGGTCCACCACGCAGTCGCCGATGGCGATGTCAAAATTGGTGCCCTTGCCCAGGGTGAAGCTGCTCTCCCAGTTGGAGGCGGAGCGGCTGACGATCCAGGCCGACTCCAGGGCAAAGTCGCTGTGCTGCTGGCGCAGCTGCAAAAGGTGGCGCAGATTGGCGTTTTCCCGGCTGTCGGCCTGGCCCTGGCGCACCTGCTCCTGCAAATCCGCCACCTGTTGGCGCAAATCCTCGTTCTCCTGTTGGAGATCCTCAATGGACTGGAAATGGTCCGCCGCCGATTCCACCCAGCCGGACACCGTCTGTGCCGCCGAGCGGAAAGGGGAGGCGATGACCCCGGCGGCGTTGCGCACGAAGCTGGTCTCGTCGCCCCAGGCCGCCATAATCACCAGCACCACCGCCACAATGGCGATGGCCGAGAGCATCCATATGCCGTTTTTGGTAAAGAATCGTTTCATAGCCAAACCTGCTGTCAAGTGAAATGGAAATATTTGTAAATTAAAAAAGGGGGGCGCAAAAAATCGTAGGGGCGCTTCAAGAAGCGCCCGTTGCCCGGTCGCGGGAATAAGAAAGGCACCGTTTGTTGCGCGTGGTTGCGACTATATTCGTAGGGGCCGACGCCTCGGCGGCCCGTGCCCCGTGGCGGGTTTGCGAAAAGGTATCGTTTGTTGCGGGATTGTCACGAATTTGTTCGTAGGGGCGGGGCTCTGCTCCGCCCTTTTATCGACAATCGCCCGGCCTTGGGCGGAGCAGCGCCAGCGACACCCTGCGAAGAATGAGCAGTTGGTGGAGCCAGTGCCCTTGGGGTAAGCCCCGCCCCTACACACGGTTACCGTTGTCGTGTCCCATTCAACCGGGCGTTGGTGGTCATCGTTACCGTGTCACGGTGCGCCGGGTCGTCGCGCCCTGCGGCGGGTACTGATACCGTGTCCCATTTACCCGCCTTGGCGGTGGTCGCCGCCGCGTGCCGGGCGATTCGTGAATCGCCCCTACGATGAAAACGCAGACACCGGTTCTCCATGTAGGGGCGCTTCAAGAAGCGCCCGAACCCCGCGCATTTTCCATCCGCTCCGCGGCGGACACCTTAATGATTCATTAAAGAACCTCCACCCCAAACCCCGCCAGCATGTCCGCCAGCGTGGCGATGGGCAGGCCCATGACGTTGAAGAAATCGCCGTGGATTTTCTCCACCAGCAGCCCGCCCAGGCCCTGGATGCCGTAGGCGCCCGCCTTGTCCATGGGCTCGCCGGTGGCGATGTAGCGCCGCAGGGTCTCCTCCGACGCCGGGCGGAAATACACCTCCGTGGTGACGGCCCGGGTGTCCCGCTTGTCCCCCCGGCGCACGGTGACGCCGGTGCAGACGGTGTGGTGCCGCCCCTGGAGGGCGGTGAGCATCTCCAGGGCGTGGGCCTGGGAATGAGGCTTGCCCAATTTCTGGTTGTCGAGAAACACCATGGTGTCGGCGGTGATGACCACGTCGTCCGCCGCCGCGGCCACGGCGTCGTTCTTCTCCCGGGAGATGTAGGCCACGATCTCCTCCGGCGTCAGGCCGTCGGGGTACCACTCCGCCACGTCGGCGGGGGCCACGACGAAATCCGTCAGTCCCATGCGTCGCAAAAGCTCCTGCCGCCGGGGGGAGCCGGAGGCCAAAATCAGCTTGCCCATGGTTACCTCCCGGTGGAGCCGAAGCCGCCGGCGCCCCGGCTTGTGTCGTCCAGGGCGTCCGTCACGGTAAGAGTGGGCCGCGCCACCGGCGTCACCATCAGCTGGGCGATGCGGTCGCCGGGCTGCACGGTGTAGTCCACCGCCGAATGGTTCCGCAATCCCACGCCGATCTCGCCCCGGTAATCGCTGTCGATGACGCCCACGCCGTTGCTGAGGCTGATGCCGCTGCGGATGCCCATGCCGCTGCGGGAAAACAGCAGCGCCACATAGTCGGGAGAGGGCAGGGCGATGGCGATGCCCGTGGGAATCACCGCCTGGCCCCCGGCGGGAATCACCACCGCCGCGTCCAGGCAGGCGCACAAGTCCATGGCCGCCGCGCCGTCCGTGGCAAACCGGGGCAGGGGGATCTCCGTTCCGATTTTCGGGGAAAGGGGTTTGATTTTCAGCTCCATATTGACTCCGTTCTGTAATATCTTTACGGTAAAATACTGTTTGTAATGAAAATAGCATCGCAGATTTCGCACCTCGCAAGGCGCGAACCATGCAAATCAAAATTTCCGGCGGCGTGTACCCCAGGGGCACTTGCTCTGGCAGCCGCTCGTTCCTCGCGGGCCATCGCTGGCGTACGTCGGAAATTTTACTTCTCAGGCCACGCAGTGTGCGAGCGAAGCGAGTGCGCGGAGTGGACTGCAAGCCCATTGGCAGGAAAACGGCGCAGCCGTTTTTCGCCAGCTTTCATTCCACGCCCCGGTAGAACAGGCCCCGGGTGTAGCTGTCCGGCGTCCAGTCGCCCTGCCCCTGATACCGCCGGGCGATGGCGGCACATTCCTGGGGCGTCTCGGTGGTGAAGCGGAGCCGGGCGCGGGCCAGGCCGCAGCGGCGGTAGTCCTCCTTGTCCGCCAGGAACAGGGGGGCGCTGTTTTGTATCTCGTTGCGGCAGCCGTAGGCGCAGGTGACGGGGAACCGGGCCCCGGTGCGGTCGGTGAGGACGCCGCCCTTGCCGTGGGCGCAGCCCACCGTGTTGCGCAGGGCGCAGTTCTCCGTGAGCATCAGCGGCAGGCGGCCGTAGACGATGGCCTCGCAGGGCAGGTATTTGGCCATGTCCCGTATCTGCTGGTGCCGCAGCTCAAAGGACACCGTGGCACCCTCCAGCCCCAGGTCACGCAAAAAGAGGAGCGCGCGGGAATTGAACACATTGAGGCCGAAGTCGCCCAGCAGGTGCAAGCCCAGGCCCTCCGCAATGGGTAGGTGGCCCAGGTTGCCCACGGCCACGCCGTAAAGGCCCTTGGCGTTTTGCAGCAGGGCGCGGAGGCGCCCCTCGTCCGCCGTGCGGTAAATCCGGGGCAGCACGGCGCAGAATTTCTGCCCCGGCCAGGCGGTCAAATCCATTGTATCCAGCCAGTCCACGGGAATATACACGATTTCCGGCGCCGTGGCCAGCAATTCTTCCGTCAGCTGGGCCTTGTCCGACAGGGACACCGTCAGCTTCGGCGCCGCCGCAACGGCAGGGCGGGAGGGCAGGGGGGATTCCGCGGCGGTGCGCCGTGGGGGCGGGGCCGCCATGGCGTCGGCCAACGCGGTGAGGGCGTCCCGCCGCAGACCGTTGATGGCCCCGGCGGACAGCATGAGCCCGTCCTCCACGGACAGGTGGAACTGCGCCACCGTGAACACGGTGCCGCCGGTCTTGCCCAGCCGCTGGCGCAATTCCTCCGCCGTCAGGCTGCGGTTTCGCGCCGCCTCCGGCACCGCTCCGGTGACGGTGACGGTGTGTCCGCCCCCCTCCGCCGTCAGCGTGGCGGGGGCGCTTGCCGTCAGGTGGCAGGTGAGGGTCACGGGGGTGAGCCGGTGCTCCCGGCTCTCGACCTCCTGCCGCACCTGGGCAAACCAATCCTCGGGCCACTGGGCCTTTTCGCTGCGGGTGCCCAGCATATCCGGGCCCTTTTCGCCCCGGAAATAGCCGTCGGTGAAGCCGTCCCGGTTAAAGGCGTCGAATAGTTGCCGCTCCTCCTCTGCGGTGGGGCCCCGGCGCTCGTCCAGCAGCCGGCGGTAAATGGACGTGACGGCGGCCACGTATTCCGGCCGCTTCATCCGCCCCTCGATTTTGAGGCACGCCACCCCCATGTCCTCCAATTCCCGGAGGTGATGGGACAGGTTGGCGTCTTTCAGGCTCAAAGGGTGATCGCCCCGGCAGGGGCCGTCCACGCCGTAGGGCAGGCGGCAGGGCTGGGCGCACCGCCCCCGGTTGCCGCTGCGCTGGCCGATGAGGGCGCTCATGGCGCACTGGCCGGAGTAGCACATGCACAGCGCCCCGTGGACAAAGGCCTCCACCTCGGCGTCGCAGCCCCGGCAGATTTCGCCGATTTCCCGGCCGGACAGCTCCCGGGCCAGCACCACCCGGTGGATGCCCAGAGAGGCCGCCACCCGGGCGCCGCCCAAGGTGTGGAGGCTCATCTGGGTGCTGGCGTGGAGCGTCACGTCCGGCGCCACCTCCCGGGCCAGGTGCCACACGCCCCAGTCCTGGATCAGCACCGCATCCACGCCCATATCGCTGGCCTTACGCAGCGCTTCCGCCGCCTGGGGCAGCTCCCGGTCGGACACCAGGGTGTTCAGCGTGAGATACACCTTCACGCCCCGCAGGTGGCAGTAGGTCACGGCGTCGGCAAATTCCTCGTCGGTAAAGTTCCGGGCGCTCTGGCGGGCGTTGAAGGCGCCAAAGCCCATGTACACCGCGTCCGCCCCGGACTGCACCGCCGCCTCCAGGGCCTCCCGGGACCCGGCGGGTGCCAAAAGCTCGGTCATTACCGTCTCCCTTGCTGCTGCTGCAGCTTGAAAAGCTGGCGCTTCAAGTCGCTGACCTCGTTCTTGGCGGCGTTGGCCTCGTCCAGATAGGCTTTCAGCTGGCGGCGCAGGTTCTCGGTGCCGTCCTGGTTTTTCAGCAGCTCGTCGGCCATGTTCACCGCCGCCAGCACCGCCGCGTCGTAGCGGCTCACGTGGGCGGAGGCCATCAGCTCCGTCATCTTGTCGTTCACCATCGCCCCCACCTTTTCCATATAGCTGGGGGTCTCGTCGGCGACCAGCGTGTAGCTCTCGCCGCAAATCGTCATCGTTACGCGATTGGCCATGGTGTTGCCCTCCTGTTCCGTCTGATGGGTTTACAAAGTAATACAGTATAATTATAGCACATTTTCGCCGGGAGGAAAGAATTATTTGTGAATTTGTAAAAAAGCCCCGGGGCCACTTTACGAAAAGGCGGATTTCGTGTAGAATGGGAAAAACGATTATCGTGGGAGGTGAGGGCCGTGGCGGGATATATCCTGGGCGGAGAGGAGAAGAACATCGTGCTGCGCTGCGCCGAGGTGGACGCCGTCATCGGCGGCAAAAACGGCGACGCGGCCCTGCTGTACCTGGCCTTGCAGCGGTCCTCCGGCGGCCAGGACGCCGCCGCCCTGGCGGCCTCCCTGGGCATGACGGAGCTGCGGCTGCGCGCGGCGGAGTCGGCATTGCGGGAGATGGGCCTGCTGGGCGGGGGCAAGCCCCTGGCCCCGGCCCGGGAGCGCACCGAGTTCACGCCCCAGGAGATGGCGGAACTGCTGGGCCAGGAGGACTACGCCATGCTCCGCTCCCAGGTGGAGCAGACGTTGGGCCGCCGCCTGGCCGCCGCCGACGACCAGATTCTGGCCGGGCTCTACCATGACCTGGGCTTCCCGGCGGACGTGCTGTACCAGCTGGTGGTACACTGCACCGACCGCACCCGCCGCCGCTACGGCGAGGGCCGCCGCCCCACGTTGCGGCAGATCGAGAAAGAGGGCTACTACTGGGCCCAAAGGGGCCTTTTCGACCAGGAGGCCGTGGCGGCCTACCTGCGGGACTACGACCGCAAGGTGGCGGGCACCGGCGCCTATATGCGGGTCCTCCAGCTGGGCGACCGCCCGGCGGTGGACAGCGAATTGAAGTACATTTTGGACTGGATGGACAAGGGCTTCCCGCCGGACACGGTGGCCCTGGCCTATGAGATCACCATCATGCGCAAGCAGAAGATGGACTGGCGATACATAAACGGCATCCTCCGCCGCTGGCACGAAAGCGGCTGGCACACCACCGCCCAGGTGGAGGCGGGGGAGCAGCGCCGGGAAACCGCCGCCGCCCCCCGGCAGGGCAAAACCAGAGACAAGAGCTGGATGAAGAAATATGTGGGGAGGGAATGACCCATGGCAGTAGACGGAAAGGTATTGCGCATTGCCACGGAGCGCTTCGAGCGGGATAAGGCCGCCCGGGCCGCCAAGGCGGAGCGCCGCCGCCAGCAGATTTATCGTGACGTGCCCCGCATCCGGGAGATTGAGGGGGAGCTGCGGGCCACCATGTCCCAGATTATCTCCGGGGCCCTGCAGCGGGGCACCGACCCCCTGCCCGCCATCCGGGTGATTCGGGACAAGAATCTGGCCCTCCAGCAGGAGCGCCAGACCCTGTTGCGGCGCTACGGCTACGCTCCCGACGCGCTGGACGACGCCCCCGCCTGCCCCCTGTGCGGCGACAGCGGCTACGTCCGGGGCAGCATGTGCCGGTGCCTGAAAAAATACTACCACGACGCCCAGATCGCCCAGCTGTCCCAGCTGCTGGACCTGGGCCACCAGAGCTTTGACACGTTTTCCTTCGACTGGTACAGCCCCCTGCCCGACCCGGAGCTGGGCATCTCCCCCCGGCGGCAGATGGAGGACAACTACGACCTGTGCCGGGACTTTGCCAACCAGTTCTCCCGCCGCAGCGGCAGCCTGCTGCTCACCGGCGAGCCGGGCCTGGGCAAGACCTTCCTCTCCGCCTGCATCGCCCGGGTGGTCAGCGAGGGGGGCCACAGCGTGGTGTACGACACAGCGGGCCACGTGTTCTCCGTGATGGAGTCGGTGAAGTTCGGCAGGGAGGAGGAGGACGAGGCCCGGCGGTACGAGGAGTGCGATTTGCTGATTCTGGACGATTTGGGCACGGAGCTGACCACCGCCTTCGTCCAGAGCGCCCTGTACCAGCTGGTGAACGGCCGCCTCATGGCGGGCAAGAGCACCGTCATCTCCACCAATCTGACCCTGGAGGAGCTGGGGGCCAAATACGGCCGTCAGGTCCAGTCCCGGCTGGAGGGGGAGTACCGTGTGCTGCCCTTCTTCGGGGAGGACATCCGGCTCCAAAAGGCGGCGCGATAAGTGGCCGCCGGGGCCCGGAACGCAAAAAACCACACTTGACAATACTGCCAGGTGTGGTAAGATAATGGTGAAAGGGATACCGCGACAAGCGGTTGGCCCTAACGCGAGAGATTTACAAAGCTAAGCCTTGAAAACCGTCACCGTGCAGGGTGGCGGTTTTCGCGTTTCTTAATCACAATCGTCACCGTATAGGTACCGATATGTAACGTAATACGCACGGGCCTCACCCCCTTTCGGAGGTTGTGGCCAACCGCCTGCCGTCAGCGCAGCATCCCTTTCGCGGATTATTGTAGCAAAGAGCCCGATAAAAGTCAATTATTGGCAAAAAAAGACGCCCTCACGGGCGTCTTTTCCATATTATAAATGAGGTATGCGCGCTCAAAACACCGCGTTCACCAGCACCAGGTACACCGCCGTGCCCGCCAGGATGCTCCACAGGCTGCTGCGGCGCCACAGCTGCACCGCCGCCACGGTGAGGCAGGCGATGAGCTCCGGCAGGCCGTAGGGGGCCGCCGTCAGCGACACGTCTTTCAGGCAGTACACCACCAGCATGCCGATGATGGCCGGGGGCAGCACCCGGCCCAGGTAGGCGACGTAGGGGGGCGTCCGCTTGCGGAACACCACAAAGGGCAAAAACCGCAGCAGCGCCGACACCGCCGCCATCACGCCCACGATAATGGCCGATTTCATGCCGTCGCCTCCTCTCGGCCCCGCAGCAGGGTCAGCACCAGGGTGATGAGCGCCATGGCGGGGATGAGGAAGCTCTCCGGCCCGAAGAGGACCAGGCACAGCAGGGTACAGCCCGCCCCGGTGAGGGCGGGGAGGTGGTCGCGGCTGGTGCGCCACTGCTCCGTAAACGCCGCCACGAACAGCGCCGTCATGGAGAACTCCACCCCCGCCGTGGAGGGCAGCACCGCCCCCAGCAGGTTGCCCAGCACGCCGCCGATGATCCAGTAGCACTGGTTAAAGAGGGACACGAAAAAGCGGTAACCGGTGGGGTCGGCGCCGTCGGGCACCTTGCCGTCGCACAGCAGGGAATAGGTCTCGTCCGTCAGGGCGAAGATCATGTAGGGCTTGGCCCGGCCCGCGCCCTTGTACACGCCGATCATAGAGATGCTGTAAAAAAGGTGCCTGGCGTTGACCATAAAGGAGGTGAGGGCGGTGGTGATGATGGAGGCGCCGGAGGCCAGAAGCCCCACCCCCACATATTGCATGGAGCCGCCGTAAATGAGGGCGCTCATGGCCGCCGCCCAGCCCACGCCGTACCCCGCGCCCCGCAGCAAAATGCCGAAGCCGATGCCCAGCACGATGTACCCCGCCAGCACCGGCACGGAGGTGATAAACGCGGCGCGAATGGTCTGTTTCGTCATAAAAAAAGCCTCAAAGGTGCCCCAATTTGCCCGGAAATCCCCCGGACAGGCACCGCCAACGGCCATAGTACCACAGGATGGGCCAAAGCGCAATGACGAAAAAGGGGAAACGGGAGACGCTGAAAAGGGAAACAGCGGCAGATTTCCCCCTTGCAATTCCCAAAAACTTGTGTATAATAGAATGGTCGAGGCGGTAAACGCCTTGGCAAAACGAATATGGGCTTGTAGCTCAGCTGGGAGAGCGTTCGGTTCGCATCCGAGAGGTCGAGGGTTCGAATCCCTTCAGGTCCACCAAAATACAAAGGCCACCCAACAGGGTGGCCTTTGTGTTTTGCCCGTGGCCTGCGGCGCGGTGTGAAATGAAGGGCGTGGGAGCAGCCATCGACCAACCCGACCTGTATCAAATGTGGCGCGGTGGGTTGGACGGCAAAGGGCAACGGTAAACTGTGTGTAGGGGCGGGGCTCTGCTCCGCCCGAGGCCGGGCGATTGACGATTAAAGGGCGGAGCAGAGCCCCGCCCCTACGGACAACATCCTGCCCCTTGCCAAACCAACGATACCCTTTATCATCATTGCCAACCCGCAAGCGGGCGCGACCTGAAGCGCCCCTACGGAAGGATGGATGCCTTTCGCAATGGACGCGCCCGTTTATATTCCTGCGCACCATTAGCCCACCTTATCCTTGCCATGCAAAAATATCTATTTCATTTATCAAACCACTGTGGTATAATGCACCGTTGGTGAAAAAACCTTTGAA
>CAMKGX010000015.1 GCA_946412355.1 uncultured Clostridia bacterium
AGAATATGGGGGATTTCCCGAGTGGCCAAAGGGGACAGACTGTAAATCTGCTGGCAACGCCTTCGGTGGTTCGAATCCACCATCCCCCACCAAGAAAAAAGCACTGCGTAAGCAGTGCTTTTTTCAATGATGTTTGCCCTTTCGGGCAAATGATGTGCGCTTCGCACATGATGTTGCCTGCGGCAATGATGTGTGCCTGGCGGCACGTGGGCAAACATCGCATCACTGCGCGTGTAACGCGCAACATCACTTTGCGGCGGCAGACGCAATGCATCACTATGCCGTGAGGCATAACAGTATAAAAAGCGGGCAATCATCGCCGGGTACAGCGACGCAGAGGGGCGGACAGCGCCAGCGACACCCCGCGAAGAATGAGCGGACGGTGGAGCCAGTGCCCTTGGGGTAAGTCGTCCGCTCCTACGGAGGGAGACGGTGCCGTTTGCCATTCAACCGGCCGTGGTGCTCCATCGCCCGCCTACCGTAAGCTGCTGCAAAATCTCGTGCTCTCGTTGCGGCAAACCGATTTCCAGACCCTTCGGGCCATGAAAATCGGGCCGCTGCCTTGCGGCGGGCACGCTGCATCCGCCATACCCCAAGGGCACTGGCTCCACAAGCCGCTCGTACCTCGCGGTGTGTCGCTGGCGCCGGCGGCGCTGTGCCCGCACGCCCCCTCATCCGTCACGGCCTGCGGCCGTGCCGCCTTCTCCCCAAGGAGAAGGCGGTGACGGGGGTTTCTATGATGTGTGCCTTCGGCACGTGAAAAAACCGCCCGGTGGGCGGTTTTTTATTCCCCCTGCGGCGGGTCCTTTTTGCCGGCGGCGGTGAGGCCGTATTGCTTTTTATACCGCCGGATCACTGCCGCGCCGATGGCGGCCGCCAGCAGGCCAGAGGACAGGTTGCTCACCAGCATCACCACGCCGGCGCTGGCCTCGCCCAGGGTGGTGCAGTGCTGCAGCAGCCAGAACACCGGGATGCGGAACACGAACACCCGGGCGAAGTTCAGCAGCAGCGTCAGCCGGGTCTTGCCCAGGCCGTACAGCAGCGCCAGCACCGCCGCGTTCACCCCCAGGGGCACCGCGCCCAGGGCCTCGTAGCGGTAGACGGTGACGATCTCCCGGTGGAAGGCCGGGCTGCCGCTGTCAAAGAGCCGTGCCAGCACGTCAAGCTGCCACAGCTCCAGAGACGACACCACGCCGCCGATGATCACGTTGATGACCAGCGCGGCGTAAAACGCCTGCAGCACCCGGGCATACCGCCCGGCGCCGTAATTCTGGCCGATGATGGCCGCCGTGCCCTCCTGGAAGCCGTTTTGGGGATTGGTGGTGACGCCGCCCAGGTTGTTGGACACCCCCATGGCCCCCACCAGCGTGGGGCCGTAGACGGTGCTCATGGCGTTGACCACCGTTTTGCCGAAGGCGAACAAGGCCTTTTCCGCCACCACCGGGGCCGACTGCACCAGCATGGGCCGGACGGTGCGCCTGTCCATGGTCACGGCGGCGGGGGAGAAGCTGAACACCCCGTCGCCGGAGGCAAGGCTGTTTTTCACGCCGCAGGCGAACATGGCCAGCTGTGACGCCAGGGACGCTACCGCGATCATCACCAAGTCCCCCTCCAGCACGTAGACGAACAGGGCCGTCAGCGACAGCTTCACGGCGATGACCAGGAAGTTCAGCCCCATGATGCGGCGGGAATTGCCCCGGGAGCGCTCCACGGCGATGTATACATTATTGAGGAACTTCACCACCAGCACCAGCAGCTCCACCGCGAAATAGGGCCGGCCCACGGCGATCAGCTCCTCCGGCGTGCCCGCCAGGCGGAGAAAGCCGTCGGTGAAGGGCAGGATGGCCAGCAGCATCACCAGCCCCGCCGCCAAACAGATGACGTACAGGCTGCTGACCCGGCGGCGCACCAGGGCGAAATCCCCCTGGCCGTAAGCCAGGCTGATCTGAATGCCGGCGCCCACCGCCAGGCCGCCCCCCAGGGCCGACAGCAGCAGGCTCACCTGGGACAGGTACGCCACCGCCGACACCGACTCCTTGCTGATATGGGCGGCCATCATGGTGTCTAGGATGGTGAACACCATGTTCAGCCCCTGGTACAGCGCCAGCGGCGTGCCTACCGCCAGCACCACCTTCCACATAGTGTCGTTGAGGCTGCGCTGCAAAAACCGCCGGTCCCGTTCTGTCAGGCCCGTCTTACTTTCCGCCATGGCTTCACCACTCCTTTCTCTCGCTTTAGGCCAGAAGCATACTCCAAATAAATCTGTTTTTCTACGGATAAACCACTCTTTTTACCGTAAATAGTACCGTTTTTTCAACACTGCGGGCTTTGCGAGAAAAACTGCCCCCAGCACATCGCCATTCGGGAGATGCCGGAGGAATTCGCCGGGCTGTATGAGGGGTAATTTCTATTTTTTCGCCAAAAAATCCGCCGATTTTTCGGCGGATTTTCCTTTTTTTCTTTGTGCGATTACACAAATGTATGGTATAATAAAGTGTTGATTTCTGTGGGGAATCCACAAAAGGAAATTGCGTAAATCACAGTGAGAAAAGAGGAACGCCCATGAGACGAGGATGGCAAAAATGGCTGGCGACGGCCCTGGCGCTGGTGATGGTGTTTTCCATCATGCCCAGGGTCAGCTTCGCCCAGGACGACAACCTGCTGACCAACGGCAGCTTTGAGACCGACTTCTGGCACGACGACGGAAAATCCTGGTCTGTGGCCGTGGAGAGCTGGACCGACACCACCACCGAGTGGAAGGAGGCTTCCGCCGCCGACGGCACACATTATTTTAACTACTGGTCGAAGAGCGCCCAGGTGCTGACCATTTCCCAGACCGTGACCCTGACGGCGGGCAGCTACACCCTGTCCTTTAAGAACCAGGGCGCCAGCGCCACGGTGCAGGGCTTCATCGGCACCATGGACGGCCGGAGCGTCACTCCCACCGCCTGGGACGTGTGGGACAAGGTCAGCGATACGTTCACCGTCACCGCCGACGGCGATTACACCGTGGGCGTGCGTCTGAACCTGTCCGACGGCGGCTGGGGCCATCTGGACGACCTGCGTTTGGCGAAGCAGTCCGGCCAGGCCACCCCTACCGACGGCCTTTACGTCACCCCCAGCACCGTTTCCGCCGAGGCGGGGGACACTCTCACCTTTACCGCCCGGTGGGTGCAAAACGGCGTGGCGGCGGAGGCCGTGCCGGAGGGGTATTCCCTGTGGTGGTGGCTGGATTACTATGCAGACAACGGCCACGCCGACGGCAACAGCGACGGCGCACTGTCCAACTACGACAACAACAGCGGCAAGACCCTGACCTGCGGCCTCACCGTGCCCAGCGAGGGCACCTATTATCTGGCGGCGGAGCTGAAGCAGGGCGACACCCAGGTGGCCATCACTTACGCCACCGTCACCGTCACCGCCGCCGCGGCCGCCGTGGAGGACAATTTGAACGTGAGCCGCATCAAGTTCCAAAACAGCGATTTCATCCGGGGCATGGACGTGTCCTCGGTGCTGGCGCTGGAGCAGAGCGGCGTGAAATTCTACGATGAAAACGGCGCCGAAGGCGATCTCTTCAAGATTCTGGCGGATAACGGGGTGAATTACATCCGGGTCCGGGTGTGGAACAACCCCTACGACAGCCAGCACAACGGCTACGGCGGCGGCAACAACGACGTGGCCAAGGCCGCCGCCATCGGCAAGCGGGCCGCGGACAACGGCATGAAGCTGCTGGTGGACTTCCACTACTCCGACTTCTGGGCCGACCCCAGCAAGCAGAAGGCCCCCAAGGCCTGGGAGAACCTGGACGTCGACGCCAAGGCCGCCGCCGTGCAGGCCTTTACCACCGACGCCCTGACCGCCATCAAGGCCGCCGGGGCGAACGTCGGCATGGTGCAGATCGGCAACGAGACCACCGGGGGCATCTGCGGCGAGAGCACCTGGGCCAACATGGCCAAGATCTACAACGCCGGGGCGGCCGCCGTCCGGGCCTTTGACGAAGACGTGCTGGTGGCAGTGCATTTCACCAATCCGGAGAAGACCGCCACCATCAAGGGTCTGGCGGACAAGCTCCATGAGAACAACGTGGATTACGACGTGTTCGCCACCTCCTATTACCCCTACTGGCACGGCAGCCTCACCAATCTCACCGCCGTGCTGGACTACGCCGCCACCACCTACGGCAAGTACGCCATGGTGGCGGAGACCTCCTACGCCTACACGCTGGACGATTCCGACGGCCACGAAAACACCGTCAGGCGCGGCAACAACGACACCAGCGACAACCTGAAGTGGCCCTTCACCCCCCAGGGGCAGGCCACCGAGGTCCGCGAGGTGATGAACGCCGTCAACAACGTGTCCGGCGGCAAGGGCCTGGGCGTGTTCTACTGGGAGGGCGCCTGGGTCACCGTGGGGGACACCACCGGCCTCACCGGCGACGATCTGGCGGGCAAGCGCAAGGCCAACAGCGCCCTGTGGGAGCAAAACGGCGCCGGCTGGGCGGCCAGCTACGCCGGCGAATACGACCCTGACGACGCGGGCAAGTGGTACGGCGGCAGCGCCGTGGACAACCAGGCCTTCTTCGGCTCCGACGGCGTGATGCTCCGGTCGCTGAAGGTGTTCAAATACGTGAAGACCGGCGCGGTGAACACCCTGCTGTCGGTGGAGAGCGTGGAGGCGCCCGTCCTCACCGTCACCGAGGGCCAGGCCGTCACCCTGCCCGGCACCCTGGCCGTCACCTACTCTGACAGCCAGGAGCCTGTGGCGGAGACGGTGGTGTGGAACGCCGATGATGTGGCAGCCCTGGCCGACGCCAAGGGCGGACAGAGCTGCACCGTACACGGCACGGTGACCCTCAGCCGCACGGCGGAGGACGGCGACTACAAGGGCCTTACCTCCGCTCCCGTCACCTGCACCGTCACGGTGAAGCACGTGAACCTCCTCATCGGCGACGACGTCAGCTTTGAGGGCGGCAGCGGCCGCTTCACCCTGCAAAACGCCGCCATTACCACGGACGATCCCTTTGAGGGCGCCCACGCCGTCCACTGGTATCTGAAAAACGGCGGCACCGGCACCGTTACCTACAAAGGCCCCCAGGGGGCGGGCGTCACCCTGCCGGAGGGCACCTATACCTTCGCCGTGAAGGCCCAGGGCAACAGCGGCGAGGCCGTCAGGCTGTCCGTCACCGACGGCAGCGCCACCCTTGCCACCGGCACCGATACGGCGCTGACGGGCTGGGCGGCGTGGCAGGAGAGCACCGTCACCTTCACCCTGACCCGGGAAACCGCCGTGTACCCCACCATGACCATCGCCATCCAGCCCGGCGGCTGGGGCACTCTGGACGCCATGGAGCTGTACGCCGTGGCCGCGGAAACTGCGGCGGACAATCAGCGGCCCACCGCCCGGGAGAACCTGATGTACACCGGGCAGGCCCTGGCGCTGGTGAACCCGCCCAAGGAGGCCCTGCCGGGCTACGCCATCCGGTACAGCCTGGACGGCACCACCTGGACGGAGACCGTTGCCACCGCCACCGACGCCGGAGACTACACCGTTCACGCCCGGTATGAGGGCAACAGCACCCATCCCGGCACCCTGGCTCTGGAGGATATAAGCGTTACCATCGCCAAGGCCCCCGGACAGGTGACGGCGCCGGAGCTGCGCTGGAGCATGCCCGGCAGCACGGAAGTCCAGGGTGAAGAGCGGCAGTGCTACACCGTGGGCATCGAGGGAACAGAGGGACAGGTCTACGTCATCGCGCCCCAGGGACAGGAGCCCGACTGGAGCGCCGCCGCGACCCCGGATGAGGACGGCCTGGTGGCATTCAGCGGTCTGGACGCCGCCACCACCTACGATATTTACACCCGGACAGCAGGCGACGGCAACCACGCCGAAGCCACCGCCAAGCTCACCTACACCACCGGTCTTTACAGCGTCAGCAAGGCGGGCTACGACTACGTAGGCGAGACCATCACCGTCACCCCCGAGCCGGAGGACGCCTCGGGCCTCACCTACCGCTGGTACCACGCAAAGGAGTCGGAGGAATTCGGCATGGTGCGGGAGGAGACGCCCATCTCCGGCGCGGAAAGCGCCTCCTACACCATCACCCAGGAGGATCTGGGCTGGTATCTCTGTGTGGAGATCCGTAAGAACGGCGCCTCCCTGATGGAGAGCGAGTTCGGCCCCGTTACCTACTGGCCCGCCCAGTTCCTCACCGTCACCCTGTCCGCCGACGCCCTCACCGGCGACGGCACCAAGGCCGTGGGGCCTGCCGTCACCGTGAAAGCCGACGAGCTGGTGCTGACCCAGGGCAAGGACTACACCCTGTCCGGCCAGCTTACCTCCACCGCCTTCGGCACCCACACCATCACCGTCACCGGCTGCGGGCGCTTTGAGGGCACCCATGACATCACCTGGACCCTGTCCGCCGCCGAGAGCCGGAAGGAAACGCGGGAGGATGCGTGGGGCAAGCCCATCGTCACCGACACGGTTTCCGCCCCCGGCGCTCCCGCCGCAGCCGTCAGCGCCATCACCCCCGCCAAGGCCCTGGCCCTGCTGGGGGAGGACAGCTATTACATGAGCCCGTCGCTCCTCTTCTACCTCCAGGCAGAGAGCAGAACCCACGCCCAGCTCTCCGCCGCCGAGGTCAACGCCCTGGCGGACCTGCGCAGAGCCGGCGCCGGGTTGCAGATGGGGCAGTATATGGCCCTGAGCTTCTATTGCCGGGAGGGCGACGGCGCCGCTCAGGCCCTGACGGAGCTGAATGAAAGCGTCACCGTCTCCGTGACCATCCCGGAGGCGCTGCGCAACGCCCCCACGGGCTTCCGCCGCACGTTTACCCTGGTGCGCGTCCATGACGGCGTGGCCACGGCCCTGCCCACCACCCGCAGCGGCAACGTGCTCACCGCCGCCACCGACCGGTTCTCCACCTATGTCATCGCCTACCGGGATTCCCCGCTGTGGACCCCCGCCGCCGATGCGCCCGTGAACTCCGCCGCCACCGGCGATCACGGCGTGGTGCTGTGGAGCCTTCTGGTGCTGGCCAGCGCCCTGGCGCTGCCTGTGGTCACCCGCCGCAGACGGGCGGAGTAAACGAAGCTCCGCCGGGATCAACGCAAGATGACAGTATCGCCGAAAGGAGGCGGGCCGTGAGGCGGATGCCCATAAGAAAGTTTCAAAGCTAACAATGATTTGAGCATCTGTCTGACGGAATTGGCCGCAACAAGACCCGGACTGTATTTGCAGCAGCCCGGGTCTTGTTTTGTCGTATTTCATTTTTTATAGGCATAGAGGAAAGACACCAACCCCGGCACCCCTATCCAGATAAGCACTACCATTAGTGTCAGCGTTTCCATGTTGTTGACGAAAAAAGTCAGGGACATATATGCCAGTCCGAGCGGAATTGAAATAATCCCCAAAATCTTATGCGCAATATTCCATGCGCCTTCGTTTTGGACAGTCCACGGTAATCGCAACCCTGTGTGCCTGTTATACGGCAATCTCGGGGCTATGATACCTACAAAAACCATGAATACCGTAATAAGGGCGGAAGCAAATAAAGCCTCCTGATTTTCAGATAGATGGATCTTGGCAGTTTTGACGAGGATCCCAAATATCGATATGATTACGATCAATACGATATCAAATACTGTGACCACTTTAATACTCCCTGTCTTTCCCGTAGTATCAAAGCCTACTGAAAGCAAAGAAATATTACGACATAAAATGATCAACACTGCTACCAGCAGTATCGATGAGATAGCAATCGCCAAAACCTCATTCCTGATAGTTTGCATGAGAGCAATCGCGATAATTGTCAGCCACAGAATCAAACCGCGAACCCTGCCCGCTTCCAGGCGAAGCCGTTCGTTTTCCGCATATCGCGCAATCTGTTCGTTTGCTTTTGCAAGCTCTGCCGCGACGTCTTTGTGATCGTACGGATCTTCCAAGGTCGTTCCGAGAAGATCATTTACGCTCACATTCAATATTTCAGCAAGGGCAATCAGCTGATCCGCATCCGGAACAGAAAGATTGTTTTCCCACTTTGACAATGTTTGCCGCACAACACAAAGCTTTACTGCCAGTTCTTCCTGATTGAGCTTCCGATCTTTTCTATACTTCCTAATATTCTCTGATAGCATGCCAGCCACCTCCTGCTATCAGCATATTTGCCGTACTGTGCAAAAGCAAGCAACGGGTTTTAACATTTCCCTATAGGGCTGGTAATCTCAGGTGTTATCCTTTTTGTTTTGTTCCAAATAGTATCTATGAGAAGCAACTATACAGAGAATCAGCCAAATTATAATTATTACCGTCATTAAAAGGATATTCCACATACCCGGGACAAACAGTGCCAGTATGATCATAACCAACCCGGAAATCACAGAGGCAATGTCGCCGAAACGCTGGCTTTTCTGCCAGACAGTATCATTTGCCATGCTCCATGCGGTATGGGCTCATTCAAACAAGCTCTGCTGGAAGGGGACTTCCCGGTGGCCGATGGCTTTCATCTGGGCGGCGTTTTCCGCCGTCAGGGCGTCGGCGATGGCCATTTTGCGGATGATGTTGCCCACGGTCTGCATCAGCTCGCCGCCGGCGCGGTAGTCGGCGGGGAAGATGAAATCCACCCGGCCCCGGCGCAGCAGCTCCTCCACGCCGGCGCGGTTGCTCTCCTGGTAGACGGCGATGGAGTGGCCGCCGTAGGCCTGCATCATCTTCATGCAGGGCACGTCGCTGAGGCCGTCGCCGATGTAAATCATGTTGGTGAAGGGCACCCGCTTGCTGTCGTCGGGCATGGAGGCGTTTAATTGCTTATCCTCCGCCACGTTCAGCACGCCCTTGTTGATGCGGTAGACAAACTGGGTCTTGTTGGTGAAATTCACGTCCAGCTTGGGCCAGGCCGCCAGGCCGGCGGCGTCATAAAAGAACTCGCAGGCGTAGATCTCCCGGAACCTGTCGCCGATGGCGGTGCCCTCGATGATCTCTTTCAGGCCCGAGGAGAGGACGTAATGCTCCACCGCCACGCCTAAGCTCTCGCCCAGGGCGTTGATATGGGCAAACCACTCCGCCACGCCGGGGAACAGCTCCACCGCGTGGCCGCAGCGCACCAGATAGTCCCGGGTGAGGGGGATGCCCTTTTCCCGGCACTGCCAAATCATGGTGTACATATAGGCCAGCAGCCCGTCCATCCGGTTCTCCCGGCCAAAGTCATTGGCGATGGCCCAGAACTCCCGGGGCGTCAGCCCCAGGCCGGGGATGAAGGTATAGTCCTCCATGTCGGTGGTGCAGAGGGTTTTATCGAAGTCGTACAGCAGGGCGACAATGGGTTTTTCACTCATGGGTCACTTATTGTTGCCGTAGTTGCGGCCAAACTTCAGCTCGTCCAGGCTCAGCTTGAAGTCGCTGGGGAAGGCGTCACGCTCCGGCTCCTTCTCCGGCTCCTTCTCCGCCTCCGGCTCCACCTCCCCCTCCACCTCCGACGCCAGACGGGAGGGCTTGCTCTCCGCCACAGGGGCAGGGCTGGCCGCGGGGGCCACAGGGGCGGCAGGGGCAGGGCTGGCTGCAGGGGCGGCAGCGGGAACGGCTACGTTGGCGGCAGCAGCGGCAGCGGCAGCGGCGGCCTGGGGCAGCTTGGCAAGAAACGCCTCCTGCTGGGCCAGCACCTTGCGGCTGTCGGCGATGAACCGGGCCAGGGCATCCTGGGCCTGGGTCAGCTTGCGGCGGTGGGCCTCCGTCTCGGCGTCCAGCCGGGCGATCTCGTCGGCGGCGTCACGGCGGGCCTTGGCCACCATACCGTCCCGCTCGCGCTCGGCATCCTTTACCATCTTGTCCGCCATGCGCTGGGCCGTGAGCAGGGTGGCGCGCATGGAGTCCTCGGTGGCGCGGTATTCCTCCACCTTCTCGGCCAGCACTTTCAGCTTGGTCTTCAAGGTGACGTTTTCTTTATATAATGAGGTGTAGTCCTCCGTCAGCGCGTCCAGAAATTCATCCACGGCGGACATCTGATAGCCGCCGCTGAAGCCGGACGCCTTGGGGAATACTTTATCGGATACTTCCTGAGGTGTGAACATGGTTTTTTCCTCCCGCTATGTTATTACAGATACAGACCGCTGCTCTCCAGCTCGTCGATGAGATCGCCCATAATGTCCACGCTGTACGGCGTGATGATGTAGGTGTTGGCGGAGACCTTCTTGATCTTGCCCTCGCCGGCATAGGCCACGCCGGAGAGGAAGTCCAGCAGCCGCCGGGCCACGTCCTTGTTGGTGGACTCCAGGTTCAGCACCACGGTGCGCTTTTCCCGGAGATGGTCGGCAATCTCGCTGGCGTTTTCAAACCGCTCGGGCTTCACCAGCACCACTTTCAACGCGGCGGTGGCGTGGATATTCACCACCTTGCTGCTGCGGCGTTCGTCGGCCTTGCGGTCGTCACGGCGGTCATCCCGCCGGTCGTCAAAAGCGGGGCGGGCGTCGGTGCGCTCGGCCTCGTCCAGCGGCTCTTCCTCGTAATCGTAATCCTCATCATCATAGGGGTGGATGATCTTCTTCAGCTCGTCCATCAAACTCATTATGCGTCCCTCCGATCAAATCTGATAGTGCCGCGCACCGAAAATGGCCGTGCCCACACGGACCATATTGCTGCCGCAGCGGATGGCGTCGGCGTAATCCCCCGACATGCCCATGGATAAATACTTCATTTCATTATGGAACATATTTCGATTCATGTCAACATAAAGGCGATACATTTTCTCAAAATATGGGATGTTTTGCCCCGGCGCCACCGCTACGGGTGGTATGGTCATCAGCCCCAGCACCGCCACGTGGGGCAGGGCCAGGGCCGCGGCGGCGGCCTGCTCCACCGCCTCGGGGGCAAAGCCGGACTTGGCCGCCTCGCCGCCGATATTCACCTCCAGCAGCACCTGCTGGCGGATGCCCAGGGCGGCGGCGCGCTTGTCGATCTCCTGCAGCAGCTCCTCCGAGGACACGGAGTGAATCAGCTCCGCTTTGCCCACCACCTGGCGCACCTTGTTGCGCTGCAGATGGCCGATGAAGTGGAGCGGGGCGCCGTCGTAGGCGTGTTCCTCCCACTTCTCCACCAGCTCCTGGACACGGTTCTCCCCCAGGGCGTCGATGCCGGCGGCAATGGCCTCACGGCAGCGGGACGCGTCGTTCATCTTGCTGGCGCCCACCAGGGTGATCTCCCGGGGGTCCCGGCCCGCCTCGCGGCAGGCGGCGGCGATGCCGTCACGGACGGCAGCGATATTCTCCGAAATGGACATAGGGCCACTTCCTTTCCTCAATCATCCGATGACCTTGCCGTCAAACAGCTCCCCGGCGGTGGCGATGACCTGGTCGCCCAGGCGCAGCACGCCGGTGCCGGTGGCGTCCTCGGCCGGCCGCACCAGGGCGTAGCCGTCGCCCTGGTACACCACCTGCACCGCCTTGAACCGGGCCACCGCGCCCACCACGCAGTAGACGCCGGAGACGCCGTCCTCCCGCAGGCGCAGGGCGTTGGCGGGGATGCGCAGGCCCTCGTAGCGATGCAGCACCAGGTCGGCGGCCTGGTGGCGCAGCGCCGTGGTCTGGGCGATCAGGCGGTCACATTGGAGCACCAGCAGCCGCCGGCCGTCCTCGTCGGGGCCCAGACGGGACACCGTCATGGTCACGTCCTGCTCCATGCCCTTGGTGAAGCGGAGGGTGACGGCGGCGCGCTTTTGGAGCTGCGCCGCCTCCGCGTCGGTGATGGCGGAGACGTAATACCAGGTGTCGCCGTCGATGAGCTTGCCCACGTTGCCCCGCTGCTCCGTGGGGCTCACGGCGTCCAGGGAGGCCACGGTGGCCGTGGCCACCCAGTCGGGGGTGAGCACCGTCTCGTAGCCGTCACACACGCCGGAATAGGTGCCGCTATAAGGGGCGGTGACGTCCTGGGCGGCGGAGAGGCCCGAGCGGGCGGTGTTGATGTCGTTTTGCAGCGCGGCGATGGCCTGCTCCACCTGCTCCCGGGTTTCAAAGCGGGTATCCCGCTTCATGACGGCGGATTTCAGCGTGGCGGCCAGGGGCGCGGCGGTGCCGTAGTCGCCCAGCGCCGTCTCCCGCCGCAGGGCGATGACGTCCTGGGCGATGTCGCCGTCCAGCTTCAAGGCGGCGTCGGGGTCCAGAAAGGCCCCCAGAGCGAACTGGAGCTGCTCCATGCGCTGCTCCATGTCGTCCAGGGCCTGGGCTTTCTCCATGGCGGCCTGATCGGGGTACACCGTGGCCAGCACCTGGCCGGCGCCCACCCGGGCCCCCTCGCTGCGGCGGTGGGACAAGGTGCCGGAGGGGGAGGAGAAGGTCTCCTCGTCCCGGACCACGTAGCCATAGACGGCGATAGTATCCTCCTTCACCATGCGATACACCGGTGTGGTGACCATGGGGTCGGCAAAGTAGGCATTGAGCTGGGCGGCGAAGTAGACCACCACCGCCAGCAGCAGCGCCACAGACAGGATTTTCACAATGGGGGAGGAAGATTTCATGGTGACTCCTTTACGGCGTCATCTCCAGGGGCTGCAACGGCGCCACGGTGGAGATGGCGTGCTTATAAATCATCTGGCACCGGCCCTCCACCTCCAACAGCACCACAAAGCTGTCGAAGGCGGCCACCACGCCCCGCATCTGAAAGCCGTTGATGAGATAGACGGTGACGGGGGTGCGGCGGCGCTGGGCCTGGGTCAAAAACGTGTCCTGATAATTGTGATTGATTGGCATGTGTTCCGCTTCCTTTCTTTCTTTTCACAGCGGATACCCATGCATCCGCCTGGGCTTATCCTAATCCACAGGCGGTGAGATAATCTGTCGCATCCTGTAAGGCGGCGGGGAAATTTGGCTCGCTGCCCCAGTGGATCCAATGGATGGCGGTGTTGCGCCGCAGCCAGGTAAGCTGCCGCTTGGCGTACTGGCGGGAGCGGAGCTTCACCTCCGCCACGGCCTCGTCCACCGTGGCACGGCCCTGCTCCACCGCCAGAAACTGCTTGTAGCCGATGGCCTGGAGGGCGGTGGCGTCGGGGGAGAGGCCGGAGGAGAGCAGGGCCTCCACCTCCTGCAAAAGGCCGTGGGCCACCATGTCGTCCACGCGAGCGTCGATGCGGCGGCGGAGATCGTCACGGTTTGCAAAGTCCAGGCCGATGTAGGCCGCCGCATAGCGGGGCGGGCGGGCGGCCTGGGCGGCGCACTGCTCGGTAAAGGTGCGGCCGGTGGTCTGGTAGACCTCCAGGGCCCGGAGGATGCGCTTTTCATCTTTGCTATGGAGCTTGGCCGCGGCGGCGGGGTCAATCCGGGCCAATTCCGCCAGCAGCGTTTCCGCCCCTTCGGCTTGCAGGCGCTGCTGCAACGCCCGCCGCACCGGCTCCCCCTGGGCGCCGGGGGCAAAGTCCATGCCCTGCACCAGGGCGTCCAGCCAGAGGCCGGTGCCGCCCACCAGGACGGGGGTCTTGCCCCGGGAGAGGATGTCCTGCACACACTGATCCGCCATGGCCACGTACCGGGCCACCGACCAGCTCTCGGAGGGGTCGGCCACGGCGACCATGTGGTGGGGCACGCCCTCCCGCTCCTCCGCCGTGGGGGCGGCGGTGCCGATGGTCATGCCGCGGTAAATCTGCATGGAGTCCACCGACACCACCTCGCCGCCGAAGCGGCGGGCCAGGGCCACGCCCATTTTCGTTTTTCCGCTGGCGGTGGGGCCAACGACACAAAGCAACATAGCAAATCCTCGAATCGTAAAAAAGCATCGCAGATTTCGCGCCCGCAGGCGCGAACCCATCTAATCAAAATTTCTGGCGGCGTGTACGTCAGAAATTTTACTTCTCAGACCACGCAGTGTGCGAGCGCAGCGAGTGCGCGGAGTGGGCTGCCATCCTATTATCAGAAAACGGCTTTGCCGTTTTCTGATAGGCGCAAGCCTTACGCTCTTTTAAAGAATTTTTCGATTTCGTAGCGGCTCAGGCGGTATTTCACCGGGCGGCCGTGGGGGCAATACTGGATGGCGCCGGACTGTACCTTGTCCACCAGCACCCGCCACTCGGCGGGGTCGGTGGTCATGCCGGCCTTGATGGCGCTCTTGCAGGCCATGGTGTGCAGCAGCTCGTCCCGGGCGGCGGCGGGGTCGGCACGGCCGACGGCCAGCTTGTGGGCCAGCTCCTCCACTGTGGCGGCAGCGTCCTCCATGCGGATGTCCGCCGGGATGGCCCGGAGCAGGATGGTGCCGCCGCCGAAGTCCTCACACTGGAAGCCGAACTGCTCCAACGCGGGGAGGTTTTGCAGCGCGGCGTCGTAGTCGTCGGCCTCCAAGGTGACGGTGAGGGGCAGCAGCAGCGTCTGGGCCATCAGGGGCTGGGGGTTTTCTTTCAGGGCGTCGAAGCGGATGCGCTCGTGGGCGGCGTGCTTGTCGATAAGCCAGACGCTGCCCGCGTCGTCCTCGCAGATGATGTAGGTTTTCAGCACCTCGCCCACGATTCGCCAGGGGGCGGGAGCGGGGGGCTCTATGGGGAGTTGGGCGGGGGTCTCGTGCTCTGTTGCTATGTTCTCCTGGGCTTGGGTGGGCATCTCGCGCTCTCGTTGCGGCAGCCGATTTTCACTCCCGTTGGTCGTGAAAATCGGGCCGCTGCCTTGCTGCGCCCTCGCTGCATCCGCCATACCCCAGGGGCACTGGCTCCACAATCCGCTCGTGTCCTCGCGGTGTGTCGCTGGCGCCGGCGGCGCTTCGGGCGCAGCCCCCTCATCCGTCACGGCCCGTTGGGCCGTGCCACCTTCCCCCCAAGGAGAAGGCTGGGGGTGTTCTATCGGCAGTTGGGTGGTTGTCGCCCCCTCATCCGCTTCGCTTCGCTCAGCACCTTCCCCCCAGGGGGAAGGCTGGGCACTATTTTCCGCCGGGGGCGGGGTGATGACGTACTGTTTGCCCTGGGGGGCCGGGGCGGTGAAGGCTTGGCCGGGGGCGGGGGCCACGTCGCGCAGGGGCAGGGCGGCGGACTTGGCGCCGTAGCTGCCCAGGGGCTTTTTGGCCTGCTCCACCGCGGCAGCCCGGTATTCCTCCGCCGTCATGGTGCGGTAAAACTCCCGCTGGGGGGCGGGGGCGGCGGGGCGGTTTTCGGCGTCCAGGGCGTCCTTGACGGTGTAATACACCGCGTCGAACACCGGCTTTTCCGCCGCGAACTTCACCACCGTCTTGGCGGGGTGGACGTTGACGTCCACCATGTCGTGGGGCAGCGACACATGGATGACGCAGCCGGGGAACTTGCCCTTTAAGAGCCGATTGCGGTACGCCTCCTCCAGCGCCGCCTGCAAAAGCTGGGACTTCACCAGACGGCCGTTGACGAAGAAAATCTGCCGGGCCCGGGTGCCGTGGCCGGCCAGGGGGGCGGTGATGAAGCCGTGGGCGGACACGTCGCCGCCGGCGCCGTGGATGGGCAGCAGCGACTTTGCGAAATCGCGGCCCAGGGCGGCGTAGACGGCGCTCAGAAGCTGGCCGTCGCCGGGGGTGTGCAGCGCCTCCTGGCCGCTGCGCAGCAGCTTGAAGGAGATGTCCGGGTGGCTCAGGGCCAGGTGGGTGACCACGTTTGCTACCGCGGTGGCCTCGGCGGTGTCCTTTTTCATAAACTTCATGCGGGCGGGGGTGTTGTAAAACAGGTCCCGGACGCAGATGGTGGTGCCCTCCGGGCAGCCGGCGGCCTCCACCTTGCCGGGGACGCCGCCCTCCAGATGGAGCATGGCCCCCTCCAACCCGCCGGGGGTGCGGGAGTAGATATCCACACGGCTGACGGCGCTGATGGCGGCCAACGCCTCGCCCCGGAAGCCCAGGGTGCCGATGGCGGCCAGGTCCTCCGCCGTGCGCAGCTTGGAGGTGGCGTGGCGCAAAAAGGCCACGGGCAGCTGCTCCGGCGTCATGCCGCAGCCGTTGTCGGTGATGCGCAGATACGTAAGGCCGCCGTTTTCCAGCTCCACCACCACGGCGGAGGCGCCGGCGTCGATGGCGTTTTCCAGCAGCTCCTTGGCCACGCTGGCGGGGCGCTCCACCACCTCTCCGGCGGCGATCAGCTCGGCGGTATGGCGGTCTAATTGTCGGATTTCAGGCATGGTGGCCCTCCTTTACGACAGTTTATTTTTCAGCTCGTACAGCAGATTCAAAGCCTCGATGGGGCTCAACGTGTCCACCTGGCAGCGGCGCAGGGCGTCCAGCGCCTCCGCCTCCGCCATGGCGGTGAGAGACATCTGGTCGCTCTCCGCTATCGGGGCGCGGGGCTTGCCGGACTCCGCCTCCAGCTCCGTGAGAATGGCCCGGGCCCGGCGCACCACCTGGGCCGGCAGGCCCGCCAGCCGGGCCACCTCGATGCCGTAGCTGCGGTCGGCCCCGCCGGGGATGATTTTCCGCAGGAAGATGATGTCCTCCCCCCGGGTGCGGACGGCGATGTTGTAATTCTTCACGCCGGGAAGGTCGTTCTCCAGGGCGGTGAGCTCATGGTAATGGGTGGCGAACAGCGTCTTGGCCCCCAGCTTGGCGGCGCAGTATTCCACCACCGCCCGGGCGATGGACATGCCGTCGAAGGTGGAGGTGCCACGGCCGATCTCGTCCAGAATCAGCAGGCTGCGGGAGGTGGCGGACTTCAAAATGTCGCTGACCTCCGTCATCTCCACCATGAAGGTGGACTGGCCGGCGGAGAGATCGTCGCTGGCGCCGATGCGGGTGAAGATCCTGTCCACCACGCCGATGCGGGCGGAGCGGGCGGGGACGAAGGAGCCGATCTGGGCCATGAGGGTAATCAGCGCCACCTGCCGCATATAGGTGGACTTGCCCGCCATGTTGGGGCCGGTGATGATGCTGATGCGGTTCTCATTCTCCCCCATATAGGTGTCGTTGGGCACGAACAGGGCCTTGTCCAGCATCTGCTCCACCACGGGGTGGCGGCCCTCCAAAATCTCGATGACGCCGCCGTCGTCCACCACGGGGCAGCAGTAGTGATGCTTCACCGCCACCGCCGCCAGGGAGCACAGCACGTCCACCTCCGCCACGGCGGCTGCCGCGGCCTGGATGCGCTGGGCCTGGTCGGCCACGGCGCGGCGCAGCTCGTCAAAGAGGGAGAATTCCAGCGCCGTCACCCGGTCGGAGGCGGAGAGGATATCGTGCTCCAGATCCTTCAGCTCCTGGGTGATGTACCGCTCGCCGTTTACCAGCGTCTGCTTGCGGATATAGGTGTCGGGCACCTGGTCCCGGAAGGAGTTGGACACCTCGATGTAGTAGCCAAACACCTTGTTGTAGCCGATTTTCAGCGTGCGGACGCCGGTGCGCTCCCGCTCGGCGGCCTCCATGTTCACAATGACGTCCTTGCCGCCGTGGAGGATGGTGCGCAGCCGGTCCACCTCCGGGTGGAAGCCGGTACGGATCAGCTCCCCCTCCCGGACGGAGAAGGGAGGCTCGTCCACCAGCGTGGCGGCGATGCGGCTGCCGATGTCGGATAAATCGTCCAGCGCCTCGTCCAGCTCATGCAAACGCCCCTTGCCAAAGGCGGCAAGCTGCTGCTTCACCTGGGGGAGCTGCTCGATGGCGGCCCGGAGGGACACCAGATCCCGGCCCCCGGCGGTGCCGTAGACGATGCGGCCGATGAGCCGCTCCATGTCGGCGACGCCGGAAAGGGCCACCATCAGCTCCTCCCGGGCGATGGTGCTGTCCACCAGGGCGGACACGGCGCCGCTGCGGCGGGCGATGGCGGCGCAGTTCAAGAGGGGCCGCTCCAGCCAGGACCGGAGAAGGCGGCCGCCCATGGCGGTTTTCGTCTTGTCCAGCACCCACAGCAGGCTGCCCTTTTTCTCCTTGGAGCGCAGCGTCTCCGTCAATTCCAGATTCCGCCGGGCCGTCAGATCCAGCTCCATGAACTGGCCCTGCTCGTAGTATTCCAACTGGTCGATGTGGCTCAAATCCGTTTTCTGGGTGTCGTGGAGGTAGCCTAAAAGGGCCCCCACCGCCGGCAGCAGGGCCGGGTTATGACGGGGAAGCCGGGCCACGGCCTCGTCGCCGAACTGCTGCCGGGCCAGCCTTTCGCACCCCTCGGCGCGGAAGGACGCGGCGGGCAGCTTTTCCCGGTGGCAGGAGAGTTTATCCCCCAAAAGGGCGGTCAAGTCCTCATTTTCATAGGCACTTTCGTTCATCACCGCCTCGGCGGGGGCGAAGCGGCCCAGCTCGTTGCACAGGTGAGACAGCCGCTCGGGGCCGGAAAAGGCGGCGGCGTGAGCCTTGCCGGTGGAGATGTCGCAGACGCACAACGCGGCGTTCTGCTCATCCAGAAACACGCCGGCGCAGAAGTTGCTGCGGCTGGCCTCCAAGCTGGCGCTGTCGATGACGGTGCCGGGGGTGACCACCCGGATGATGTCCCGCTGCACCAGGCCCTTGGCCTGGGCCGGGTCCTCGGTCTGCTCGCAGATGGCCACCTTGTAGCCCTTGGCGATGAGCCGGGCGATGTAGCTGTCGGCGGCGTGGTAGGGGATGCCGCACATGGGGATGCGCTCCTCCGCCGTCTTGGTCTTGTCCTTGTCACGGGAGGTGAGGGTCAGCTCCAGCTCCCGGGAGGCGGTGCGGGCATCGTTGCCGAACATCTCGTAGAAATCGCCCAGGCGGAAAAAGAGAATGGAATCCGGGTTGTCGGCCTTGATTTCCAGATATTGGCGCATCATGGGGGTCAGCTCAGCCATGGGGATGCTCCTTTCTTAGTCTGCAAGCTCGCCGAACAGTGCCCAGGTGTTGCTGTCGGTGATTTTAATATTGTGGAAGTCGCCTATGGCGCCGGTATCGCCGGTGAGGTGTACCAGGCGGCCGCCGGCAGTGCGGGCGCTGAGGGGCCAGCGGCTGTCGCCGGTCTCGCCGTCCACCAGGCAGCGGAGGGTCTGACCCACGTAGCGGCGGTGGATGGTCTCGGAGATGGCGTTCTGGGCGTCGCACAGGCGGTCGAACCACTTTTGCTTCTCCTCACGGGGCACCGGGTCCTCCATTTTGGCGGCGGGGGTGCCGGGCCGGGGGGAGAAGATGAAAGTAAAGAGGGCGTCGAACTGCACCTCCTCCACCAGGGACACCGTCTCCATGGCCTCGGCCTCCGTCTCGCCGGGGAAGCCGATGATCACGTCGCTGGTCAGCACCAGGTCGGGCATGACGGCGCGGGCGTAGGTGATGAGCTCCAGATATTGGGCCCGGTTATAGGGCCGGTTCATGGCCCGCAGCACCCGGTCGCTGCCGGACTGCACCGGCAGATGGAGCTGGGGGGCCACGTGGCGGCAGCGGGCCATGGTGTCGAACAGCTTATGGGTGGCGTCCTTGGGCTGGGAGGACATGAAGCGGATGAGATAGTCGCCGCGGATTTCGTCGATGGCGGCAAGCAGGTCGGCAAAGTCCCATTTCTCCGGCAAGTCCTTGCCGTAGGAGTTGACATTCTGGCCCAGGAGGGTAATCTCCTTATACCCCTCGGCGGCAAGCTGCCGCACCTCGGAGAGAATGGCCTCCGGGTCACGGCTCCGCTCCCGGCCCCGGACGTAGGGGACGATGCAGTAGGAGCAGAAGTTGTTGCAGCCATACATGATGGACACCCAGGCGCGGGTGCGGCCCTCCCGCACCACCGGCATACCCTCGGCAATGGCGCCATGCTCGTCCTCGATGGAGAACACACGGCCGCTGCGGGAATAGACCTGATATAAAAGCTCCGGGAAGCGCCACAGCGCCTGGGGGCCGAACACCAGGTCCACGTGGCGGTAGGACCGGCGCACCCGGTCGGCCACCTCCTTGCGCTGGGCCATGCAGCCGCACAGGCAGATGATCTGCCGGGGGTTGGCCTTTTTGGTGTGGGTCAGGGTGCCCAACGTGCCGAAGACACGCTGCTCGGCGTGGTCACGGATGGCGCAGGTGTTCAGCACCACGATGTCGGCCTGGTAGGGGTCGTCGGTAAAGGCGCAGCCCATGGCCTCCAGCATGCCCATGATATTCTGGCTGTCGGCCACGTTCTGCTGGCAGCCGTAGGTGTCCACCAGGGCCTTGGGGTGCTGGCCCCGCTGGTCGTGGATGGCTTTGATTTTGGCGGTGAAATCCTGCTGCTTCGCCATGTCGGCGGCGGACACCAATACGTTTTCTCTTTCCAAAGGGTACCTCCCGGGGCGCCGAAGATGCTATGACGCCATTTTTTACTGTTAACTGATTGATTATAGCACAATTCCCCTGCGGCGTAAAGATTTTTCCCGGGCAAAGGACGG
Source organism: uncultured Clostridia bacterium (assembly GCA_946412355.1). Classification (GTDB taxonomy): domain Bacteria; phylum Bacillota; class Clostridia; order Oscillospirales; family Oscillospiraceae; genus Vescimonas. The sequence continues at coordinate 20,244 of CAMKGX010000015.1, forward strand.
TTGCAAATTCCACCGCCATGCAGTATGATAGTGGCACTATGGATGAAAAAGGAGCGCAATCTATGTGGTGGATGATGGCGGTGCTGGCGGCGCTGATCGGCGCGGACCAGGCCCTGAAATACTGGACGGTGGCCCACCTGGACCTGGGGCAGAGTGCGCCGCTGCTGCCGGGGGTGGTGCAGCTCACCCGGCTGCACAATTACGGCGCCGCCTGGAGCAGCCTCTCCGGGCGCACCGCGGTGCTGCTGGTGGTCACCACGGCGCTGATGGCGGCGGTGGCCTGGCTGCTCGTCCGCCGGGTGGTACGGCACCCCCTGGGGGTGTGGGCCTGCCTGCTGGTGCTGGGCGGGGGCCTGGGCAACTACATCGACAGGCTGTGGCACGGCTACGTGGTGGATATGTTCGACCTGCAGTTTATGACCTACCCCATCTTCAACCTGGCGGACTGCTTCGTGGTGGTGGGGGTCATGCTGGGGGCCGTGTACTACCTTTGGTTTTATGAAAAATACGACAGGGTGACGAAACATGACGCTGACAGCCACCATTGAGGACGCCGGGAAGCGGCTGGACGCCTTTGTGGCGGAGCGGGCCCAGGGCGTCAGCCGCAGCGCGGCGGCCCGGCTCATCGCCGGGGGCAACGTGACGGTGAACGGCGCCGCGGCGGATAAGAATGACCGGTTGGCCGCCGGGGATACTGTGAAAGTCATCATCCCGGAGGCGGCGGACACGGCGGTGACGGCCCAGGAGATCCCGCTGGACGTGGTGTATGAGGACGAGGACGTAATCGTGGTGAATAAGCCCGTGGGCATGGTGGTGCACCCGGCGCCGGGCCACCCGGACGGCACGCTGGTGAACGCCCTGCTGCACCACTGCGGCGACAGCTTGAGCGGCATCGGCGGGGAGAAACGGCCCGGCATCGTCCACCGCATCGACCGGGACACCAGCGGTCTCATCATCGCCGCCAAGAACGACGCCGCCCACCTGGCCCTGTCCGCCCAGCTGGCAGACCACACCCTGGCCCGGACGTACGAGTGCATCGTGACGGGCACGCTGCGAGAGGACAGCGGCACCGTGGACGCCCCCATCGCCCGCCATCCCAAGGATCGGAAGAAGATGGCGGTGGTCATGGGGGGCAAGCGGGCCGTGACCCACTGGGAGGTACTGGGCCGCTACCGGGGTGCCACCCACGTGCGCTGCCGCCTGGAGACGGGCCGCACCCACCAGATTCGCGTCCACATGGCCAGCATCGGCCACCCCCTGTTGGGAGACACGGTGTACGGCAATCATAAGCCGGTGCCGGGGCTGGAGGGCCAATGCCTCCACGCGGTGGGCCTGGCCTTTGTCCACCCCCGGACGGGGGAGAAGGTCAGCCTCAGCTGCCCGCTGCCGGAGTGGTTCACCCGGCAGCTCCGCCGCCTGGGCGCGGAAGCGGAATAGCGGACGGGGGAGGGGTTTTGCCCCATCGCCCATCCGCCGGGGCGCAAAAATTTTCGGAAAAGTGTTGACAAACCGGCACGAGTGCGGTAGTATAGTACCGCTGTCCGCGCGGTTAGCTCAGCTGGTAGAGCACATGCTTGACGTGCATGGGGTCACAGGTTCGAGTCCTGTACCGCGCACCATCAAAAAAGCCCTGTATCCATCAAGGATACGGGGCTTTCGTTATTTTGACGAAAAAGGGCCCATTTACCCGCCCCATGAAAAGGCCCAAACAGGCCGAAAAGTTGCAAAAATCCCCTGTGCAGAAAAAAGGCTGCACAGGGGATTTTGTCATTTCTCGGCGTCGCTGCGACACGTGAGGTAGTCCAGGCTGACGCCATAGCAATCCGCCAGGCGCACCAGTGCCTCCACGTTGGGCTCGTTGCGTCCGATTTCGTACCCGGACAGGGTAATCACGTTGAGGCCGGTTTTCTCCGCCACCTCCTGCTGCTTCAACCCCCGGGCCTTGCGAACAGCCTTCAACCGTTCCGCCACGTCTTTCTTGCGCTGCGCTCTGGCAGCGGAATAGCCGGCTATGGTGTTGTAGTCCGCCCGGATGCCGTCCAGCACCAGGCTGACGGCTTCGCCTACCGGGATGGACTTGTCCGCCCCCAGGCGCTCCGCCTCCCGGAACTTCTCGCCCAGCGCCTCCTTGACCTCTTTCTCCACGGCTCTCCCTCCTTTGTGTGGAAAACTACAAGGCCATTCTATACCACCTCCCGGAATGGCGCAAGTATTTTTTATCTGTTTTGAATACTTTTCCCTTGACAATATTCAAAACGAATAGTATTATACTTCCAGACTATTCAAAACGAATAGTTGTGCAACTCCTTTCTTGCCAGCGGCAGGGCGGCGCGCCAAAGCGCCGACCTGTCGCGGCGGAGGGTAGGCGCAGGCGGCGGCCGCGAGGAAATGCGAGAGCAACTTGCGCCGAAGGCGCAAAGCGGCTCGCATCAAAGGCCCGGAAATACCAGTCCGCAGACTGGTATTTCATCGGGCCGGGCCCTCCTCTTGCTCGCCGCTGCGCCTGCGTCCCGACGACCTCCCCGCCTCGTCCGTCGGCGGCCACCCACGTCCCGACACGGCAGCACGGCCCCTTGTCTGCCCCTGGACCTTGTTGCTGCCGTTTCCGGCGTCGCAAGGCGGCGGCAAGGCCCGCAGCCAAGGAGCGGCTACTTGATGTATCAACAAATCGGTCTCACTTTGGGAGGGTTGCTTCGTGCTGTTTGGTGCTTCTGCCTGTGATATTTCCTCCAACGCCCGGGTGTTGGAGTACCCCTATGCCGACGCCATGTTGCAGGTTTCCAATACCCCCATTTTCCGCGCTGCCGGGTGGGAGTGCCGCCAACGGCCCTACACCGTGCCGCCCAAGGGACAGGCCGCAGACCCGGAACGCGCCGCCGCCAGCAGCCGCTGCCGGGCCAAGCGGGAAGTGCGGGACATCGCCATGTGCAACCGCTTCTCCCACTTCCTCACCTGGACATTGAACGGCGCGGTCATTGACCGCTACGGCACGGACGCCGTTCGCAAGGCCGTTTTAACGTGGCTGAAAAACGCCTCCCATCGCAAGGGCTTTCGGTATCTTATCATCGCAGAGCGCCACAAGGACGGCGCCATTCACTTCCACGGCCTGTGCAATCCCGGCCTTGTCCGCATGGAACGGGCCACCCATCCCCGCACCGGTGCGGCCCTATCTACGGACAGGGGACAGCCCATTTTCAATATGCCGGAGTGGCGCTATGGCTTCTCCACCTGCATACCCATAGACGAGCATTACGAACGCACCTGCCAATACCTCACCAAGTATTTTGAAAAGGACTTCACCAAGATTTTCGGCAAGTGGTATTTCGCCTCCCGCGATCTGGTGCGCAAGCCCCAAATCTCGCTGATTGACGGCGGAATCCCCTTTGATGTATTTGTAGCCGACCACCCGGAAGCCTATGTTGTGCCTGTGTTCGGTGATGTGAAAATCGCCGGCACGTCGCTGCCGAGCCCCGAGAAAGGAGGGACACCATGACATTGGGAGAATGGATTCCCCTGTATCTCACCGCCTACAAGCTGGACACCATCCGGCCCGATTCCTATTACACCCTCCAACTGGTGGCGGGTCACATTCCGGAGGAGCTGCTGTCCATGGAGCTGGACACCGTCAAGCCCATGCATTTGCAGCGGTTTTTCAATCAGTTTGCAAGTGCATTTTCAAAATCCTATGTGGACAAAATGCGGGTGCTGGTGAACGCCCTCTTTGCCGCCGCCATCGACAACGACCTTTGCGCCAAGAATCCCGCCGCCCGCTTGAAGCTGCCCCACATGAAGGAGACGCCCCGGGAGGCGTACACCATGGAGGAGGTGCGTACCATCCTACGCTACGCGGTGACGTATGAGAATCAGCGAATCGGCGTCGCCGTGATGGTGCTGCTGCTGACGGGCATACGCCGCGGGGAACTGCTGGGGCTGAAAGAGAGCGACATCACCGACACCACCCTGACCGTCAACCGGGCCGTGTACCTGGTGCATAACCGCCCCTGCGTCATGGAGCATGAGGCCAAGACGGAACGCAGCCTCCGCACCGTGCCCCTGCTGCCGGAACTGGCCTACCGGCTGCAAAAGCTGCCCCACAAGGGGGAGTTTCTCTTCGGCACACGCAACGGCACGTTAATGAGCCCCCGGAACTTTTCCCGGGACTATGACACCTTCTTCCGCCATCTCCACGAGGACGAGCCGGACGTGCGCCGCCTGTCGCCCCACTGCTGCCGCCACACCTTTGCCACCCTCACAAGGGAGAGCGGCGCGGATATTCGGGTGGTGCAGGAGCTGCTGGGCCATTCCGACATCAAGACCACCGCCCGCTATTCCCACGCCACCATGGGCAGCATGCAGAACGCCGTGGAGGGCTTGAAATCCGCCATCTTGTTGCAAAGTCCGCCCTTGCGCCATTGAGCCTGTTGCTTGACGTGCATGGGGTCACAGGTTCGAGTCCTGTACCGCGCACCAAAAAGAAGACCACCCTTCGGGGTGGTTTTCTTTTTGGTATGTGACATAGGCCCCAACCTGCGACCCTGCCGGACGGCAAACATCGCTTGACGGGCATGGGGTTTATCGCCGAAGCGCTGCCTGTGGCGGATGAAGCGAGGCGATAAAAAGGCAGCGGCCCGGTTTCCACGGCCCGAAGGGTCTGGAAACCGGCTGCCGCAACGTGGACACAGGTTCGAGTCCTGTACCGCGCACCAAGAGAAAAGCCCTGTATCCATCAAGGATACGGGGCTTTCGTTATTTTGACGAAAAAGGGCCCATTTACCCGCCCCATGAAAAGGCCCAAACAGGCCGAAAAGTTGCAAAAATCCCCTGTGCAGAAAAAAGGCTGCACAGGGGATTTTGTCATTTCTCGGCGTCGCTGCGACGGCGTTGGGGACGTGGGGCTCGGGCGATTCGTGAATCGCCCCTACGGTGGAAACGGCGTCGGTGTTCTTTGTAGGGACGCTTCATGAAGCGCCCGTTTGCGCGGACGGATTGTGATGGTGGGGGAGGGGGCGTTTACCATTCAGCCGTCCCGGGCGGTGGGCGGGGTCTGGGGTGCGGGCCGCCGGGTCGTCGGCCCCTACGGTGGGGCGATGCCGTTTGCCGTTTATCCGGCGTGGTCGGTGGGTGGTGGCGGGGTGGGCGGAGCAGAGCCCCGCCCCTACGGACGGTTATCGTTTCCGTGTGCCATTCAACCGAGCCTTGGCGGGTGTCGTTATCTGGTTCGGGCCGCCTGCGCCAGCGACACACCGCGAGGACACGAGCGGATTGTGGAGCCAGTGCCCTTGGGGTAGGCGGCGGCCCCTACGGTGAAAAAACACAGATGTCGGTTCTCGCCGTAGGGCGCGACGACCCCGGCGCGCCGTGACCCGGCGGCGGGGGTGATAAACGGCATCGTTGGTTGCGGGGGGTGCGATGTTGTGGTGTAGGGGCGGGGCTCTGCTCCGCCCTTTCTGCGTCACCGAACCCAGGCTGGGGCGGACAGAGTCGTCCGCCCCTACGGATGGTTGCCGTTACCGTTTGCCATTCATCCCGGCGGGGCGGGCATCGCCCCCTCATCCGTCACGGCCCGATGGGCCGTGCCACCTTCCCCCCGTGGGGGAAGGCTGGGGCGGAGATTTGTTTCCATTTGCCATTTGACCGGGAGGGGCGGGTGTCGTTACCGGGTTCGGGCCGCCGGGTCGTCGGCCCCTACGGTGGATTGCGATGCCGTTTTCCGTTTATCCGGGCTGGGCGGCTGGCGATTTTTTTGGCGTCGGGGTGGCTATTGGGGACGGATTATGGTACAATACTAACTATCCCATCCACACATTATTTCAGAAAAGGAGCGTGGCGTTATGATTTCACTGCGCGGGCCCAGATTGAAGATTTTTGCGGCGGTTTTGGCGGTCATCTGCCTGGCCGCGGGGATTTATTTCACCTTTTTCCAGTCCCGGGGCTTTGAGAAAACCACAGCGGAGATCGTGGACATTGAGTCCAATTACGATGGCGACAGCACCACCTACACCCCCACGGTGCGGTACACGGTAAACGGCGTGATCTACACCGAAACGCTGGACCAGTCCAGCGGCTCCTACAAGGTGGGCAAGACCATCACCATCAAATATAACCCCAAAGACCCCTCCATCATCCACGGGAGCGGCGGCTTCGGCATCTATCTGATGGTGGTCAGCGCCGCCATTCTGGCGGTGGTGATCGTGACCAGCGTGCGGGAAAAGCGGGCTATGACCGAGCTCCACGGCAAGCGGGAGATGGGCGCCCGGCGGGGCTACCGGCCCTCGGAGCAGGGGGAGGAGCGGGAGCTCTACTTCCTCACCGACCTGGGCACGGCCAAGTACGGCCACCGGCTGGAGGACGGCCGGCGGCGGGTGCTGTATGAGGCCAAGATGACCAAATTCACCCTCATCACCCCCTTCGGCTTCGACTTCATCGACCACGAGCACGGCACCACCACCCCCCATCTGGTGGGCCACAGCGAGGAGAGCCACTGGAACTCCCTGCTGCTGGACAGCCATTACACCTTTGAGCTGGACGGCGTGGACGTGTTCAAGCATTTGCAGGAAAACGGCATCACGGTGGAATCCAGCCTGGGGGGCGGCAGCGGCAAGCTGCTGGGCGACAACTACCGGATTTTCCGGGACGGCACGGAGATCGCCCGGGCGGAAAGCACCGGCCAGTACCCCCACGAGGAGGACATGGAAAACCACAAGGTGGCCTCCGCCCTGGGCGGACAGGGCTTCTACCGGGTGTGGACCACGGAGCGGAACCTGGACCTGCTGTTTATGACCCTGATGGCCTTTGCCCGCACCGGGGCCATGGATGGCAAGGGCGGCACCTTCGGGGCCATTGCCGGCACCATCAGGAAAAACCTTCGGGACGAATAACACCCCACGGGGAGGACGGAGACGTCCTCCCTTTTTTTGAGAGAAGAGGGAGGAGAGAAAAGGGCGGAGCAGCGCCCAGGCTGGGGCGGACAGAGTCGTCCGCCCCTACGCACGGTGCCGATGCCGTTTTCCATTTATCCGCCTTTGGCGGTAAGCGTTACCTGGTTTGGCGGGACACATAGGTCCCGCCCTACGGACGGTTATCGTTTCCGTGTGCCGTTTATCCGGCGTGGGCGGGTGTTGTTACCGGGTTCGGGCCGCCGGCGCCAGTGACGGCCCGCGAGGTACGAGCGGCTGCCGGAACAAGTGCCCTTGGGGTAGGCGTCGGCCCCTACGGTGGTTTGCGATACCGTTTGCCATGCAACCGGGCGGGGCGGGCGTCGCCCCCTCATCCGTCACGGCCCGATGGGCCGTGCCACCTTCCCCCTGTGGGGGAAGGCTGGAGCGGGGATTTGTTTCCGTGTGCCGTTCAACCGGCCGAGTGGGTATCGTTACCCGGGCGACGGGCGATTCGTGAATCGCCCCTACGGTGTAATCGTGGCGGCATCGGTTTTTACGTAGGGGCGCTTCATGAAGCGCCCATTTGCCGGTTGGCGGGGTTGCGTGGGCAGGATTTTGTTCGTAGGGGAGGACGACTCTGTCCTCCCCAGCCCAAGGTTGTTGACGCACAGGGGGCGGACAGGGTCGTCCGCCCCTACGGTGGTTGTCGTTACCATTTTTCATCCACCCGGCCTAGGTGGTTTTCGTTACCTGGGCGACGGGCGATTCGTGAATCGCCCCTACGGTGGGAACATAGGTGGCGGTTCTCTTTGTAGGGGCGATTCATGAAGCGCCCCTACGGTCTTCCCGGTTGCCTCTTCCTTTCACAACAAAAAACCGCCCTTGCGGGCGGTTTTTTTGATTTTATGGACGTTTACTCCGCCTTTGCTTCGGCGGCGGCTTTGGCAGCGGCGGCCTTTTTCTCGGCGGCGGCCTTCTGGGCGGCCTTGAACTTCTCCTTCTCCTCGGGGGTGGGGATGGGCTCGATGGCGTTGCGGGGGCAGGCCTTGGCGCACATGGTGCAGTTGCGGCACTTTTCGTAGTCGATGACGGCCACGTTATCCACCACGTGGATAGCGTCGAACTTGCAGGTGCGCTCGCACATGCCGCAGGCGATGCAGCTTGCCGCGCAGACCTTGGCTACGGCGGGACCCTTATCCTTGTTGGAGCAGTTGACGAACACCTTCTGCTTGTAGGGCACCTCGTGGATCAGCTTGCGGGGGCAGGCCTCACGGCAGGCGCCGCAGTTGGTACACTTCTCCTTGTCCACCACGGCCACGCCGTCCACCACGTGGATGGCGTCGAACTTGCAGGCGGCCACGCAGGAGCCGAAGCCGAAGCAGCCGTTGCGGCAGGCCACGGCGTCGCCGCCGCAGACCTTGGTGGCGGCGATGCAGTCGGTGACGCCGCGATACTCGAAATTCTTATTGGCGTTGCAGCCGCCGTTGCAGGCCACGTGGGCCACCATTTTCTCGCCGGAGGGGGCTTCCATGCCCATGATGGCGGCGATCTTGGCGGCGCCCTCGGCACCGGCGGGGGCGCAGGCCGTCACAGGGGCCTTGCCCGCCAGGATGGCCTCGGCGCAGCCGGCGCAGCCGGGATAGCCGCAGCCGCCGCAGTTGGCGCCGGCCAGGGCGGACTGAATCTGGGGCAGGCGGGGGTCCACCTCCACCTCGAACACCTTGGCGGCCACGGCCAGGATCAGGCCGAAAATCACCGCCAGGGCGCCCAGCATCAACACGGGAAATACGATACTCATTCTCTTCTACCTCCTTACCACACCTTCAGGCCGCTGAAGCCCATGAAGGCCAGGGCCATGAGGCCGGCGGTAATCAGGGCGATGGGGAAGCCCTGGAAGCACTTGGGATGATCGGCAAACTCCAGCTGCTCCCGGACGGCGGCGAACAGGAAGATGGCCAGCAGGAAGCCCAGGCCGCCGGTGATGCCGTAGACCACGGACTCGATGAAGTTATAGTTATTCTGCACGTTCAGCAGGGCCACGCCCAGCACGGCGCAGTTGGTGGTGATCAGGGGCAGGTACACGCCCAGGGCGGTGTACAGGGTGGGGACGTTCTTCTTCAGGAACATCTCCACGAACTGCACCAGGGCGGCGATGACCAGGATGAAGGCCACGGTCTGCATGTACTCCAGGCCCAGCTTCACCAGCACCTGGTTCACCAGGTAGGCAAAGGCGGAGGCCAGGCCCATGACGAAGGTGACGGCGGCGCCCATGCCCACGGCGGTGTCGATCTTCTTGCTGACGCCCAGGAAGGGGCAGATGCCCAGGAACTGGGCGAAGATAAAGTTATTGGTAAGGATGGCACCCAGAGAGATGGCCAGCAGCGTTGTGATGCTCATACTTTACTTCGCCTCCTTTGCCTTGTTGGCCTTGCGCTCCTCGGCCTTGTTCAGAGCCCACTGCATCACGGCGATCAGCGCGCCCAGGCACAGGAAGCCGCCCACGGGCAGGATCAGCATACCGGCGGGGGTGTAGCCCGCGGGCATGACCTGGTGATCCAGCAGCTTGCCGGCGCCCAGCAGCTCGCGGAAGAAGCACATCACCAGCAGCACCAGCGTGTAGCCGATGCCCTGGAAGATGCCGTCCAGGGCGGAGGCGCCCACGGAGTTCTTGGAGGCGAAGGCCTCGGCCCGGCCCAGGATGATGCAGTTCACCACGATGAGGGGGATGAACACGCCCAGGCTCTTGTCGATGTCCGGCAGGAAGGCCTTCAGCAGCAGCTGGACCATGGTGACGAAGCCGGCGATGACCACGATGTAGCAGGCGATACGGACCTCGTTGGGGATGATTTTCCGCAGCAGGGAAATGAAGATATTGGACAGGGTCAGAATGATGATGACGCTGACGCCCATGCCCAGGCCGTTCTTGATGGAGGTGGTGATGGCCATGGTAGAGCACATGCCCAGCAGCTGCACCAGAACGGGGTTCTGGGTAATCAGACCCTCTTTGAATTGTTTACCGACATTCATTGTTCTGTTGTCCCCCTTTCATCAGGCGATGGTGGCCACGGCGGCCAGGGCGGCGTTGGCGCCCATGGTGATGCCGCGGGTGGAAACGGTGGCGCCGGAGACCTCGGTGATGGTCTTGCCCACGGCAAGAGATCCGGCACCGCTGAGGCCGATGAACTGATCCAGCACGGGCACGCCGGCCTTGTTGGGCTCGTTGCCCATGACCTTGGAGCCGATGCCGGCGGTCTCGGCGTTGGACACCACGGAGATGCCGGTGATGGCGCCGGACTCGTCCACGCCCACGATCATCTCGATGATGCCCTGGGAGCCGGAGGCCTCCACCTTGCAGGCGTAGCCGCCGGTGGACATGGTGTAGATCTCCGTCAGCTTGCCGCCCTGGGCGGCAGCGGCGGCGGTCATATCCTCGGTGAGCTCCACCGGCTGGAACTCGGCGCCCTCGGGGGCCACCTGGGCCAGAGCTTCTTTGGTGGCGGCGAAATTCAGCTCGGCAATACGGTCCTCGGTGACCATGTTCACCAGGCCCAGCAGGGCGGCCACCACCAGGGAGATGGCGGTGAGGGTGCCGGCGACCTTGAGAATAAACTTGGCGTTGAGATTTTTCATTTCGCAGCAGCCTCCTTCTTCTCCTTTTTGGGGGCACCGTAAATGGTGGGCCGGATGTACTTATCCAGCAGCCAGGTGGTGCAGTTCATAATGAGGATGGAGTAGCACACGCCCTCGGGGTAGGAGCCGAAGCGGCGGATGAAGCAGGTCAGCAGGCCGCAGCCGATGCCGAAGATAATCTGGCCGGGCTTGGTGACGGGGGAGGTGGCGTAGTCGGTGGCCATGAAGATGGCGCCCAGCATCAGGCCGCCGCCGAACAGGTTGTACACCAGATAGTCGGCAGCAGAGATGCCTGCGGGGGCGGACACCAGGCAGATGACGGCCACGGTGGCGATATAGGCCACGGGGATATGCCAGGTGATGACCTTGCGGATCAGCAGGTACACACCGCCCAACAGCAGCAGCAGCGCGCTGACCTCGCCCAGGGAGCCGCCGGTGCGGCCCAGGAACATATCCCAGGCGGAATAGCTGTTTTTAAGGGTGGCGAAGGCGGCGCCGTCCTCCAGGCCGGACTTCATGATGGCCATGGGGGTGGCGGAGGAGGTGATAACGTCCGCCTTGGTGGCGGGGATGGCCCAGGCGGTCATGGCGGTGGCGTAGCAGGCCAGCAGCGCGGCGCGGCCCGCCAGGGCGGGGTTGAGGAAGTTGCAGCCGATGCCGCCGTAGAGCTGCTTCACCACCACGATGGCGAAGAAGTCGCCCACAACAATCATCCACAGGGGAAGATCCACGGGGCACACGAAGGCCAGCAGCATACCGGTGACCACAGCGGACAGGTCGCCGATGGCCTGGGGCTTTTTCAGCACGGCCCGGTAGGCCCACTCCCAGAACAGGCAGCCCACCACGGACACGACGGTGAGCAGCAGAGCCTTCCAGCCGAAGTTATACACGCTCCAGCACAGGGCCGGCAGCATGGCGATGATCACGTCCAGCATAATGGAGCGGGTGTTGTCCGGGGCGTGGATGTGGGGGGAGGAGGACGCGATCAGCTTGAGATTCTTGTAGTCAGTCATGGTTACGCCTCCTTCTTCGCGGCAGCCTCGGCGGCGGCCTTGGCCTTCATTCTGGCATTGTTCACCTTTTGCTTGCCCAGGCGGAAGGCGTGGGTCAGCGGCAGGCGGGCGGGGCAGGTGTAGGTGCAGGCGCCGCACTCGATGCAGTCCATGCCGTGGAGCTGGTTCTGCCAGGCGTCGATATCGCCCTTCATCAAATACTTATACATAAAGATGGGCTCGAGGCGGATGGGACATACGCCCACGCACTTGCCGCAGCGGATGCACTGGGGGTTGGCCTCGTGCTTCTCCTCGTCGCCGGCGAAGGCCAGCATGGCGCCGGTGCCCTTGCCCACGGTGACGTCGGTATCATACTGGGCCATGCCCATCATGGGACCGCCCATAATCAGCTTGTAGGTCTCGTCCTTCAGGCCGCCGCAGGCGTCGAACAGCTTGGCAATGGGGGTGCCGATGGGGCACTCGATGTTCTTGGGCTCGATGACGCCGGAGCCGGACACGGTGACGATCTTGCTCACCACGGGCATGCCCTCGTACACGGCCCGGTAGATGGCGCAGGTGGTGTTCAGGTTGAAGATGCAGCAGCCGGCGTCGGCAGGCAGCTTGCCGGAGGGCACCTGGCGGCCGGACACGGCCTGGCAAAGCTGCTTTTCCGCGCCCTGGGGATACCGGGTGTGGAGCACCTCCACCTTGACGGGGGCCTTCAGCTCGGCGATCTTGGCGTTGAGCACGTCGGCGGCGTTCTGCTTGTTGGCCTCGATGCCGATGTACACCTTGTCCACGCCGAAGCACTTGGCCAGCAGCGTGGCGCCCTTGATGACCTGGTCGGGCCGCTCCAGCATGGTGCGGTGGTCGCCGGTGATGTAGGGCTCGCACTCGGCGGCGTTGATGATGACGTAATCCACCTTGCCAAGGCCGGAAGAAATCTTCACGTGGGTGGGGAAGGTGGCGCCGCCCTGGCCCACGATGCCGGCGTTCTTCACGATGTCCACCAGCTCCTCGGGGGTGAGGCTGTCGGGATTCTCCACCGGCTTGACGGCGTCGCAGACGGTGTCCTGGAAATCGTTTTCGATGACCACGGACATCATTTTACCGCCCATGGAGAAGGGGCGGGGCTCCACAGCCTTCACCGTGCCGGACACGGAGGCGTGGATGGGGGCGGAAACGAAACCGCCGGGCTCACCGATGCGCTGGCCGATGGTGACGTGGTCACCGGGGGCCACAATGGGCTTGCAGGGCGCACCGATGTGCATAGACATGGGAATGACCACCTCCGCCGGCGGAGCCAGCTTCTCGATGGCCTTTTCATTGGTAGCGGCCTTCATGTCATTGGGATGAACGCCGCCAAAGAAAGCTTGTGCCATTGTCTTCACCTCATCTTACTACTTGGCAGCATGGCTGCCGCCTGGTTGTCAGGCGGCGCTATGCCACCTCATACTGCTCATTATCATAGCGCAAAAAGGGCCTCTTGTCCAGTGCGGGACGGCAAAAATCGGGGCGAAGCCCTATTTTTCCTTCAATTTCCACCATCTGCCCCCGCCTTTTGCCGGGGCTCTTGCGTTTTACGGCGGAGTATGCTATACTTTTTCGCCGTAGAAGGATTATCCCGCGCTCTATTATTTATATTGTACCGTGCTGCCCCGTCAGCACAGAAAGGACCGAAAATGCTGTTAGATCGCAAAGGCATCAAGGCCGAGGCCAAGGGCATCGTCAAGACCGCCCGGGTGTCCGCCTATACGTTCACACTGGTTTATCTGCTAATCATCGCGGCCCTGACGGTGGTGGGCAACCTGTTCGGCGCCGAGACCACCGTGGACCCGGAGATCGAGCTGCAATTGCGGCAGATGGGCATCGTGGTGGTGGAGATCCCCCACCTCATCACCGTGCCCGCCTCCATCGCCGCCTTTATCTCCCTGGTGGTGGGCTTTGCCGAGGTGGTGTTCGGCTGCGGCTACAACCTGTATCACCTGGGCGTGCGCCGGGGCCGTGAGATGGGCTACAACACCCTCACCGAGGCCTTCACCTTTGCCGGCAAGGCCATTTTGCTGGCGGTGGTGATGGAGATTTTCGTCTTCCTGTGGTCCCTGCTGTTCGTCATCCCCGGCATTATCGCCGCCTACCGTTACCGCTTCGCCATGCTGAACCTGTGCGAGAACCCCGACATCGGCATCATGGACGCCATCCGTATGTCCAAGGTGCAGACCGCGGGGTACAAGTGGCAGCTGTTCGTGGTGGACCTGAGCTTCCTGGGCTGGCTCATCCTCAGCGCCTGCACCGCCGGCATCCTGCTGATCTGGGTGGAGCCCTACATCTGCCAGACCAATATCGGCTGCTTCCAGGTGTGCAAGAAGGCCAGCGGCGTGGGCTCCTTCCCCAATGACAACCCGGGGGATCACTTCCAGAGCTGGAACGTGTGAGTTTTCCACATGAGGTGTGGATACATAATAGTATAGTATCGCAGAATGATATCGCAGACCGCGGCGTCCGAAAGGGCGCCGCGGGTTTGTTTTACATTTGTTGCCGCTCACCATCCACCCAGCCCATGTGGTTTTCGTTACCGGGGTACGGGCCGCCGAGTCGTCGGCCCCTACGGTGGGAAGGGTGATGCCGTTTGCCATTCAACCGGCCGGGCGGGTATCGTTACCCGGGCGGCGGGCGATTCGTGAATCGCCCCTACGGTGTAATTGTGGCGGCATCGGTTTTTTCGTTCCGTAGGGCGGGACCTGCGTGTCCCGCCTTGCCGGTTGGCGGGGTTGCGGGGGGCAGGGGCTGCGTAGGGCGCGACGACTCGGCGCGCCGTGACACGGGGCGGCATTGATAAAGGGCGTCGTTGGTTGCGGAGGGGCATGGTTTTGTCCGTAGGGGCGGGGCTCTGCTCCGCCCGAGGTCTGGGCGATGGACGAGAAAAGGGCGGAGCAGAGCCCCGCCCCTACGCATGGTTGTCGTTACCCATGTACCGTTTAACCAGCTTTGGCGGTCATCGTTACCCGGCCGCGGGCCGCCGAGTCGTCGGCCCCTACGGTGGGATCGATGCCGTGTGCCATCCACCCGGCCTGGGTGGGTATCGTTACCTGGGCGGCGGGCGATTCGTGAATCGCCCCTACGGTGTAATCGTGGCG
>CAMKGX010000016.1 GCA_946412355.1 uncultured Clostridia bacterium
AGCGCAATATAACTCGGCGTAAGCCGAATATAACTGCGAAGCAATATCACTCGCCGCAGGCGAGTATAACTGCGGCGCAGTTATATTGTCCCTTCGGGACAGTTATATTTTGCGGCTGTGCCGCAAAGTTATATTATATTCGCCTCAAAACTGCGCGAAGCGCAATATAACTCGGCGTAAGCCGAATATAACTGCGAAGCAATATCACTCGCCGCAGGCGAGTATAACTGCGGCGCAGTTATATTGTCCCTTCGGGACAGTTATATTTTGCGGCTGTGCCGCAAAGTTATATTATATTCGCCTCAAAACTGCGCGAAGCGCAATATAACTCGGCGTAAGCCGAATATAACTGCGAAGCAATATCACTCGCCGCAGGCGAATAAAACTAAAAAAACAGCACTTGCAAGAGCAAGTGCTGTTTTTTTGGAGGTGACACCCAGATTTGAACTGGGGAATGAGGGTTTTGCAGACCCTTGCCTTACCACTTGGCTATGTCACCATTGTTGCCGCCTTGTGCAACGGACAGGAGGTATTATAATACACCCCGCCGCCTATTGTCAAGGGGCAAAGCAAATTTTCCCTCACTCTTTGGTGTGGACGTTGATATACTCCGCCCGCAGCTTGGAGTAGAGGATGGTCTGGCTGGCGTACAGTCCGCAGTAGCCGGACACCACGTAGCTGATAGCGCAGGCCATGGCGAAATACAGCATCCCCCGGGCGCCGAACAGCTCCATGGCCAGCAGCATGGAGGCCAGCGGGCAGTTCACCGCCCCGCAGAACACCGCCACCAGTCCGATGGCGGCCCCCACGCCCCCCGGCAGCCCCAGCCAGGGCGCGGCAAGGCAGCCGAAGGTGGCCCCCACGAAGAAGGAGGGCACCACCTCGCCGCCCTTGAAGCCGCAGCCAATGGTGATGGCGGTAAACAGCAGCTTCAAAAGCCACGCCCCGTGGCGGGCTTCCCCCGCCATGGCCCGTTCAATGACCTCCATACCGGCGCCGTTGTAGTCGGTGCCCAGCAGCAGCGTCAGGCCGATAAGCACCATGCCGCCTACCGCCGCCCGGAGATAGGTATTTTTAATATAGTGTGCCGCCAGATGCTCCACGCCGTGGAGCCCACGGCAGAACAGGATACTGACGCCGCCGCACAGCAGTGCCAGCACCACCACCCGCACCATGGTCATCACGTCCGCCTCCGGCATCACCACGGCAAACCGGGTGGGGGCCACGCCCATAGACGTGCTGACCAGATACCCCACCAGCGACGCCGTGAGGCAGGGGATCAGCCCGGCGTAGTACAGCGCCCCCACGGAGATGACCTCCAGGGCGAACACGGTGGCCGTCAGCGGCGTGCCGAACAGGGCGGAGAATACCCCCGCCATGCCGCACAGGGTTGCCAGCGGCAGATCCTTCTCCCCCAGGCGCAGCAGCCGTCCCGCCCGGTAGCCAATGCCGCCGCCGATTTGCAGCGCCGCGCCCTCCCGGCCTGCGGAACCGCCGCACAGGTGGGTCAGCACCGTGCTGATAAAGATCACCGGCACCAGAGCCACCGGCACGTTTTTGCCGAAATGGACCGACTCGATAACGGCGTTGGTGCCCATCCCCTCCACCCGGCAGGCACGGTACAGCGCCGTGATGACCACACCGCAAAGGGGCAAAAGATACAAAATCCAGGGGTTTTCCAGCCGCAGCGCCGTGGCGTAGTGGACGCCGATGTGAAACAGCGAGCCCACCACGCCGCCTACCGCGCCCACCAGTCCGCCTACCGCGAACCACTTTACCAGCGCCCCGGCGTACTCGCCCATATGCTGCCACCGTGTCTCCCTCTGCCCCACAGCCACTCGCCCCCTTTTTAACTGCTTTCAGTTATACCATGCCCCCGCGACCCCTGTCAACGATGCCGCCGTCATTAAAATTTTTTAGGTTTCCACAAATTTTGTTTGCCACGCTCTTGATTATCCTGCCGGAAAGGCTTATACTGTACTTAACCATATCAGAGGAAACCCACCCACTACGATGCAGGAGGACAGATACATGAAGTACGATCGCACTTTTAACTTCTCCGCCGGCCCCGCCATGATGCCGGAGAGCGTGCTGGAGGAGATCCGTGACGAGATGATGAACTACCGCGGCAGCGGCATGTGCGTCATGGAGATGAGCCATCGCTCCAAGGTGTTCCAGCAGATCATCGACGAGGCCGAGGCCGACCTCCGTGCGCTGATGCACATTCCCGACAACTACAAGGTGCTGTTCATCCAGGGCGGCGGCACGCTGCAATTCGCCATGGTGCCCATGAATCTGATGAAGCACGGCAAGGCCTGCTATATCGAGACCGGCACCTGGTCCAAGAAGGCCATCGCCGAGGCCAAAAAGTACGGCGAGGTGCAGATTGTGGCCTCCTCCGCCGACAAGA
This sequence comes from uncultured Clostridia bacterium, assembly GCA_946412355.1. Classification (GTDB taxonomy): domain Bacteria; phylum Bacillota; class Clostridia; order Oscillospirales; family Oscillospiraceae; genus Vescimonas. Next base: position 2,411 of record CAMKGX010000016.1, read on the forward strand.
ATTTCTCCTATATCCCCGACTGCTCCGACCTGCCCATTCCCGACGACTGCGACTACGTCTACATCTGCGAGAATGAGACCATCAACGGCACCACCTGGCACAAGCTGCCCAACACAAAGGGCCACGTCCTGGTGTCCGACCAGAGCTCCATGTTTCTCTCCCGCCCCTGCAACGTGGCGGACTACGGCCTCATCTGGGCCGGCGTGCAGAAGAACGTGGGTCCCGCCGGTATGTCCGTGGTCATCATCCGGGAGGACCTGATTCGTGACGACCTGGATCCCAAAACCCCCATTTATATGATGTACAAGACCCACGCCGACAACGGCTCCATGTACAACACCCCCAACTGCTGGGCCATCTACTGCTGCGGCAAGGTGTTCAAGTACCTGCGCAACCTGGGCGGCCTGGAGGAGATGGAGCGCCGCAATAAGGCCAAGGCCCAGGTCATCTACGACTTCCTGGACAAGTCCAAGCTGTTCCGGGGCGCCGTGGTGCCCCAGGACCGCAGCCTCATGAACATCCCCTTCGTCACCGGCGACAAGGACATGGACGCCGCCGTGGTGGCCGCCTCCAAGGAGGCCGGCTTCGACAATCTCAAGGGCCACAAGAGCGTAGGCGGTCTCCGGGCCAGCGTGTACAACGCCATGCCCATCGAGGGCGCCCAGGCCCTGGTGGCATTCCTGGAAAAGTTCGAGCAGGAGCACAAATAATCGTATTTGAGGAAAGGGGTTATCACTATGCGTATTCTGGTTACCGACGGCATGGATAAGACTGCCCTGGCACAGCTCCGGGAGCTGGGCCACGAGGTGGTGGAGCAGTTCTATGAGCCCGACCAGCTGGGCGCGGCCCTGCGGGACTTCGACGTGGTGGTGGTGCGCAGCAAGACCAAGGTCCGCGCCAACCACATCGACGAGGCCAAGGGCGGACGGCTTAAAATGATCATCCGCGGCGGCGTGGGTGTGGACAACATCGACGTAAAGTACGCCGAGAGCTGCGGCATCGCCGTGAAGAACACCCCCCGTGCCTCCTCCCAGTCGGTGGCGGAGCTGGCCATGGGCCACATGTTCGCCTGCGCCCGGTATCTGTCCATTGCGGGCCACACCATGCGGGAGGACAAGTGGGAGAAGAAAGCCTACGGCAAGGGCATTGAGCTCCAGGGCAAGACCCTGGGCATCGTGGGCTTCGGCCGCATCGGCCAGCACCTGGGCGTCATGGCCAAGGCCATCGGCATGAAGGTCATCGCCTTCGATATCTTCCACATTCCCGGCATCGAGAAACAGTTGGGCATCCCCTACGTGGAGATGGACGAGCTGCTGTCCCAGGCCGACTTCGTGTCCGTCCACGCCCCGGCGGTGGACGGCGGCGCCCTCATCAGCGCCGAGAACATCGCCAAGATGAAGGACGGCGTGTGCATCATCAATACCTCCCGGGGCACCAACGTGGACGAGGCCGCCCTGCTGGCGGCGTTGGAGAGCGGCAAGGTCCGCGCCGCCGGCCTGGACGTGTACGCCGACGAGCCCGCCACCAATAAGGCCCTCTACTCCCACCCCATGGTGTCCTGCACGCCGCATATCGGCGCCGCCACCGTCGAGGCCCAAAAGCGCATCGGTGCGGAGATCGTGGACATCGTCAAGGCCATGTAACCTCTGCAATCATATAATAAAAAGAATCCACCCCCTCGGGGGTGGATTCTTTTGCGTGCGTTATCTTCCCGGCTCTGTCATTCTCCGCCTTGTCCGCCGGTCTGTCCGCCGGTTTCCTCGTCGGGCTGCGTCTCCCCGCCCTCCGGCGGAACCACATCCCCGCCGATGAAGTTGCCAAACTCATCCCACCAGGTGGAGGGGTCGTTGGGGTCAGGCTCCACAAACATAGGCTTGGTGTGCATCACATAGTCGTCGTCCTCCGCCACGATCTCCGGGAAATCGGCAAACTGCTCGTCGTCCCGGACATAGTTCAGAATGGCGGAGCCGTCGTGGTAGGTGCAGTATTCCAAGGGCTGGTTGTCGCTGGCGCAGATTTCCGTCACCACCCGGCTGCCTCTGGGGTCAGCCTCGCAGGCTGTGGTGGCCAGCATGCCGCTGTCGGCGCACACGGTGACGGTGGTCAGGCCGGAGGAGGTGAAGAAGTCCTTATCCGGCAGCTCCGCGTGGATCTGGGACATCACCTTCTGCCACAGCACAGCCGCAGGGTTGACGCCGCCGGAGCTCACCACGGAGTTGGACTTGTAGCCCACCCACACGGCGGCGCTGTAATAGGGGGAGTAGCCCACAAAATAGCGGTCCTTCAGGTTGTTGGTGGTACCGGTCTTACCGGCGATGTGCATGCCGCTGAACCGGGCGCTGTAGCCGGTGCCGCCGGAGATGACCTGCTGCAGAATGCTGTTCATAATGGCGGCGGTGGTGGGCTTCATGGCCACGTTGGAGCGGGCCTCATTCTCCAGCACCACCCGGCCGTTGGCGTCCTCCACCCGCACGAAGGTGCGGGGCGCGGTATAGATGCCCTCGTTGACGAAGGCGCCGTAGGCCGCCGCCATCTCCTCGGTGGTGACGCCGTACTGGAAGCCGCCCAGGGCCATATTGCCCACCTGCTGGCTGTCCTCCGCCGTCAGGGTGGTGAAGCCCAGCTTGTTGGTCATAAAGTCGTAGGCGTTCCACACGCCGTATTTCAGGCACACACGCACCGCGCAGGTGTTCAGGGAGCTGACCAGCGCCGTGCGGATGGGGGTCAGGCCCCGGAAGCGGCCGTTGTCGTTCTTGGGATAGGGCTCCTCGTCGTTCAGCAGCAGCACGGGGTAGTCGTCCACGGTGCTGGCGGTGGTGATCACGCCGCTGTCCAGCGCCGGGGCGTAGGTGCTGATGGGCTTCACAGCGGAGCCGCAGGGCCGCTCACTGGTGGCCCAGTTCCAGCCGCGGTCGGCAGTCTTGGGGCCGATGCCGCCCACCAGCGCCACCACGTAGCCGGTGTAGGGGTCCACCACCGTGATGGCGCCCTGGAGCTGCTCGCCGTCAGAGCGGGTGTAGGGCGCGTTGGACACGTCCTCAAACACGCTCTCGGCGATCTTCTGGTACTCCATCACCTGGGTGGTGTAAATCTTATAGCCGTTGCCGTACACCATGTTGATGGCCTGCTCATAGGCGGAGGTCACGTGCTCAATGCCGTCCTTGTCGGTGTAGCGGTTTTCCGTCAGGCCCAGCTCACGGACCAGCGCCCGGGCCACGTCGCTGATGAGGGCGTCGGTGAAGTAGGAGTTCCACGCGGTGGACACCGGCTTCTCCTTCTCGCCCTCCTCCTTGATCTCCTCCAGATGCTCGTTGACGTAGTTGCCCAGGTTGGTGTAGCCGTTGGTGAACACGATCTCCTCGTTCCTGGCCTTGTCGTACTCCGCCTGGGAGATCTTGCCGTATTCCAGCATCCGTTCCAGCACGTCCAGCTGGCGGCCCCGGTTCTGCCTGCGGCTCCAGTCGCTCTCCAGGGGTCCGTAGCGGGAGGGGTTGTTGGTAATGGAAATCAGGCTGGCGCACTCCGCCAGATCCAGTTCCCTGACGTACTTGCCGAAATACCGCAGCGACGCCGCCTCCACGCCGTAGCAGGAGCGGCCCAGGTAAATCTCGTTGAGATACGCCTCTAAAATCTCGTCCTTGTCGTACCGCGTCTCCATCTCCAGCGCCCGGTAAATCTCCGTCACCTTGCGCTTGACGGTGGTCTCGCTGTCCTGGGTCAGGTTCTTAATGAGCTGCTGGGTGATGGTGGAGCCGCCCTGGAGGCTGTTGCCGGGCCCCAGGGTGAACACGATGGCACGGATGGTGCCTTTCCAGTCCACGCCCTTGTGCTCGTAGAACCGGTGGTCCTCAATGGCCACGGCGGCGTCCCGCAGATACTTGGGTATCTCGTCATAGCTGACCCAGATGCGGTCCTCGCCCTCCATAAACAGGGTCTGGTACATGACCCAGTCGCCGCTGGTCTGGTCCTGGTAGTACAGCTCCGTGGACACGCTGTTTTCAAACTCGTCGATGTAGACCTCCACGTTGCCCTTCAGCGACGTGTTGACCCACCGCATGAAAATCCACGTGAAGATGGCCACCGTCAGCACGCCCACCAGCGCCAGTGTGCCGATGACACCCAGCACCGTGACGCCTCTCTTTTTCTTCCGGGGCCGGCGCTGGGCCGTCTGCTCCTGGCGCGGGGCGGCCTGCTCCTGACGCGGAGCCGCCGGAGCGGTGCGTGGCGCGGCAGGGGCCTCCCGCCGGGGCCGGTTGGCGGCCTCAAACTGCTGATGCACCGGCGGGTGCAGGTCCGTGGCCCGGTGGGAGGAGGGCTGTATTCTGTTGGCGCTCTGCTTCTTCTCGCCGTCTCCGTAGACGCGACGTCCTTCACTCATCGACAGGGCACCTTCCTTTCCTTGGAAATTGCAAAAGCGGCTTTGCCGCGGATATCGCCGTGGTTATGACCATACGTATCCATTATTTGTACTATTGTACCACACCTGTCAAATCATGAAAACACCGGATTTGCAATTTTTTCTTCCATAATCATGGTATAATCCGGCCATTACAGTGATATTTTATCGAAATGTGTCAAAAATAGTGAAAAAAGTCATCGCGCCCTTGCTTTTTCCCCCGTAATGTGGCATACTCTATCCACGAAACAATAAGGAGGCGCATACAATGAGCGACGAATACGGCCCCAATTTCATCACCCTCACCGACGAGGACGGCCAGGAGATCACCCTGGAATACGTGGACGCTCTGGAGCATAACGGCCAGACCTACATGGCCTTCTTCCCCACCGTCACCGAGGACATGGACGAAGCCGCCGCCGAGGACTACGGCCTGGTGATTCTCAAGAGCGTGATGGAAAACGGCGAGGAGCTGCTCTCCACCCTGGACAGCGACGAGGAGCTCAACCAGGTCTACGACCTGTTTATGGAGCAGCTTTTAGACGATGAGGAGGAAGATTCCTGACCTTTGGGTCAAATTTCCCCTTTTCAAACCGCCGATGATTTGGTACAATAGGGGTGAGCCCGGGAGACCAGGCTCACCCCCGCGGTGTATACAGGCCTTTTTTATCCTCACATTTGGTTATACGGGATGTCGGATCAGTATGTGGTTTGCAGGCCTCCCGGCTGCCTTTCGCGGCTGGAAGTTGGAAGCAGTAAAGCAAGCTGGAGACAACCCACCTGCAGAGATGGTGCAGGTTATAACTGGGTCTGTATGCATCGCTTTTTTGCGCCTTTCCCCCTTGCCAAAACGGCGGTTATCTTGTATAATAGCGGGGTATGCCAAAAATAACGGGCGTTTCCGCCCATTTTTTGAGAGGAATGAATACAAATGAGTGCATCCAGAGAAAAGAAGGCCCGCCAGGAGATTCTCTCCCAGGAGGGTTACGTTGACCCCAAGGCGGAGCGCCTGGCCAAGGAGGCCGCCGAGAACCGCCGCAGCAAGGTGCTGTATAGCTGCGTCGCCGTGGTGTTCGTCATCGTGGCTGCCCTGCTGATCGTGATGAAGACCGGCATCCTCACCCGCAGCGCCACCGCCGTCACCGTGGACGGCGTGAAGTACACCCCCGGTCAGGTGGATTACTACTATTATAATGCCCTCAACAACATCCGCAACAGCAGCTATTACAGCTACATGGGCATTGACGACTCCACCCCCATCGCCTCTCAGAGCCTCAGCGAGATGGCCAAGATGCTGCTGGGCGTGGACAGCGAGGAGGAGATGACCTGGCACGACTACCTGCTCTCCACCGCCAAGGACAATCTCTCCACCACCGTTACCCTGGCCAACGCCGCCAAAGCCGAGGGCATGACCCTCAGCGACGAGAACCAGCAGGAGCTGGAGGACACCATGGCCTCCCTGAAGGAGTACGCCGCCTCCAACGGCTATTCCAGCAGTGCCTATTTGAAGCTGGTGTTCGGCGAGAATATGACCATGAACATCTTCAAGGATTCCGTCACCACCTCCATGCTGGCCCAGCAGTACCAGCAGCGGTACGTGGACAGCCTGACCTTCACCGACGAGGAGCTGGAGAGCGCCTACGCCGAGGAGCGTCTGGAGTTTGACGTAGCCGACTACGAGACCCTGTATTTCAACGGCACCGCCCCCTCCACCACCGATGCGGACGGCAACACCGTGGCCGCCACCGAGGAGGCCCAGGCCGCTGCCGCCGAGGCCGCCAAGACCGCCTATGACGAGGCCCTGGCCCGTCTGGAGTCCGGCGAGGTGCTGGAGCACATCGCCCCCGACTATGAGGACATCGCCAACTACAACCACGTGGAGAGCGGCGCCTACACCGGCACCGACGTGACCAAGTGGGTGTTTGAGGAGAGCCACGAGGATGGCGACTACACCGGCATTGCCAGCGGCGCCAGCTGGTATCTGGTGGTGTTCCACAGCTGTGGCCGTCCCGAGTACAACACCGTCAACGTCCGCCACATTCTGACCCTCACCGGCGACGACGCCGACGCCGCCAAGGCCACCGCCGAGGCCAACCTGGCCGAGTGGAAGGCCGGCGAGGCCACTGCCGAGAGCTTTGCCGCCATGGCCGAGGAGCGCAGCGAGGACACCGGCTCTGCCGCCAACGGCGGCCTCATCTCCGGTGTGGCCCAGGATAACACCTACGTCCAGTCCTTCCAGGATTGGTGCTTCGAAGATGGCCGCGCCGTGGGCGACACCGGCATCGTGGAGAGCAGCTACGGCTACCACGTCATGTACCTGGACAGCTTCGGCGAGCCCTACTGGAAGCAGGCTGTCACCGCCGACCTGCAAAACCACCGCTACAACGAGTGGATTGAGCAACTCACCGCCGACGTGGTGGTGGAGGATGGCACCGGCATCAAGTACGTGGGCGCCTGATTCACTCCGAAAAGCAAAATTAGGGCCGGTTTCAGCCGGCCCTTTCTTTCTATCAATCACAAGCAGGAGGAAAACCCTATGCAGGAGGAATTGATACGCACCGCCATGCTGCTGGGCGACGACGCCATGGCAGTCCTGGGCCGCAGCCACGTGGCGGTGTTCGGCCTGGGGGGCGTGGGCAGCTACGCCGCGGAGGCCCTGTGCCGCGCCGGCGTGGGCCGTCTGACGCTGGTGGACCAGGACACCTTGAGCCTGAGTAATATCAACCGCCAGCTCTACGCCCTCCACTCCACCGTGGGGATGGCAAAGGCGGAGGCCGCCGCCGCCCGCTGCCGGGACATCCGCCCCGACGTGGCCGTGCGCCCCCTGGTGGCCACCTACGACGCCGCCCACCGGGAGGACTTCTTCACCGAGGAATACGACTACATCGTGGACGCCATCGACCTGGTAAGCTGCAAGCTGGATTTGATTGACCAGGCCCGGCGGCGCCATATCCCCATCCTCTCCGCCCTGGGCACCGGCAACAAGCTGGACCCCTCCCTGCTGACCATCTCCGACATCGCCAAGACCACCGTCTGCCCCCTGGCCCGGGTGATGCGCAAGGAGCTGCGCACCCGGGGCATCACCCACTGCAAGGTGTGTTTCAGCACCGAGCAGGCTATCGCCCCGGAGCAGCGGGAGGCCCCCCCTCCCGGCCGCCGCAGCGTGCCGGGCAGCGTGTCCTGGGTGCCCTCCAGCGCCGGGCTGCTGATGGCGGGCACCGTGGTGCAGGACCTGCTTCACGGCACCGGCGTCATCCCCCGGTAATCCCCAAACAGAAATGCCGCTCCCACCGGGAGCGGCTGTTTTGTTGTCCAAAGGCGGCAGCTATTTACAAATTTCTCCCTTTGGAGTACAATACAGAATCATCATCCGCATTGTACCGTCCGCCTCCCGGCGGGCAGGGAGAAGAAAACATGAAAAAACGCAACTGGAAAAAGAGAGCCGCTGCCGGGGCCGTAGCCACCGCCGCCGGGGCCGGGCTGCTGGTGGGCGCCGCCTTCGACTCCCCCGCCGACTTTTTAGGGGAGGCGGACGCCATCGCCATCACCGCCCACGCCGACGATGACGGCGGCGACATGATCACCGGCGGCGATGAAGACGAGGAGCGCTCCCGCAAGGGCTCTCCCCTGCGCCGCACCATCCAAACGCTGCCCGCCTGGGTGCGGCTGGGGGTGTGCCTGCCCCTGTGGTGCATCGGCACGGCGCTGCAATACCTGCTGAGCCTGCTGTATCAGGCGGCGCTGACCCCTCTTGGCAGCACCATCCTCTCCTGGGTGTTGGCGGCAGCCATGGTGCTGGGCGTGTTCGCCCTGACAGCCAAGGCCATGTTCCCGGACATCCCGCTGAAAAAGCTGCTGCGCCCCCGTCACTTCCTGTGGCTTCTGGGCGGCGTGGCGCTGCTGGCAGTGGCGGATATCGTGATGCCCTACTACTGGGAGGACTGGGCCACCCTGGGCAAGATCCTCCGCCTGGCGGGCACGGCGGCCCTGGTGGGCCTGGGTGCCCTGGCCCTGCGGCGCATCGGCAAGCGGTTTGTCCCCGCCCCGGCCCCGGAGGAAACGCCCCAGCAGCCGTCCCTCACCGTGGAGCAGCAGGCCATGGCCCTGGCGGACTCCGTCTGCCCCCGACCGGTGTACAAGGTTTAATCATTTTGAAAACAAATAGATCATTTTGAACACCAATTAAACGTTTTGAAAGCGCAGGGGCAGCTCCATGTGGTGCTGCTCCAGCAGCTTTTTATCCCGCAAAATGGTCTCCTTCGGCCCGTCGGCCACGATCTCGCCTCCGTCCAGCAGCAGCACCCGCTGGCAGGTGTCCCAAATCATGTCCAGGTCATGGGCGGCAATCAGCTTCGTCTGGCCCATGGCCCCAATGGCCCGGATCACCACCCTTCGGTAGTAGGGGTCCAGCGCCGACGTGGGCTCGTCCATCAGCACCGCCGACGGCGCCATAGCCAGTACGGTGGCAATGGCCGCCATCCGCTTCTCGCCGCCGGAGAGCCGGTGGTTGTGCCGGTGCTTCAATTCGGCAATATCCAGTGCCGCCAGCACCTCATCCACCCGCCGCTCCGCCTCCTCCCGAGGCACCATGGCGTTCAGCGGCCCGAACATCATATCCTCGTACACCGTGGGCATAAACATCTGGTTGTCAGAGTTTTGCAGCACATAGCCCAATGAGCGCCGCACCTGGGGCAAGTTGGCGCTCTCCACCGTCACGCCGTCCACGGTGATGCGGCCCTGGCCCTGCACCAATCCCAGCAGCAGCTTCATCAGTGTGGACTTCCCCGCCCCATTGGCGCCGATGAGTCCCACCGCCTCCCCGTCCTGTATGCGAAACGACACATTTCGCACCGCAGGGCGGCTTTTTTCATAGGAAAAGGATACATTTTCAAAGGAAATCACGGTTTTCACCTCACCAATAGTCCGCCCAGCCAGCCGGTGACGTCCACCAGCCGCGCCAGCGCAAAGGCCCCCAGGCACAGCGCCAGATACAGCCCGTCCCACCCGGTAAAGGGTCCCACCGGGGCGTAGTGGAAATGGCCGTGGTAGCCCCGCAGCACCATGCTGTCGTACAGCTCCCGGGCCCGGTCCATGCTTCGCAGCAGCAGCTGGCCCAAAAACGAACCCCACGCCGACACGTGGATGCCCTTCTGTCCCGGCGCCCGGAGATGGTAGGCGGTGGTCATCACCGCCAGTTCCTCCGTCAGCACGCCGGTGTAGCGGTAGGTCAGCAGCAGCAGTGTCACCAGCATTCCCGGCAGGTGCAGCGTCCGCAGGGCGGCGCACAGGCAGTCGATGGAGGTGGTGGCCATCAGCAAAAAGGAGGCCATCAGGCACAGCACACCCTTGACCATCAGCGTCACCATGCTCACCACGCCGCCGGACACCGCCGTGCCCCCTACATAGAGCAGGGTTGCCCGGTCAAACAGGGGGTTAAAGAGCCCCACCGCCATCACCAGCGGCAGCACGTACCGCAGCTTCCGAAAGCAGGTGGACACCGGCACCCCGCTGACCTGGAACAGCGCCACCGGCCACAGCGCCATGGGCGTCAGCGCCGCCAGGGCGTATTTGGGGAAGGACAGCACCACCGCAATGTACCCCACCGTGGCCAGCAGCTTGGCAATGGCGTGGCGGCGGTGGATGGGCGACGACCGGGCCGCCAAATCGTCCATCTCCCCCAGCTCCCGCAGGGCCGCTTCCATTCGGTTCATGGTGTCTCACCTCCCTTTCCCACACATTTCCGTAAACAGGGAAAAAGGGGCGCAGCGCCCCTTTCTCCTGTTGATTCCATTATTATATGCCCGTCGCGGCAAGCCGTCAACTGCGTTTGCGGCGATAGGCCCCGCCGATGACGCACACCACCGCCGCCACAATGGCCACCATGGCCGCGCCCACCAGGCCGGACACAGTGGTGCCCGCCGCGGACTCGCTGCCGGGGAAGGCGTAGTCCGGCAGGAAGGACGTACCCTCCTGGATGGAGGCGGCCTTGTCCGCCGCAGCGCTCTCCACGCCGTAGGCCTCCTCGTCCAGGCCCATGTTCTCGCTGTAACCGGACTCGGCGTTGCCGAACAGGGCCCACTCCAGGCCGTCGGGATTGCTGCTGGCCAGCAGGCTCAGCCCGCCGCCCACCAGAATGGTCACCGCCGCCAGAACGGCTACCACGCTCTTCACGGATCGCTTGGCGCCCACGCCCGCTGCGTCCGCCTCCCGCACCAGCTCCGGCCGTGCGCTGTACACGAAGCACAGCACCGCCGCCGTCACCGCGCCCTCCACCAGGCCGATGGCCAGATGGATGGGCTGCATCAGCGCCACGAAGGCGCCGAAGGGCAGCTCGGTGATGCCGGAGAGGCTGGTCTCCAGCACCACGGAGAAGGCGCCCAGCTGCAGCGTCACCACGCAGCCGATGACCGACGCGGCGATGATCCGCAGCCGCACCGCCCTGGCGCCGTCGCCAAACCAATGGCTGCGCAGAATGGGCCGCCAGATGAGATAGTAGCCCACAAAACAGCCGTAAAACGCCATATTCCACACGTTGGCGCCCAGCGCCATCAGTCCGCCGTCAGCAAAAAACAGGCACTGGATGGCCAGAATCACGATCATGGACAAAAAGCCGGCCTGGGGCCCCAGCAGGGCCGACAGCAGCAGGCCGCCGCAGATGTGGCCGGAGGAGCCGGTGCCGGGGATGGTGTAGTTGATCATCTGCCCGGCGAACACCAGCGCCGCCCCCACCGCCATAGTGGGCAGCTGGGCGGGGTTGTTCTCCTTCTTCAGCTGATGGATGGAGATGCCGGCCGTAGTGCCGGAGGATGCATACATCACCGCCGCCACAGCGGGGGACAGCAACGCGTCTGCCATGTGCATAAATAGCCCCTCCTATGAATAATCTACGGCGAGTATACCCCCATCCTCCAACCCCCGCAAGCCCCCCGGGGGGATAGTATTTGCTGTAAGTCTCCATTCCACGCAAAAAGGACGCCCCGCGGGGCGTCCTTTCATTGCTGCAATAGCCGTATTCTATTTGGCGTACAGCAGCCCGATGATCCAGTTGCTTACCCCGCAGGGCAGCAGCTTCATCACCACGCAGGCCGCCTTGTAGGCGAGGCCGATGGCGTACAGGGGCTTGACGCGGCGCCGCAGGGCCAGGGAGGCGATGTACTGTCCCGCCACCGCCGGGTCCATGCCGGTCTGCTCGTCGTGCTCCATCCGCGCCACGCTGCGGCCGATGCGGCCATCGTAGATGTCGTCCCCCGCCGTCACCTTCTGCCGGGCGGCGGTAAAGCCGGTTTTGATGTCGCCGGGCTGCACCGCGCACACGGTGACGCCGAAGGGCTTCACCTCATTGGCCAGGGCCATGGTGTAGTCGTTCACCGCCGCCTTGGTGGCGGAGTAAAAGGCCTGGAACGGGATGGGCACAGGGGCCGCCACGGAGCTTAGATTCACAATGCGGCCCGTCCCCTGCCGCCGCATGATGGGCAGCACGTGGCGGTTCATCCGCACCATGCCGAAGAAGTTGGCGTCAAAAAGCCGCCGGGCCTCCTCGGTGTCGGTGAACTCGATGGCCCCGGAGATGCCGTAGCCCGCGTTGTTCACCAGGATGTCGATGCGGCCCTCCCGCTCCATCACCTGGCGCACCGCCGCCTCCACGGCTCCCTCGTCGGTGATGTCCGCCGTCACGTGGATCAGCCCCTCCACCTGGCGGTCCCGCCGGGAAAACTCATACACCCGGCAGCCTGCCTCCCGCAGCGCCAGGGCCGTGGCCCTGCCGATGCCGGAGCTGCCGCCGGTGACAATGGCAATTTTAGGCATGGACGTCATACCGGCTCATCACGTCGGCGATGATGTCCACCGCCTCATCCACCAGGGCTTTGGTGTGGGTGGCCATCAGCGTGCAGCGCAGCAGGCACTGGCCCGGCGCACAGGCCGGGGGCAGCGTGGCGTTGACGTACACGCCCCGCTGGTACAGCTCCTTCTGAATTTTCAGCGTCGTCAGGCTGTCGTAGGTGTAAATGGGAATGATGGGGGTCTCGGCGTCGATGATGCTGACGCCCTTTTCGTGGAGCCGGTCCCGCATGTACTGGCTGATGGCCAGCAGCTGCTGCGGCCGCTCCGGGTGGGCCTCGATGAACCGCAGGGCCGCGTGGGCCACGGCGATGGAAGCCGGGGTCACAGAGGCGGAGAAGATGTAGGGCCGGGAGTTGGTGCGCACGTACTCGCACACCACGTGGCTGGCGGCCATGTAGCCACCCAGGGAGGCCATGGACTTGGAGAAGGTGCCCATGTAGATGTCCACCTTGTCCTCCAGGCCGAAGTGGCTGGCGGTGCCCCGTCCGCCCTTGCCGATGACGCCGAAGGCGTGGGCGTCGTCCACCATCACCCGTGCGCCGTATTTCTCCGCCAGGTCCACAATCTCCGGCAGCTTGCAGATGTCGCCGCCCATGGAGAACACGCCGTCGGTGACGATCAGCGCGCCGGCCTCCTCGGGCACGTGCTGGAGGCAACGCTCCAGCTCCGCCATGTCGCTGTGGTGGTAGCGCAGCATCTTGCCGTAGCTCAACTTGCAGCCGTCGTAGATGCTGGCGTGGTTCTCCCGGTCGCAGATCACATAGTCGCCCCGGCCCACAATGGCGCTGATAATGCCCAGGTTGGACTGGAAGCCGGTGGAAAAGGTGACCACGTCCTCCTTGCCCAGGAATCTGGCCATATCGGCCTCAAACTGCTGGTGCAGCACCAACGTGCCGTTTAAGAGCCGGGAACCGGAACAGCCGGTGCCGTAGTTGTCCAGGGCCCAGTGGGCGGCCTCAATCATCTCCGGCTCGGTGGTCAGCCCTAAGTAGTTGTTGGAGCCCAGCATGATGCGGCGCTCCCCCTCCATGATGACCTCGGTGTCCTGGCGGGACTGAAGCTCCCGGAAGTAGGGGAACAGGTCCATGGCCCGCAGTTCTTCCACCTGCTTATATTCATAGCATTTTGTAAAAATATCCACTTTCTCTCTCCTTTTGCGGGATTCACAAATAATGACATTTGATTATATCCCACAAGAGAGGGCAAGTCAACCGACAAATCCCACAAATGGATATTCCATGCCGTGGGCCGCCCCATTCAAATGCGGTCCAGGCGGGCAATCAGCCGCACAAAGCCCCGGGTCATGGCGGCAGCCCCCGCCAGGGTAAACAGTAAGCTCAAGCCGGTCATATCGGTCATCTCCTCTCTGAAGTTGACACCAGTATACCGGCTCATCTGTCCCAAATAACGGACAGAAAAGCACCCCCGGGCCCTTTTTTTCGGGTCGGGGGTGCTTTTATAGGCATATTATTCCGCGTCCAGGGGCAGGTAGAAAATGTCCACCACCATCTGATACAGCGCGTCTTCGTCGGCGTAGAACTCCGGGGACCGGTCCTCGCTGTACACCGGCTCGCCCGCGATTTCCCGGATGGGCGTAAAGGTGTAGGTGGTGGCCATGTCCACAAAGCTGCTCAGGGCGTTCACCGTAAAGTCGGACACCATGTCGTCAGACACAGCGGTGACGATCTGTCGGCTCAGGTCGTCATTCTCCGCCAGCTCCTGGGTGAATTTCTGCTGTAACGCCGTCAGATACTGCTGCTGGCGCTTCATACGGTTCAAGTTGGTGGGGTCGGCAAGACCCATACGGGCCCGAACGTAGGTCAGGGCCTGGTCGCCCTGCAACGTCACCGTCTCCCCCTGCACCAGCGCGCTATCCAGCGCGGACAGGTCGTCCAGCACCGTCACCGTCACGCCGCCCACCAGGTTGTTGATGATGCCCACGGCGTCCATGGTGACGGAGGCGTAGTGGTCAATGGGCGTGTCATACAGCAGCTCCGACACCGCCCGCACCTGATTGCGGCAGCTGTCCCGGCCGCCGGAGCCGTAGGCGTGGGCTGTACAGATCTGGCTGTTCAGCGGGGCAAACAGCTCGCCATAGGCGTCCAACTGGTACACCGTGCACATGGTGTCGCGGTTGATGTGCACCGGCGTGCAGGTGCCGGTGCTGCGGTCCAGCACCAACAGCAGCAGCATATCCGCCTGCTGCCCGTTGACGCCGCCAACGTCGCCGCCGGTCTGGCTCTCGAATTTGTCCAGGCCCATCAGCAGCACCGTCTCAATGGCGTCGTTTTTGACGTAGCGCCCGCCGTTATACAGCAGCACGTCCGGGTCGTCCCTCTCCGTCACAGAGGCCGCAGGGACGCTCTGCCGCCGGCTGAGGAGAAAGTGTCCCGTCATCAGTCCTGCCGCCAGCAGGAAGCACGCCAGCAGGACAATGATTATGCTCTTGCCGTGCCGCCGGGCCGTGGAGGAGTGATGACTCATGGCAGCCCTGTCAGGCGGCCTTGCGGCTCTTCACCACAAAGGCAGCGCAGGCCACGGCCATCACCGCTGCACCCAGCAGGTAGGCAGCAGCGGTCATCTCGCCGGTCTGGGGGGAGACGGGGGTCACAGGGGTATCGCCGGTGCCGTTGGCGCTCACCACCACGGCAATGGGAACACCCTTATAGCCGGGGTAAGTCACGGGGCCGTTGTTCGTATTCCAGGTCGTGTCGGGCAGATGGTTGGTCAGCTCCAGGGTGGTGGGGGTGGGCATAATGCCGGTGATGCCGCCGGTGGAGGTGCCGCGCACCCACTTGGAGCCATCGTAGTACAGCACGTACTCAAAGGAATAGCCCCAGGGAATGCTGACGTTGCGCAGCGTCACCGTGGGATAGGGGCCGCCAGCCATATCCTGGGTGGCGGTGTCGTACACGCCCACGTTGAACACATAGGGCACCTTCTGGTCGTTATCCAGCTTCTCGCTGCCGTTAGAGCCGTTGATAAGCTGGTTCAGAATGTCGTTGCTGTCCTCGTTGTCATCCACTCGGATTTCCTGGCCGGAAGGAGCGGGGGTATCCACACCGATGGAGGCAACCTCCTGGCTGTTCTGCCTATACACCCTGCCGTCGCTGCTGGTGTCGGCGAAGGCCATCACGGACAGGCTTGCCATCATCATAACGGCAATCAATAAGGCAACTACTCTTTTCATAACATTCATCCTTTCAAATGAAGAATTTATAATACTGCATGGGCGACTCGCCCAGGGGATTACGTGTTTCAGCCCTTATCCACCGTCTCCACCAGCTTTCCGATCACCAGAAAGCGGTTGGTGCGGTTGGTTTTCAGGCACGTGGAAAGGATCACCAGCTTGTCGCCCACCTGGGCCGCGGCGTCCTCGTCATAGTTGGCGGCGCTGTCGGTCAGGTCATAGACGGAGTCCAGAAAGGCCTGATACCGCTCCGGGTCGCTGAAATCATACTGATATAAAATATGCTCGTTGCTGTGGGGCACGGCGGCAAAAATGCGGTAATGCTCCTCCCTGTCCGGCAGATACACCACAAACTCGTTGATGTGGGAAAAATCCGCGTCCCCCAGGTACAGGGGCTGCAGCTGGCCGAACATGGCGCCGCTGTTCATGCGGTGGCCGTAAATCACCGTCACCGGGTCGCCGAATCCATGGTCATTGTACCCCGCCTGGGTAAAGAGGGCGCCGTTGGCAGAAGACCGGCCGTAAATGTCCCGCTTGAGATAGTACTCATCGTCCGTGGGGTGCTGCACCACCGGGTAGCTGATGTCGGTGCCCGGGATGGCCAGCCAGGCGTAGATGTCGCCGCATTCCCCCTGCCAGTAGGCAAAGTCGATGGGGCTGGTATAGGGCACTTCCGGGTCGGGCTGCATCACCGCCTCTGGCACATCCGGCGCCACCGGCGTGCTCACCGGTTCCTTCGCCTTGGGGATGGCCCGGTACAGCAGCCACAGGCAGGCCAAGCCGCACACCACCGCCAGCGCCGACCATATCCAACGCTTCACGCTGTCCATTCCTCCCAGTAATCATAGGCCCGGCGGAAAAAGTCCGCCGCCTCCTGCTGTCCCAGCCGCTTTTCCAATGCCGCGGCCGCCACGTCCATGTTGGGCTTGCGGCTGCTCATGTTGTGGCAATCGGTGCCCACCACGTGGACATAGCCCTGCCGCAGCAGCCGGATGGCACCGCCCTGGTGCAGTCCCGGTTTGAAAAAGGAGGCGTTGCACTGAAACACAGCGCCGGCCTGGCGCAGCCGCTGCCACACGCCGCGCTTCTGGTTTTTCCAGTACCGCTCAATGTGGGCCAGCATCACGGTGAAGCGCCCGCTGCGGCACAAATCCTCCACCTCACGGATTTCTCCCTCCGTCCAGGTATTGAAGGGCATCTCCAGCAGCAGCACATTGGTGCCCTCCAGGCAAAGGCGCTCCAGCCCCTCCATGTGGGAAATATCCCGGAAGTAATACACCTCCGCCCCCAGCCGTACCCGGGGCATATCCTCCCCCAGCACCGGCGCCAGCCGGGCAAAGGCCCTGGAGCGCCGCTCCAGAAAATGACGGGGGCTGTTCTCGTTGGCGTAGAAGTGAGACGTCAGCGCCACCAGCTCCACGCCCTGTCGATACAGCGCTCGCAGCATTTCGGCGCTCTCCTCCACGCTGCGGCTGCCGTCGTCAATACCCGGGAGAATATGGCTGTGAAAGTCAATCATTTACCCTTCTTGCCCTCGCGGCGGCGGCCGTTCTCCTCCTGGCCCCGGGCCGCGCCGGGCTTCTGGGGGCTGGCCTCCACAGTGGCGTTTTTGCCCCTGTTCTTACCGTAGCCGTAACCGTAGCCATATCCGTAACCGTAGCCATAACCGTAACCATAGCCGCTTCCGTATCCATAGCGGCCATAGCGCCCGTATCGGCCATACCGGCCATAGCCCTTCTGCTGCTCGGGCATGCCGGTCATCACGAAGCCAAGCACCTTATTGCCCAGCACCTCCAACCGATGCATACAGTTGTTCAGCGACACCCGGTCGGAGTAGTTGCTGCGCACCGCCACCACGATGCCGTTGATAAAGTTGGCAATGGACAGCGCGTCGGACACGATGTCCACCGGCGGCAGGTCGATGACGATGAAGTCATACACCTCGCTCAGCTCGCTCAGCAGCCGCTCCATCTGGCCCGAGCCCAGCAGCTCCGAGGGGTTGGGGGGCACATCGCCGGCGGGCAAAATGCGGAAATTGGACATAAACCCGGAGGGATGCACCGCCTTGTTGGCGCTGCACAGGCCCGCCAGCAGGTTGGAAAGGCCGGGCTTCAAGTCCACGCCCAGCTTTTTGGCCACGCTGGGCAGACGCATATCCGCGTCGATCAGCAGCACTTCCCGGCCCGTCTCGGCTATGGTGTAGGCCAGGTTGATGGCGGTGGTGGACTTGCCCTCGCCCCGGATGGCGCTGGTGACGCCCACCAGGCGGCACTTGTTCTCATCCGGCAGGGCAAAAAGCAGGTTGGCGCGGAGCTGCTTATAGGACTCCGCCGCCGTAAAGCTCAGCTGGTCGCACAGCATGCTGCGCTGCTGCTGGGCGGAGACGCTTTCGGAGCTGCGCCGCCGGGGGCGCGAGAGATTCAAACCCTTAAACATCGCTTCTTGCCCCCTCGCTCTTTCTACCAGTCTCATAGCCGCCTGCATAGGCGCTTGCGGTATCATGGCGGCTCAGCAAATCAGGAATGGTGCCCAGCACGGGAATCTCAAAGCGCTGCAACAGGTAGTCCTCATCCCGGATGATGTCGTCCAGCATATCCACCAGCAGCACCACGCCGCAGCTCACCACCAGGCCGATCAGCGCGCCGATCATGGCGTAGCGGCTGTGGCTGGGGGCCACCCGGCCCGTAGGCACCACGGCCCGGTCCACCACGCTGACGTGGCCGCCGTCCATCACGTCCATGATCTTATCCGGCAGCACGTCGGCGATCACGTTGGCGATGTGGGCCGCCTCCTCCGGGTCGGTGGAGCGCACCGTGATGGCGAAAATGGGCGTCTCGTTGACGGAACCGGCGGAAATCTTCCCCGCCAGCTGCTCATAGGTGTAGGGCAAATCGCCGCGCTGAATCACGGCATTCAGCGTGGTGCGGGTCTTCAGGATGACGGTGTAGATGTCCACCAGGCTCTTGGCGCTGTTGAACTCGCTCATGCTAAAGGTCACCGACGTGCCGCCCAGGGACAGGGAGCTGTTGTTGACGTATAGCAGCGTGCGGGCCTGGTAAGTGGGCGTCACCATATAGCGGGCATAGCAGTAGCCCATAGAGCCGGCAATCAGCACCGTCAGGGCGATAATGACCAAGTGCTGCCACAGCACACCCACCAGCCGCAGCAGGTCAATTTCATAAACTTCATCGTTGTTCTGCTGTCTCATGTGAAAAAACCTTTCTGTCTCTGTTGTCGCCAGGTCAAAGACCTCTCCGCGCCAGCGCAAAGGTCCGCTTTGAGCCTATTATATAACAGTGGTATTATACCGATTCCCACGCTGCTTGTCAATGCATAAACCTTTTGCATACCCTTTTCCCAAGCCGTTTTGCCGTCTCTGCCCCCTTTCTCTCTCCATTGTGCCCAGAAAGCGGAAACTATTTTTGTCATTTTCGTTTCTTGTATTCCCTGTATGGCAATGTTATACTTCATTATATACGATATTTTGCAGAATCGGAGGGAGTGCCATGGAGCTGCGCCAAACCCCGACGGACGCCGCCCGCGCCCGGATTCTGGAGGCCGCCATCCCCCTGTTCAACCAGCGGGGGCTGAAGTTCACCATGGACGAGCTGGCCGCCTCCCTGGGCATGAGCAAAAAGACCATCTACGCCGCCTTCCCCAGCAAGGAGAAGATGCTGGAGGAGATGGTGGACTATGTGTTCGACTTCATCCAGCGGGACAAGGCCGCCATCCTGGGCGACGACACCCTGCCCTATCTGGACAAGCTGCGCCGGGTGCTCACCACGCTGACGGACAAATACGAGAGCATCGACCTGCGCCGCCTGTACGACCTGGAGAGCCGCTACGGCGCCGTGTACGCCAAGGTGGCCCGCCGCCTGGAGACCGGCTGGGAGGGCACCACCGCCCTGCTGGAGCAGGGCATCCGGGAGGGCGTGCTGCGCCCCTTCCCCATCCCCATCTTCAAGCTGATGATGGAGACCACGCTGCAGCAGTTTTTCCGCAATGACGTGCTGCTGCGCAGCGGCATCTCCTATCAGGAGGCCCTTCGGCAGGTGGTGGATATTTTGCTGCGGGGCATTCTGTCCCCGGGAGAGGAGTTACCCCAATGACAAAACGCATTCCCTTGAATAACGGCTGGGACTTCGTCCCCAGCTTTACCGACGAATATCTCCACGGCCAGGGCAGCGGCCAGCCTGTCCGCCTGCCCCACGCCTGCGTGGAGACGCCCTATGACTACTTCGACGAGAGCATCTACCAGATGCACTGCGCCTACCGCCGCACCCTGTCCGTCCCGGAGGAATGGGCGGGCAAGCGTCTGCTGCTGACGGTGGGCGCCGCCGCCCACCGGGCGGTGGTGTACCTGGACGGCAAGGCCCTCTATGAGCATAAATGCGGCTACACCGCCTTCACCGTGGACCTGGCGGACCACGTCACCCCCGGCAAGGACCACGTGCTGGCCATCACCGTGGACAGCCGGGAGACCCTGGACCAGCCCCCCTTCGGTTACGTCATCGACTACATGACCTACGGCGGCCTCTACCGTGAGGTGTGGCTGGAGGTCAAGGAGCCCACCTACCTTGCCGACGTGTTCGCCCAGCCCGCCTTCACCAATCGGGCCGCCGGGGAGGGCGCCGTCACCTCCTGGGTCAGCGTCACCGCCCCCCAGCCGGGTGACACCGTCGTCCAGACCCTGCTCCAGGGCGCCACGGCCCTCCAGCGCCGCTCCTTCCCCGCCCAGGGGGAGAACACCTGCGTCCTCACCGCCGCCGGTCTGAAGCCCTGGGGCATCCGTGAGCCCTGCCTCTACACCCTCCGCACCGAGCTGTATCGGGGCGGCCAGGTGCTGGACAGCCGGGAGGACCGCATCGGCTTCCGGGAGGCGGTGTTCACCAAAGACGGCTTCTTCCTCAACGGCGAAAAGGTAAAGCTCCGTGGCCTGAACCGCCACCAGAGCTACCCCTACGTGGGCTACGCCATGCCCGCCGGGGTGCAGCAGCTGGACGCCGACATTCTGAAAAACGAGCTCCACTGCAACGCCGTCCGCACCTCCCACTATCCCCAGTCCCCCCACTTCATCGACCGCTGCGACGAGCTGGGCCTGCTGGTGTTCACCGAGATTCCCGGCTGGCAGCACATCGGCGGCGACGACTGGAAGGCCCAGGCCCTGCGCAACGTGGAGGACATGGTGCGCCAGTACCGCAACCATCCCTCCATCATCCTATGGGGCGTGCGCATCAACGAGTCCCGGGACGACGACGCCCTGTATGAAAAGACCAACGCCCTCTGCCACGCTCTGGACCCCACCCGCCCCACCGGCGGCGTGCGGTGCATCAAGCACAGCCACCTGCTGGAGGACGTGTACACCTATAACGATTTCGTCCACGAGGGGAACAACCGGGGCTGCGAGCCCAAGAAAAACGTGACCGATGCGGCGGACAAGCCCTATCTCATCTCCGAGTATAACGGCCATATGTTCCCCACCAAGCTGTTCGACGCCGAGGCCCACACCACCTCCCACGCCCTGCGCCACGCCAAGGTGCTCAACGACGTGGCCGCCAATGGGGACATCGCCGGTGCCTTCGGCTGGTGCATGTTCGACTACAACACCCACCTGGACTTCGGCAGCGGCGACCGCATCTGCTACCACGGCGTCATGGATATGTACCGCAACCCCAAAACCGCCGCCTCCGTCTACGCCATCCAGTCCGAGGACGGCACGGTGCTGACCACCACCTCCCGCATGGACATCGGCGAGCATCCCACCGGCAACATGGGCGAGGTGTACCTGCTGAGCAACGCCGACGCCGTGCGGATGTACAAAAACGGCCATTTCATCCATGAATACCCCACCCGCAGCAAGGACTACCCCGCCCTGCCCCACGCCCCCGTGCTGCTGACGGACTACGTGGGCGACGCTCTGGCGAAAAACGAGGGCTACGGCCCCACCCAGGAGCGGCTGGTAAAGGATATGCTGAATTTCAGCGCCGTCTACGGCGCCGGCCACATGGGCCTGGATATGAAGCTGAAAGCCGCCCGGGCTATGGCCCAGTTCCACATGACCTTTGACGACGCCAACGCCCTCTACGGCAAGTACATCGGCTCCTGGGGCGACGGCGCCACCACCTACCGCTTCGACGCCGTCAAGGACGGCAAGGTGGTGGCCTCCCTTACCCGCAGCCCCGTCACCGCCATCCACCTGACGGCCAGGGTGGACCGCACCGACCTCATCGAGGGCGACACCTACGACGCCGCCGCCGTCCGCATCGCCATGTGTGACCAGAACGGCGCTCCCCTGCCCTTCTTCCACGACGCCGTCGCCCTGGAGACCTCCGGCCCCATCGCCCTCATCGGCCCCGCGTCCGCCATGCTGCGGGGCGGCTGCGGCGGCACCTACGTCCGCACCACCGGCCAGGCCGGCGACGCCACGTTGACCCTTCGGTCCGCCCAGGGCGGCACCGTCACCATCACATTCCATATCGCAAAGGAGGAGCAGGAAAAGCAGTGAAAGACAGAGCAAAAGTGATTTTCGGCAACGTCATCTCTGACGGCGATTACCGCAAGGCGGAAAAGTCCAAGGCCAAGTACGCCCGTAAGTTCAAGGATGACTCCGCCCTTCCCCACCCCGCCCGGGTGGTGGAAAACCCCCACATCGGCCCGTCCCTGGGGGTGCAGGATATCCGCATTGAGCCCGGCGAGGGTCTGCCCTTCGACACGGAAAAGGGCATCATCGTGGGCAACATCCGCATGGGCTTCGGCCACTACCGCATCTCCATGGCCATGGCCTCCGCCGCCCACGCCCTGGGCTACCAGCCCTACTGGATGGATCTGAACTCCTATCCCGACACCACCTGCACCAAGGTGATCTCCGCCCAGAATGACCTGTACTCCCTGGGCTCCCGCATCTCCCAGAAGAGCAAGCTGTTCAACCGCTTCGTCTGGGAGCCCATGAACTACGAGGGCTTCCGCAAGCTGAGCTACAACGCCTCCGACCAGAAGAACGCCGAGCTGATGGCCCCGGTGTTCCAGAACGTGCCCCGGGATATCCCCGTCATCGGCACCCACGTCTGGCCCGCCCAGGCCGCCATCCACGCCGGCATGCAGTATGTGGTCAACGCCATCCCCGACAACTGGCCCATGGCCCTGCATCTGGCCGAGGGCAGCCTCCACACCGTCCAGACCCATTACGCCTACCAGGGCTACCGCATCTTAAACGGCATGCGGGGCAATGAGGTCCTCCGCCCCATGGGGGAGAACGATCTGCTCTACACCGGCCATTACATCGACCATGAGCTGGTGGCCAACATTGAGAGCGACTGCGCCGCCCGTATGGCTCGCAAGGACACCGGAAAGCCCATGCGCTTTTTGCTGACCATCGGCGGCGCCGGGGCCCAGAAGGAGATTTTTGCCGCCATCATCCGCCACCTGCTGCCCCTGATCCGGGAGCAGAAGGCCGCCCTCTACGTCAACGTGGGCGACTATCGCAACGTGTGGGACGAGTTGGCCCGGGAGATTCCCGAGCTGGGCGGCCTCTCCACCCTCCACTTCGACGACTGGGCCGACACCTGCGCCTTTGCCCAGGCCGCCCTCACCGGCGACGTCACCGGCGTCCACGCCTTCTACCACGCCAACATCTTCCAGGCCGTCTACGCCACCAACCTGTTGATGCGCAGCTGCGACGTGCTGGTGACCAAGCCCAGCGAGCTGGCCTTCTATCCCGTGCCCAAGCTGTTCATCCGCCGCATCGGCGGCCACGAGCAGTGGGGCGCCATCCACTCCGCCGAGATCGGCGACGGCACCCTGGAGTGCCGGGACGTCCCCCACACCCTGCAGATGATCGACCTGTTTTTGCAGGACAACGTGACGCTGCGGGATATGTGCGACAACATATGCCGCAATAAGACCATGGGTATCTATGACGGCGCTTACCGGGTGGTAAAGGCCGCCATGGCGCTGAAAAACAAATAATGATATAAAGGAGAGAGAACCATGAAACTATCCGGCAAAGCCAAGCTGTCCTACGCCCTGGGGGCCGTGGGCAAGGACATGGTGTACATGCTGTCCGCCAGCTATGTGCTCTACTATTTCCAGGACCTGCTGGGCGTCAACGCCATCGCTATGGGCATCATCCTCATGGCCGCCCGGGTGTTCGACGCCTTCAATGACCCCATCATGGGCGTCATCGTGGCCAAGACCAAGACCCGCTGGGGCAAGTTCCGCCCCTGGCTGCTCATCGGCACGCTGACCAACGCCGTGGTGCTGTACCTGATGTTCGCCGCGCCCCCGGCCCTCAACGGCGCCGGCCTGGTGGCCTATGCCGCCGTCACCTACATCCTCTGGGGCGTCACCTACACCATGATGGACATCCCCTACTGGTCCATGATCCCCGCCTTCACCGAGGGCGGCAAGGAGCGTGAGAATCTCACCACCCTGGCCCGTACCTCCGCCGGCGTGGGCAGCGCCATCGTCACCGTGTTCACCATGATGCTGGTGCCCATGCTGGGCCGCCTCTTCGCCGGCGCCGACGCCGGCGCCAAGGCCGTGGAAGTGGTGGGCTTCAAGTACTTCTCCCTCATCGTGGCCGCCCTGTTCATCCTCTTCACCGTGCTGACCTGCGTCAACATCAAGGAGAAGTCCACCGCCGAGATGAAGACCGTCTCCGTGGGCCAGATGTTCAAGGCCCTGGTGCAGAATGACCAGGCCATGACCGTCACCATCGCCATCGTCCTCATCAACTGCTCCATCTACATCACCTCCAACCTGGTGATCTACTTCTTCAAGTACGACTTCGGCGGCACCGGCTGGAACGACGCCTACGTGCTGTTCAATATGTTCGGCGGCGCCATCCAGGTGCTCTCCATGATGGTGTTCTATCCCCTGCTGCGCAAGAAGTTCACCAGCCTGCAGATTTTCTACATCTGCCTGGGCATGGCCATCGTGGGCTACGCGGTGCTGCTGGCCCTGGCCTTCACCAATATGTCCAGCGTGTTCCTGCTGTTTATCCCCGCCTTCTTCATCTTCGCCGCCAACGGTATGCTCACCGTCATCACCACCGTGTTCCTGGCCAACACCGTGGACTACGGCCAGCTGAAAAACGGCCGCCGGGATGAATCCGTCATCTTCTCCATGCAGACCTTTGTGGTGAAGCTGGCCTCCGGCGTGGCCGCTCTGGTGGCCTCCATCTGCCTGAGCGTCAACCATCTCCAGGCCGGCACCGAGGTCTCCGAGGCCGACAAGCTGGTGGACTGGTCCGCCAATGTGGCCGCCGCCTCCAAGGTGGGCCTGCGCATGACCATGACCATCATCCCCATCATCGGCCTGTTCGTGGCCCTGTTCTGGTTCAAAAAGCGCTTCCTGCTCAGCGATCAGTACATGGCCGACGTCAACCGCCAGCTTGCCGAGAAAAACAAGTAATCGTCTCTATGACAGCAAAAGGGACTGCCCGCCGGGCAGTCCCTTTCAGATTGTCAAAAAAGCATCGCAGATTTCGCGCCCGCAGGCGCGAACCCTTGAAATCCGAAAAAAGTGACGACATGTACCCCAAGGGCACTGGCTCCACCAACCGCTCATGCTTCGCGGGGTGTCGCTGGCGCGCGTCACTTTTTTCACTTCTCAGGCTACGAAGTGTGCGAATAGTGCGCCAGAGGCGCACTATTCGTGCGCGTAGTAGACTGCAATCCTATTGTCAAAAAACGGCTATGCCGTTTTTTGACAGGCTCAAAAGCAGGAGCATGTCTACATGCTCCTGCTTTTGCTCTCAAGCTGTCGACACTTTGTCGACAGCTTGAGAGCCGCCCTCGGGCGGCTCTTTTTTTGCCAAAACCGTGATAATCCCGGCACAAAAGCCACTTTTGCCAATTGCTTTTTGCCATTCCCTGTGCTACACTGTCCTTGACCACCATAGATAAGATGTGAGGTTCCACTTATGAATCATCGCAGTGTAACCATATTATTGATTCTTTGCCTGATGGGTCTGCTGTCCATCGGTGCCATGTTTGGCTTCCATCACTACAATGCCAAAAACGCCCCGCCCAAGCGGCAATACCCCATCTTCACCCCGGCGGAGGAAACGGAGCCCGAGCCCGAAGTGCCCGCCCCCACCCCCCGCAAGCTGGCGGAGGTAGAGGCCCGGCTGGCTGCCCCGGAGGAGACCCCGGAGGACACCTCCACCCAGGAGACAGAGGAGCCGGTATGGTACCAGTTCTACTCCGAAGAGCCCACCACGCCCTCCCAGCCCGAGACGCCCCAGGAGACTGACAACACAAACCCGGCGTCCGGCACCGACACCAACAACACCGACCCCACCAACACCGACAACACCAACAGCACCGACACCAACAACACCGACAACAGCAACACCGACAACAACAACAACAACAACAACATCGACAACAACAACATCGACAACAACGCCGACAACAACAACATCGACAACAACGCCGATGATTCCCCCGCCCCGGGTCCCGATTCCGGCACTTGAGCAAACCAAATCAAACAGAACAAAACACAATCCCCGGAGGCAAAAAATGCCTGTGGGGATTGTGTTTTGTTCTCAAATATCAAATTCTGAAAAAGCGGAACATCCGCAACATTATCTGTCTGCAATAAAGAGCTGAAAGGCGATTTCCGCCTGTTTCTGCAACAATTTCCGGCCGTCCATTGCCGTCAATCCACGCCGCTGCGCCTCTGTCACCAGCGCGGTAGGCTCCGGGCCATACACCATATCAAATACAATAGAATTGTTCTGTAATCCATCCAGAAAGTCAGAATCCTGCCACTTTTCGCCGCCAATCATACCCAAAGGCGTGGCGTTCACCAGAATATCGCATTCCGCGGCCAAAACTTCCAGTTTTTCCCAATTATACTGCTCCTCTTTTGGGTGTCGGCAGCACACCTTCACCGTCGCCCCGGCCTGGGACAGGGCGTAGGCCGCCGCCTTTCCCGCGCCGCCAAAACCCAGTATTAGAGCCGTTTTTCCCGCCACGGGCATGGAAAGCGCTTCCAGCAGCCCCGGGGCGTCCGTATTGTGGCCGGCAGCCCGCCCGTGGTGAATGACCACCGTGTTGACCCCGCCGATTGCCTTTGCGGTGGGGGACAATTCATCCAGCAGCGGCAAAATCGCCTCCTTGTGGGGCATGGTCACATTAAACCCGTCCCAGGACCCCGCCTTGGCGGAATTGACAAATTCCGGTAATTCCTCCGGCAGCACCCGCACCGCGGAATAGCAGCCCGCTGTTCCCGCTTTTCGCAACAATTCCGTGTGAATTTCTGGGCTTTTGCTGTGGGAAATGGGGTTTCCGATAACGCAAAGCCGTATCATGCCAACATCTCCATTGCCTTACAATATCCATCTATTCCCAATCCGCAGACCATCCCCCGGCAGGCCGGGGCGGTGACTGACAGATTTCTCCATTTCTCCCTTGCGTGGATATTGGAAATATGTACCTCTACCGCCGGGGTGGACACAGAACGCAAAGCGTCATGAATGGCATAGCTATAATGGGCATAAGCGCCTGGATTGATGACAATTCCGTCATATTTTCCGTCACTTTCCTGAATGACGTCGATGATGTCGCCCTCGTGGTTGCTTTGGTAAAAAGTGGCAGAATGGCCGCGTGCCTCCGCCCAGGTTTTCACCGTCTCACACAGGTCGTCGTAGGTGGCGGCGCCGTAGATCTCCGGCTCTCGGCGGCCCAAAAGGTTGAGATTTGGGCCATTTATGATTAGAAAGCGCATATTTTCTCCCTCCAAAGTGCGGCTGTCTGTGCGACGGCAGCTTCAAAATCCCGGCCGTCCACCGTGGCGTCCGCCCAGGCGCGATACAGGGGCAGCCGCTGTTCATAAAGCTGGGCAAGGGTGGTGGTTTCCAGCAGGGGTCGGCCTGTCAGCCCGCAGGTTGACATAATATCATCCGGCGTTCTGTTCCAGAAAATGACAAATCCAGGGCGGAGAATGTCATGGTTTTCAGGGACGGTGACCACGCCGCCGCCGCAGGCGATAACCCGGCCGGGCAGACCGGTCAGGCGGCGGAGCGCTGCTGTCTCCCGGGCGCGGAAGCCCGGCTCCCCCTCCCTGCGGAAAATCTCTGGGATGGTCATTTGGGCGGCTTGCTCCACGGCTTCATCACTGTCAGAAAAAGGAAGATTGAGCGCTTTTGCCAGGGCCCGGCCGGCGGTGGTTTTGCCGCTGCCGGGGAGGCCGATTAAGATAAGGTGCTTCACTTCTGCACCTCCCGGGCCTGGGCCATGACGGCGCGGAACACCTGCTCCACCGCGTCGCGGTAGGGCCCGGCCCAGTCGCCCCGGGTGCGAAGCACCTCCGCCTCCCTGCCGCCGTCCTGCACCGCCATTTGGCGGTCTTTTTTATACTGTCCGATCCGCTCCGCCGTTTGCAGCCGCTCTACCAGCAGGGTGGTGATCTGGCTGTCGATGGCGTCGATGCGGCGGCGCAAATCGTCTATTTCCGCCTCCTCCGCCGGCACCAGGGCGCACAGCGCCAGGGCGGCAGCGGACTCCACGGCGCTTGCCGCCCGCAGAGCCACGCAGCTGTCGTGGCGGCCATGGACGGTGACAGTGGCGTTGGTCATGGTGGACAGGTCCACGGTGTCCTGGGGCAGGGCGATGGAGGGGGTGGGGCGGAAGGTGACGGTAAAGGTGACGGGCATGCCGTTGGTGACGCCGCCGTTGATACCGCCGGCGTGGTTGGAGGTGGTGTAAATCCTCTCGCCGTCGGTGCGCAGGGGGTCGTTGGCTTGGCTGCCCTCCATGGAGGCCAGGGCCTCACCGCTGCCGAAGCCCAGGGCCTTCACCGCCGGGATGGCAAAGACGTGGCGGGCAATCTCGCTCTCCACCGCGTCGCGGTAGTCGGGGCCGCCAAGACCGGCGGGGAGGCCGGTGACGGTGCAGGCAACCTGGCCGCCTACGCTGTCCCCCCGCGTCCGGACTTTCTCTGCCCGGGCGCGGAGATTTGCCTCGTCCACCACATGGGCGGAGACGGCAATGCCTTTTTCTTTTAAGTAGGTCAGCGCCAGGGCGCCCGCCACCACCAGGGGGGCGGTGAGACGGCCGGAGTAGTGGCCGCCGCCCCGGTAGTCCTGATGGCCCGATGCCCGGACAAAGGCGGCGTAGTCGGCATGGCCGGGACGGGGCAGACGGCGGAGGGCCTCGTAGTCGCCGGGACGGACGTCGCCGTTGCGCAGCACCGCCACCAGGGGCATACCGGTGGTCTTGCCTTCAAAGATGCCGGAGAGATAGGCCACCTCATTCGTCTCACGGCGGGCGGTGGCGGCAGCGCCCCGGGGGGCACGGCGCAGCAGCTGGGCGGCGGTGAAGCCGTCATCCACCGGGATACCGGCGGGCACGTGCTCCAGCACCACGCCCACCACGCCGCCGTGGGACTCGCCGAACAGGGTATATTCCATCATGGGGCCAGCACCTCCCTTTTGCCGCCTAAGCGGGTATAGTCCTCCCAAAACAGGGGATAGGATTTGGTGACGCATTGGGCATCTTGCAGCGCCACCGGGCCGGTGGCAAACAGGGCGGCAAAGGCCGCCAGCATGGCCATGCGGTGGTCACCCCGGCTGTCCACGGCGCCGCCCCGAAGGCGGGAAACGCCGGTGACGGTCAGGCCGTCCGCCGTCTCCTCCACGGTGCCCCCCAGGGCGTTGAGCAGGGCGGCGGTGGCGGCAAGGCGGTCGCTCTCCTTGCCCCGGAGAAAGGCGCCGCCGGTGAAGCGGGTGGTTTTTCCCGGCTGCAACGCTGCCAGCAGTGCCAGAGGCGGCAGCAAATCCGGAGTGTCGGAGAGGGTGACATTCTCCGGCAATCGGTTTACATAATTCATGACGGCACTGTCCCCCTGGAGGGAGGGCAGAGTCAAATTGTCCACCGTGACGGCATCCTCGCCCCGCAAGGCGTTATAGACCACATACCAGGCCGCCGCCGACCAGTCCCCCTCCGGGGCCATAGGGGCGGCGCGGTAGCGCTGGCCGCCGGGGACGCGGTAGCCGGTGGAAGTCTCGGAGACGGTGACGCCAAAGCGAGCCATAGTTTTCACCGTCATGGTGAGGTAGGGTCGGGAGACGACGGGGGTGGTGAGAATGATTTCCGAATCGCCGTTCAAAAGGGGCAGGGCCAGCAGCAGACCGCTGATGACCTGGGAGGTCTCGTCCGCCGCCAGGGCGTAGCGGCCCGGCGTCAGAGGGCCGGTGACGCGGTAGCCCGCCGCCGTCTTTTCCATGGGCAGCGGGGCGGGGACGGGGCGCCGCAGCAGCTGGGGGTCGCAGGAAAAGGTGACGCCCACCTTGCCCAGGGCCATGGCCACAGGCAGCAGCAGCCGCAGCGTGGTGCCGCTTTTGCCGCAGGGCAGGGTGGTTTCCCCCGATTGAAGGCCGCGAAGCACGGTTCGGGTGGCGGCTATGTCATCACCGCCGGAACCATTTTCTATATGGTCGTCCGCCAGAAAACGGCAGATGAGATGGCGATGGAGCAGGCTTTTGCTTTGGGGCACGGTGACGTGGCCGTTAAGCTGCCCGCCTGGGAGCAATACGTTCATGCCAGGCCCTCCATTAGTTCATCCCAGGAGACGCGCCGCATTTCGCCGTGGCCGGGGGCGGAGAGGGTGACGATGCGGATGCCGTCGCCGCTGCCCTTTTTATCCCTGCGCAGGAGGCCCGCCAGGGCCTTTGTATCGCAGGGGATGGCGGCGGGCAGATGGTATTTCTCCAGCAGGGGCAGCAGCCGGGCAAGGCTCTGGGACACATCCTCCCCCCTGCCCTGCTGCCAGCGCAGCATGGCCGCCATGCCGGCGGCCACCGCCTCGCCGTGGGTGTAGGTCGCGTAGCCCCCCAGAGCCTCGTAGGCGTGGCCAAAGGTGTGGCCGAAATTCAGCAGATGGCGGGGGCCCCGGTCCATTTCATCCTGCTCCACCAGGGCGATTTTGGCGGTCAGGCACCGGGGGATCCAGACCTCCGGGGGCAGCTCCTTTTCCAACATGGTGAGGATCTCCCCATCACAGGCCATGCCGTACTTGATGACCTCCGCCATGCCGCAGGAGAATTGGCGGGCCGGGAGGGTGTCCAGGGCGGCGGTGTCCGCCAGCACCAGGCGGGGGCGGTAGACGGCGCCGATCTGGTTTTTGCCCCAGGGGGCGTCCAGGCCCACCTTGCCGCCTACGGCGCTGTCCGCCTGGGCCAGGAGGGTGGTGGGGGCCATCACCAGGGGCAGGCCCCGGAGACAGGTGGCGGCCACGAAGCCCGCCAGGTCGCCGATGACGCCGCCGCCCAGGGCGATGACGCCGTCAGAGCGGGTGAAGCCCGCCTCCGCCAGGGCGCGAAGCAGGGTCTCGTAGCGGGCCAGGGTCTTGCTGCCCTCCCCGGCGGGGACGGTGAACACCTGGGCGGCGAGACCGGCGGCGGCAAGGCTCCCACAGAGGGCGTCCCCATAGAGGGGGGCCACGGTGTCGTCAGTGATGACGGCCCAGCGCCGGGCGATGGGGGCCAGCAGCGGCCCGGCACGGTGCAGCAGGCCCCGGTCAATATGGACTTGGTAGCCGCCTTCGCCGTGTACTGTCAGCACCATGGCGCAGCCCTCCTTTTTTGGGGTGAAAACCCGATTCTTCTCTATGATACCATATCATACACTATTTTGGCAGCGGTTGCACTCTTTTTTTGGTGGGAAGCAGTACGTGGGCGGCGGCCCGGGCAATGGGCTGCCGCTGGTTTGCTTTTGTGGGGGGATTTGATATGGGGTTTCGCTTCTATTCAACATGATTCAACATGGAGGGTGGGTGTGGGGTGCAGAGGATTTGCGTTGGAAAAATAATGTGGTTGAAAAGTTGAAAAATGGCGACAAAAAATCCCGAAACCGGTTGGTTTCGGGATTTTTGTTGTCAATAGGGTACGAAAAAGATGGATTGACGGTTTTGCCAAGTGGTTTCGTACTCACGAGCTTTCAAGTGCTATTGCCGCCTTTGGCGGCAGTGATATTGTCCCTTCGGGACAGTTATATTGCGCCTGGGGCGCAGTGATATTATATTCGCCTCAAAACTGCGCGAAGCGCAATATAACTCGGCGTAAGCCGAATATAACTGCGAAGCAATATCACTCGCCGCAGGCGAGTCAGGACCTCCGGCTAAGCCGGAGGCTTGATTTCGCCCTATAAGGGCATTTAACCAGCAGCCCCTTAAGGGGCCCGAATGGTTTGCCGACCGCGCATTCATCTCGGGCCGCCCCTAAAGGGGCTGCTTACTTTGCCTTCGTTTTCTGGCTACCCGTAAACGGGTTCCCAGTTTTGCCCCGTTTCGGATACTCCTCCCCTGTAAACGGATCGTAGTATTCCTTTATCGTCATTTGATCTGCCATCTCATCTTCTTTGAGCTGGTTTTGGATGTATTTCTTGATTGCCTCTTTGTTTCGTCCTACCGTATCCACATAATAGCCTCTCGCCCAGAAATGCCTATTGCCGTACTTGTACTTCAAATTCGCATGTCGGTCAAATATCATCAGACTTGATTTGCCTTTTAGATACCCCATTACTTCCGCCACACTGAACTTTGGCGGAATGCTTATCAGCATGTGGATATGGTCAGGGCATGCTTCTGCCTCTATTATTTTCCCCCCTTTTGCTCGCATATTTTCCGTAGTATCTGACCTATGTCCTTCTTTATCTGCCCGTATATCACCAATCTTCGATACTTTGGCGCAAATACAACATGATATTGACATCTCCATCGCGTATGCTCTAAACTACTTATGTCTTTCTCCACGAAAGGCCGGTACTGTCAAGATAATTGCGCAAATTCATTTGCAGTCTCTGTGAATGCCGTCA
>CAMKGX010000017.1 GCA_946412355.1 uncultured Clostridia bacterium
CGTCGATCTCGGCGTTGACCACGTCCTTTTCCAGGCGGAAGTTGGGGATGCCGGTAACCATCATACCGCCGGGGACAGCGTCCTTTTCAAACACCACGGGGGAATAGCCCTCGATGGCCAGGAAGTAGGCGCAGGAGAGGCCGGCGGGGCCGGAGCCGATGATGGCAATCTTCTGGTCAAACTTCTCGCGGGTGGAGGAGTTCATGGGCGGGACATAGTGGTGCTCCGCCTTCAAATCCTGGGCGGCGATGAACTGCTTGATATCGTCGATGGCCAGGGCCTCGTCCACGGTGCCCCGGGTACACTCGTCCTCGCAGTACTTGCGGCAGATGGCGCCGCAGACGGCGGGGAAGGGATTGTCCTTCTTGATGAGCTCCAACGCCTCCCGGTACTTGCCCTCGCCGGCCAGCTTGATATAGCCCTGGATGCCGATGTGCAGGGGGCAGGCGGCCTTGCAGGGGGCGGTGCCGGTGGGCCAGGTCTGGATGACGCCGTTCTCGTTCTTATAATTCCAGTTCCACTTGTCCTCGCCCCAGACGTTGTTGTCGGGCAGGGGCTGCTTGGGATACTCCATCTCGCCGTGGCTGGTGCACAGCTTCTGGCCCAGGCGGACGGCGCCGGCGGGACATACCTCCACGCACTTGCCGCAGGCCACGCAGTTCTCCGTGGTGACCTGGGCGGTGTAGGCGGAGCGGGACATATTGGGGGTGTTGAAAAGCTGGGAGGTGCGCAGGGCGTTGCACACGCCCACGGCGCAGTTGCACAGGCCGAAAATCTTATTCTCGCCGTCGATGTTGGTAATCTGGTGGACGTAGCCACGCTCCTCGGCCTTGTGGAGAATCTCCATGGCCTCATCATAGGTGATGTCGTGGCCCATGCCGGTCTCGCGGCAGTAGTCGGCAAAGTCGCCCACGCCGATGCACCAATACTGCTCGATGTCGCCGGAGCCCTCGCCGCGGATGCGCTGCTGCTTGCGGCAGGAGCAGATGCCCACGCCGATGTGGCCCTCGTACTTCTTCAGCCAGTGGCTCAAATGCTCCACGGGCAGGGACTCACAGTTGGCGGGAATGGCCTGCTCCACGGGGATGACGTGCATGCCGATGCCGGCGCCGCCGGGAGGCACCATCTGGGTGATGCCCGCCAGGGGCAGGTAGGTCATGCGCTCGAAGAAGTCGGCCACCTGGGGGGTGACGGGGGAGATCTCCGGCCGCATGGTCATGATCTCGGCGCTACCGGGCACGAACATATCCAGCACCCAGCGCTTCTCATGGTTGGGGTTCTTGCCGTCCAGATTTTCGAAATGCCACTCCACCAGACTGGCCTGGCACAGGGCCTCCAGCACCAGCGCAAGGCGCTCGTCATCCAGACCGGACAGGGCCTTCAACTGGGCGAAGGTCTTGGGCTTGCGCTTGCCCATTTGCAGGGCCACGTCCAGACAGTCGTCGGCCACGTCCTTGCCGTAGCGGCGCTCGGCGTACTGGAGGCCGCAGTCGATGCCCCAATACTCGGGGGACTCGGTGGACATCTTCTCCAGGCCAAGGAGGATCTCCTTGCGGTCGGTGATGATTTTACCTAATTTGAAAATTTTTTCGTCGCGGGTCATTTGGTGCTCTCCTTTCAAAATGGGGAAATTTGGCTCGGGAAAAAATTACTGCTCCGTGGGATAATCGGACTTGCCGGTGATCTTTTTCTTGAGAATCTTCATGCCGCGTTTCAGGGCGTAGGGGCCCACCACCTTCATCATCTCCTCGGCGGTGTGCATGTCGCTGGCGGCAGGCAGGTCGCGGGTAAGGTGGATGGCGTCGAACTGGCAGCGGGTGGTACACAGGCCGCAGCCGATGCACTGGTTCAAATCCACGGTGGTGGCGCCGCACTTGAGGCACCGCCCCGCCTCCCGCTTCACCTGCTCCTCGGTGAGGGGCAGGCGCAGGTCGTCGAAGGTGGCGGTGGCGTCGCCGGGGCGCAGGCCGGGCATCTGGCGCTGGGCGTTGTCGTAGCTCTCCACCTTGATGTCGTCACGATCCAGCTCGATGAAGGTGCGCAGGTCGCGGCCGATGGTCAGGCTCTGGCCGGGGTGGACGTAGCGGTTGATGGACACGGCGGCCTCACGGCCGGCGGCGATGGCGTCGATGACGAACTTCTGCCCCGTGTACACGTCGCCGCCCACGAAAATATCGCTCTCGCCGGTTTGCAGCGTGACGGGGTCGGCCTGGATGGTGCCGTTTAAGCGGTAGGCCACCTTGGTGCCCTTCAAAAGGTCGCCATGGTCGGGGCGCTGGCCGATGCAGTAGAGCACCGTATCACAGGGCTGGGAAAGGGTGTCGTTATCGTCAAACTTGGGGTCAAAGCGGCCCTCCGCGTTCTTCACGCTGAGGCAGCGGCGGAAGTGGATGGCGGACGCCTTGCCGTCCTCGGTGTCGATGGCGGTCTGGCCCCAGCCGGCGTGGATGGTGATGCCGTCGCGCTCCACGTCCTCCCGGTCCTCGGGGCCCATGGGCATGTGGTCGTAGTCCTCCAGGCAGTAGAGGTCCACCTTGGCGGCGCCGGCCCGGACGGCGGTGCGGGCGATATCGGCCGCGATGTTGCCGCCGCCGATGACCACCACGTTGCCGCTCAGGCGCGCCGTGCTGTCCTGGTTGACGCGGCGGGCAAATTCGATGCCGGGGAGGACGCCCTGGGCGTCGTCGCCGGGGATGCCCAGCTTGCCGCCGCTCTGGAGGCCGGTGGCGATGAAGAACGCCTTATAGCCCTGGGCGCGAAGCTGGTCAAGGGTGACGTCACGGCCCACGTCCACGCCGCAGCGAATCTCGGCGCCCATGCGGCGGATGATGTCGATCTCCGCCTCGATGACCTTTTTCTCCAAACGGAAGTTGGGGATGCCGTTCATCAGCATGCCGCCGGGGCGCTGCTCCCGGTCAAACACGGTGACGGGGTAGCCCTCCTGGCGGAGATAGTAGGCGCAGCTCAGGCCCGCCGGGCCAGCGCCGATGACGGCGATGGGGAAGTCGGTCCACTGCTGCCCCTCCATATTCTGGCACTTGGGGACGTAGTTCTCGGGATGCTGAAGCTCCCACTGGGCCAGGAACTTTTTAATCTCATCAATGGCCACAGGCTTATCGATGGTGCCCCGGGTGCAGCGGTCCTCGCAGCGGCGGTTGCACACCGCGCCGCAGACGGCGGGGAAGGGGTTATCCTGGCGGATGAGGCGGATGGCCTCGTCATACCGGCCCTCGGCGGCCATGCGGATATAGCCCTGGACGGCCAGATGGGCGGGGCAGGCGGTCTTGCAGGGGGAGGTGCCGGAGTCGTAGCAGTTCAGCTTATTGTGGTCGCGGTAGTCCCGATCCCAGCGGTCGGGGCCCCACACGTTGTCGTCGGGCAGGTCGTGCATGGGGTACATGACCTTGGAGCCGTCCTTGCGGCACAGCTTCTGGCCTAAGCGGGCGGCGCCGGCGGGACATACCTCCACGCACTTGCCGCAGGCCACGCACTTCTCCGCGTCCACATGGGCGCGGTAGGCGCTGCGGGACATATTGGGGGTGTTGAACAGCTGGGAGGTACGCAGGCCGTAGCAGCTGCCGGGGGAGCAGTTGCAGATGCCCACGATGCGGTCTGGGCCGTCCAGATTGGTGATCTGGTGGACGTAGCCCTTTTCCTCGGCACGCCGGATGATTTCCATGGCCTCTTCCCGGGTGATGTAATGGGCGTCCTTGCCGGACTCCACCAGGAACTCGGCGATGTCGCCCAGGCCGATGCACATATAGCCCTCGATGTCGCCCACGCCCTCGCCCCGGACCCGCTGGGCCTTGCGGCAGGCGCAGACCATGGCGCAGAACTTGTCGTACTTTTGCAGCCAGTGGCTCAAATGCTCCACGCTTACCGAGGTGGAGGCGCCGTCGATGGCCTGCTCCACGGGGATGACGTGCATGCCGATGCCGGCGCCGCCGGGGGGCACCAGCTTGGCCGCCAGCTCCAAGGGCTCCTGGGGGGCCAGGTTGAACATGGTGGCCACCTCGGGGTTGGTGTCGGTGAGGGTGGGATGCTCCACCATGTACTCGCCGGAGCCCACCACCCATTTGGGAATCCAATACTGGATGTGCTGGTCGGGATTATCCCGGTTCTGCTCGATGATGCCGATCCACAGCAGGTGGTCGATGATCTTCTGGGCCTCCGGCTCGGTCATGTGGTTGGCCTGGGCCAGCCAGGCGGTGGTGCGGCCGGTGCGGCGCTTTTGGAAGCTGATCATGAACCTGACCTCATCCTTGGTCAGCAGCCGGTCCAGAATCCAGAAATCCATGTGGTTTTCCTTCATGCCGCCGGGGAGCTTGCGGGGGATGTTGTCGGTAATCATGCGGGAGAGCTTCAAAAGCAGCTTTTTCTTCTCGGGGTCGTCGCAGTGATGGTCGGTAACGGGGTAGTCGCGCTCGTTGACGTGAATCATGGGGTTGACTTCTTTTACCATGGCCCTCTCTCCTCTCGCTGTGGGTGATTTATTGTTTCCACTCCGCCACCTGGCGGCGCAGCCAGTCGGTCCAGGCGTCCATGCCCTCCCCGGTCTTGGCGGAGACGGGGAAAATGGGCAGACCGGGATGGCGCATGTGGGCGTACTCGGTGAGCTTATCCAAATCGAAATCAAAATAGGGCAGGACGTCGATTTTATTAACAATCAGCACGTCCGCCACCTCGAACATGAGGGGGTATTTCAGGGGCTTGTCGTGGCCCTCGGGGACAGAGAGGATGACGGCGTTCTTCACGGCGCCGGTGTCGAACTCCGCGGGGCACACCAGGTTGCCCACATTCTCCAGCACCACCAGGTCCAAATCCTCGGTGCCGAACTCGGTGAGGCCCTGGCGGGTCATATCGGCGTCCAGATGGCACATGCCGCCGGTGTGGAGCTGGATGGCGCGGGCGCCGGTGGCGGCGATGGCGGCGGCGTCCACGTCGGAGTCGATGTCCGCCTCCATGACGCCGATGGAAAGGTCGTCCTTCAGCGCGGCGATGGTGCGCTTCAAGGTGCTGGTCTTGCCGGAACCGGGAGAGGACATGAGGTTCAGCAGGAAGGTGCCCTGCTGCTTGAGCTGCTGGCGCAGGCGGTCGGCGTCGGCGTTATTGTCGGCAAAGATGCTCTCTTTCAGCTCGATGATGCGGATGGATTCCATGGTATTACTCCTTATTATTATACTGCAAACTCATGCGGAAGCAGG
This sequence comes from uncultured Clostridia bacterium, assembly GCA_946412355.1. GTDB lineage: Bacteria > Bacillota > Clostridia > Oscillospirales > Oscillospiraceae > Vescimonas. Next base: position 5,205 of record CAMKGX010000017.1, read on the forward strand.
GGCGGTCCGTCTCCCCGGAGAGAAAGATGCGCTCCCCCTCCCTGCCCCACTGCACACGCAGCGTCTCGCCCCGGCGCACCTCGGAGAGGTACTCCACCTGGATGGCCCGGGGGGCTGACTGGCAGGGCAGATTGTCCTCCACTACGTCAAAATAGCGGGTGTTGTTCATGTGGCCGTTGATGTCCACGTAGCTGTAAGGCACGGTGAAGGTGAAGGACTCCGTGGTGGGGATGGGGACGATCTTGGGCAGCAGGGGCAGCTCGCCGCCCCGCTTCACCCCTGGGATGGCCACGCCGTACTCCTCCGGGAAGGCCACCGACCGGCTCTCGCCGTCCATCAGCGTCCACACGGCGGAGGCGCGGAGCAGCGTGTTCCCCGCCTCGTCGGTGATTTCATCGTACCGGGGGAACAGGACACGCAGGGTGTCGCCGGGCCAGGAGGTGTGGACGATGCGCTCATCATATACCGGCATCCGGGCAATCTCCACGTACTGGCGGCCCACCACCCACAAAAGGCCCCGATCCAGCGTCTTATCCCGGCCCATGCCCAGGGACTCGGTGTGGCGGATGGCGGCGTTTTGCAGCAGGGCGAAAAGGGTGGACGTGCGCAGCCGGCGGCAGCAGTCCACGTGCTGGCTGCCCAGCAGCAGCTCCCGGCGGTAGCAATCAGCCATTGGGCAGGCGCTTCTCGATGGCGTCGATGACCTGGCCCAGGGTGGACAGCTTGCTCCACTGGCGGTTGGGGATGCGGACGTCGAACTCCGCCTCCAGGCGGCAGATCACCAGAATGAAGTTCATGGAGTCCATGCCCATGTCGGTGTTGACCACGGTGTCCTCCTGCAAGTCCACGCCCTCCAACTCGGGGACGCTGTCGTAAATCACCTTTTTGGTGCGCTCTAAAATCTCACTCCTGGTCATAGCCGATCCTTCCTTTCAATTCCCAGCGTTTTACCTTGCCGGTGGCGGTGCGGGGCAAGGGCTGCGTCTGACGCAAAATGGCGGCAATCTGCTGGCCACGGGGCCGGGCGGCCTGGTAGGGGGCCAGGCACTGCCAAAGCTGCTCGTCGCTGCGCTGGTCGCCGTAGAGGGCCAGGGCCACCCGGCCCCGGTGGAGCACCAGGGCAAAGTCGCCGCCCCCCAGGAGGGCGGCCAGCTCCCCCTCGCACTCCGGCAGGAACTGCTTGGTGCCGTCGGGGAGCACCAGCACGTCTTTTTTCCGGCCGATCACGTGCAAAAGGCCCTTGTCGTCCATGACACCCAGGTCGCCGGTGCGAAGCACGCCGGCCTGGATGGCGATGTCGGTGTCGATGGGCCGCTTATAATAGCCCTGCATCAGGCAGGTGGGTGCGTAGACCAATATCTCCCCGTCCTCGGCCAGGGTGACGGTGTCGTCAGGGCAGACGGTCATGGCATAGGGCTCATCCCCCAGGGACAATGCCACGCCGGAGCTGGTCTCCGTAAGGCCGTAGCCGAAGCTGACCCGGACGCCGGTGGCCCGGGCGGCCTCCAACAGGGAGGCGGGGCAGTCCCCCGCGCCTACCAGCACCAGTTTAAGGCCGGGATTCAGCGCCTGCTGCCGCAGCAAAAAGCCCAGCAGCAGCGGCACCGCCGCCAGCGCCGTGGGGCGGAAGAAGGCGCAGTCGTCCAGATAGTGGCGCCGGCCCCGGCCCAGGGCCACGCAGGCGCCGCAGGAGAGGCCCCAGAGAAGGCCGCACACAAAGCCGAACACATGGCACAGCGGCAGCTGGCACAGCAGCACGTCGCCGCGCTCCAACGGCAGCAGGGCGCCGCCGTTATAGGCGCTGGCGCAGAGGCTGCGCTCCGTCAGCACCACCGCCTTGGACTGGGAGGTGGTGCCGGAGGTGAAGAAGAGGAGCTTCCCCGCGCCGTCCTTCACCCCGCCATGGAGAGTGGGGGTCAGGCTCTCCACCAAATCCACATCGCCCCAGAGCCGGTCTACGTCGGTATACTCCAGCAGGCCCGGCAGCTTTTCCTCGGGGGTGTCCTCGTCCAAAAGCACCACCTGAATACCTGAGAGCACAGCGCCGAAGATGGTGAGCACGCACTCCACGGTGCCGTCGGTGAACACGCCCAGGCAGGTGCAGCCGCTGCGGCGCAGCGCCTCCGAGCGGCGCTCCGCCGTGGTGAGCAGGGTGAGATAGTCCATGGTCTCCACCCGGCCGGCGCGCTCATACCGCAGGGCGGGGGCCTCCGGGGTGGTGCGGGCATAGTGGGTCAGCAGCTCGGCAAAGTCGAAAAAGCGCATGAATACGGCCCTCCCGATGGTGTCTTTTGCCCCCGGCGTCCATTTGGGCGCAAGCGGGGAGTCTACTTAATAAAGAGTATAGCATATCCCGGCGGTAATGCAAAGACAGATTTTCGCTTTTTTTACAAAAAATGATGCAATTCGCATTTTGGTGTGATACAATTACACCAAGAGTTGTGAAGACGGCTTCACAATAACACATGAGGAGGTTCTCAGCATGGATAAGAATATGCGCATCTGCATCATCGGCGGCGGCCCCGCCGGCCTTTCCGCCGGCATGTACCTGGAGAAGAAGGGGTACGAGAACTACACCATCCTGGAGAAGAACGACCGGGTGGGCGGCAAGTGCTGGTCGCCCCACTACAACGGCCGGCGCTACGAGATGGGCGCCATCATGGGCGTGCCCTCTTACTACGCCGTGAAGGACGTGGAGGATTTCTGCGGCATCACCCACGACGGCCCCAAGCTGAACCGCAACTACAAGGACAAGACCGGCAAGGTCATCGAGCCCTTTGAGCCCAAGAAGAACATTCTCAAGATTCCCCGGCTGCTGAAGATGAAGAATCAGCTGAAGGTGTTCGGCGAGCTGCTGGAGACCAAGTACAAGGGCTACGACGTCAACGGCCACCGGGGCGTGGCGGAGGGCCGGTACGACGGCTTCGCCGTGACGCCGGGCCGTGAGCCCGTCCAGGGCGAGAACCCCAACCTGAAGGATCTGTGCCTGCCTTTCAGCGAGTTCTGCCGCAAGAACGGCGTGGAGCTGGTGCAGGACATCTGGATCGGGCCCTACACCTCCTTCGGCTACGGCTATTTCGACGAGATTCCCGCTGCCTACGTGCTGAAATACCTGGACTTCCAGACCACCATGAACTTCGTGAAGGTGAACCTGTGGACCTGGAAGGAGGGCACCCAGTACATCTGGGAGCAGCTCAACGCCCATCTGAAGAACCCCGCCCGGTTGAACAGCGCCATCTCCGCCGTGGAGCGCCGGGACGGCAAGGTGTACGTCACCGTCAACGGCCAGGTGGAGGAGTATGACAAGATCATTGTCACCGCGCCGCTGTACGTGCCCAACAAGGAGAGCCGCAGCGACGGCCTGGTGGGCATGGTGGACTACTTCGACGCCCGGGAGGACGAGAAGGCCCTGTTCAGCAAGATCGACTACGAGCGCTACGACGTGCTGGCCGTGGAGACCAAGCCCGAGGATCACCCGGAGATCAGCTACTACGTGTTCGACAACATGGTGAAAGAGCGGCTGGGCCACCTGATGGTGTATTACCGCCGGTGGAAGGACACGGTGGACCAGGTCATCACCACCTACGCCCTGCGCAAGCACAAGGATATGGCGGAGGTGCCCTACGACAAGTGCCGCCAGATGGTGCTGGACGACCTGAAGACCATGCGCAACCCCGCCTCCAACGTGATCAACGAGTGGTCGGTGTACTACTTCCCCCACGTCTTCTCCGCCGACTATGCCGACGGCTGGTACGACAAGGTGGAGGCCATGCAGGGCAAATACGACACCTTCTATGCCGGCGAGATCATGTCCTTCGGCGACATGGACGAGACGGCGGAGTACTCCCGCGAGCTGGTGGAGCGCTTCTTCTAAGCTTACTTATTTGAGGGGCGCGTAAATCGCGCCCCTCAAATAACCTTCACATAAATGGCACAGCCATTTATGTGAAAATGGAATGGCAGCCCACTTCGCGCACTCGCTTCCGCTCGCACACTGCGTGGGCTGAGAAGTAAAATTTCTGACGCGCATGTCGTCAGAAATTTTATTTCACTGGTTCGCGCCTTGCGAGGCGCGAAATCTGCGATGCTTTTTTATAATGGAAGGGGTGCGTGCCACGCCCCCTTTTGAAAGAGGGAACGAACATGAAATTTTACCGAGACCACTATGACGTGATCGTCATCGGCGGGGCTCTGGCGGGCTTGAGCGCGGCGCTGATGCTGGCCGACAAGGGCAAGAGCGTGCTGGTGCTGGAGCGCCACAATCTGCCCGGCGGCCTGGCCACCAGCTACGTCCGGGGCGGCATCGAAATCGAGGCCACCCTCCACGAGATGATGTCCATCGGCGAGAAGAACCACCGGCTGAAGGTGGGCAAGTTCTTCGACGACATGGGCGTGGACGTGGAATGGCTGAAAGTCCCCGAGGCCTATCACGCCTCCCTGCCGGGGCTGGAGGTGACGCTGCACCCGGGGCTGGAGACCTTCGCCCGGGAGGTGGACGGCGCCGTGCCCGGCACCTACGACAAGGTGCTGGCGGTGCTGCAGCTGTGCGACCGGGTGTTCAACAGCGTGAATGAGTTGAGCATCCACCCCATGAGCAAGCCCCAGATGCTGTTGAAGCACCCCGACTTTGTGAAAACCGCCGGCTACTCCACCCAGGAGGTGCTGGACACCTTCGGCCTGCCCCAGAAGGCCCTTGACCTGCTGGCCCCCTACTGGATTTACGTGGGCACCGGGTTCCGGGAGCTGCCGTTTACCATCTTCTCCGTGCTGATGGCGGACTACGTGGGCTACGGCTCCTACATCCCCAAGAAATTGAGCCACGAGATGAGCCTGAAAATGGCGGAGCGGGCGGAGGCCATGGGCGTGCAGATTGAGTACCGCCAGCACGTGGACAAGATTCTGGTGAAGGACGGCCAGGCCTACGGCGTGCGCACCGCCCGGGGCGACGAGATTTACGGCGACTACGTCATCTCCTCCGCCTACCCCAACAGCGTGTACACCCACATGGTCGAGCCGGCAGACGCCGTGCCCCCCGAGGCCATCAAGATGGTGAACGGGCGGCGGCTGAGCCTGACGGCCTTCTCGGTGGTGATGATTCTGGACAGGCCCGCCGAAGAGCTGGGCATCAAGGATTACAGCGTATTCCGGGGCGACACCATGGACACCGACAAGCTGTATGGCGAGCTGAAGGGCCTGGGGCCCTACCGCTATCTCACCTGCATCTGCCACAACCTGGGCAACCCCGGCGTGACCCCCGAGGGCACCTGCTCCTACTCCATCACCACCCTGCCCCGGGTGGATGGTTGGAAAACCGTGTCCGCCGACGAGTACGACAGGGTGAAGCATGAGGTGGCCCGGCAGATGATTGACACCATGAGCGAATATCTGGGGGTCAACCTGCTGGATCACATTCTGGAAATCGTCATTGAGACGCCCATGACCGTGGCCCACTACACCGGCATGTGGAACGGCTGCATCTACGGCTACGCCCACACCATGGAGGACCACATCGTGGCCCGGCTGCAGACGGCGGAGGCGGAGCGGTTTATCCGGCATCTGGAATTCTCCGGCGCCCACCAGATCAGCGGCGACGGCATGGGCCCCGCCGTGACCAACGGCCGCAAGGCGGCGAAAAATGTACTGGATACCATGGCAGAGGAGGCGGCGAAATGAAGGTAAAAGGCTTTTTGAAGGACGTGGGCGGCGCGTCCCGGGTTACCAAGGCCCGGCTGGCGGCCTTTGCGCAGGCGTCCTCCACCCCGGTGCGGACCGACCCCATCGGCGACGTGGCCCGGGAGTGGCACCCCGGCAAGCTGGACATGGTGGTGACGGAGATTCGCGACGCCTCCAAGACCGCCAAGACGGTGCGGTTTGAAAAGGTGGGCGGCGGCAAGCTGCCTCCCTTCTACGCGGGCCAGTTCATGGTGGTGGACTTCCCCATGGGCGACAGCCTCATCTCCCGGCCCTACTCCATCTCCTCCGCCCCCTGGCAGGCACGGCAGGAAAAGGGCTTTGTGGAGATTACCGTTCGCCGCTCCCGCGGCGACGGCTTTATCTGCGACCACATCAACGACAACGTGAAGGTGGGCGACACCTTCCGCTGCCTTATCGGCTGCGGCCAGTTCTACTATGAGCCCCTGCGGGACGCCAGGCACGTGGTGGCCCTGGCCGGCGGCGTGGGCATCACCCCCTTTGCCTCCATGGCCCGGGAGGTGGCCCACGGCACGCTGGATATGGATTTGACCATCCTCTACGGCTCTGTGGCCTCCGACGACATCACGCTCCGGGATGAATTGGCGGCGCTGGAGGGGGAGCACGTCCACATCGTCCATGTGCTGTCCGGCGACGAGCCGGACTGGCAGGGCGAGCGGGGCTTTTTGACGGCGGAGCTGATCCGCAAGTATTCCGCCCCCGACACCACCTATTTCATCTGCGGCCCCCAGGCGATGTACCGCTTCCTCCGGGAGGAGCTGAAGAAGCTGGACATCCCCCAGCGGCGGGTGCGGTTTGAGGTGTTCGGCCAGGCCAAGGATATCACCGTCTTCCCCGGCTATCCCCAGGAGTGCAAGGATAAGACGTATCAGCTCACCGTGCGGCGGGGCATCCACGAGGACGTGATTCCCGCCCGGGCCACGGAGAGCCTGGTGGTGGCCCTGGAGCGGGCGGGCATCCGCATTGAGACCGGGTGCCGCAGCGGCGAGTGCGGCTTCTGCCGCACCAAGGTGCTGTCGGGCAGCGTGTACATCTGCCCGGAGAACGACGGACGCCGGGCCGCCGACAAGGATTTCGGCTACGTCCACGCCTGCGCCGCCTATCCCACGTCGGACGTGGTGATTAAGATACCGATTGAATAAAATATGCCCTGCGCCCCGAAAGGGGCGCAGGGCAATTCATGGCGAAGCCAAATCATGCCGCGAAGCGGCAATTCACGACGGCACAGCCGTCAAATCATGGGATTTGGGCAGGTTGCCCGTAAAGGGACACGATAATTTCGTAGGGCGGCACTACCCCAAGGGCGCTGGCTCCACATACCGCTCATGCTTCGCGGTGTGTCGCTGGCGCTGCTTTGCCCGTGCCCCGGCGGTCAGCGGAAAAGGGGCGGACAGAGTCGTCCGCCCCTACGGAGAGAATCGGCAGTTTTTTGACGCCAACGGGCGGGTTTGGTTATTGCCGCCGGGTTTTCGGGCGGAGCAAAGCCCCGCCCCTACACGCGGCTGCCGATACCATTCACCATCCACCCGCCCTGGGCGGGCATCGCCCCCTCATCCGTCAGCTTCGCTGACACCTTCCCCCCAGGGGGAAGGCGGGCCGCCGGACGCCAGTGACGGCCCGCGAGGTACGAGCGGCTGCCGGAACCAGTGCCCTTGGGGTAGGCGGCGGCCCCTACGACGCCATTGCACAAAAAGAGCACCGTGCCTGGCGGCACGGTGCTCTTTTCTTGCTTTATGGGGTGGGAGGGTTGCCAGCGATTACTTGCTGTTCTTCTCCTCGCCGTAGGTCTTCTTGGCCTCGTTCCAGCCGGCCTTCAGGCTCTTGAAGCCGGCGGACAGCACGTCCATCAGCTCGTCGGCGGCCAGGTTGGCGCTGTTCTGCAGCTGGGAGGCGGCGTCCTTCAGCACGGCCTTGGCGGCGTTGATCTTCTCATTGACCTGATCGCCGTCCAGGTTCAGCTTGTCGGCCACGGCGTCGATGACCTCCTCCACCTTGGCGTCCTTGCTCTCGGCGGCCTTGATGGCAGCCTGGGCGGCAGCCAGACGGGCGATGGGCACGCGGAAGGGGCTGCAGGACACGTAGTCCAGGCCGGCGTTGTGGCAGAACTCCACGCTGGCGGGGTCGCCGCCCTGCTCGCCGCAGATGCCCAGGTGCAGGTCGGGGCGGGTCTGACGGCCCAGCTTGGCGGCCATCTTCACCAGCTTGCCCACGCCGTCCTGATCCAGCTTGGCGAAGGGATCGCTCTCGTAGATCTTGCGGTCGTAGTAGGCGCCCAGGAACTTGCCGGCGTCGTCACGGCTGAAGCCGAAGGTCATCTGGGTCAGATCGTTGGTGCCGAAGGAGAAGAACTGGGCCTCCTTGGCGATCTCGTCAGCGGTGAGGGCGGCACGGGGGATCTCGATCATGGTGCCCACCAGGTACTCCATCTTCACGCCGGCGGCGGCCAGCTCCTCATCGGCGGTCTTGCAGACCACGTCCTTGACGAACTTCAGCTCGCGGGCCTCGCCCACCAGGGGAATCATGATCTCGGGGACCATGTGCCAGTCGGGGTGGCGGTTCTGGACGTTGATGGCGGCGCGGATGACGGCGCGGGTCTGCATCTCGGCGATCTCGGGATAGGTGACGGCCAGACGGCAGCCGCGGTGACCCATCATGGGGTTGAACTCGTGGAGGCCGGCGATGATGGCCTTGATGTCGGCCACGCTCTTGCCCTGGGTCTGGGCCAGCAGCTCGATGTCACGCTCCTCGGTGGGCACGAACTCGTGCAGAGGAGGATCCAGGAAGCGGATGGTGACGGGGCAGCCCTCCATGGCCTCATAGATGCCCTCGAAGTCGCCCTGCTGCATGGGCATCAGCTTGGCCAGGGCGGCCTTGCGCTCTTCCACGGTGTCGGAGCAGATCATCTCGCGGATGGCGGCGATGCGCTCGCCCTCGAAGAACATATGCTCGGTGCGGCACAGGCCGATGCCCTGGGCGCCCAGGGAGCGGGCGCGGGCGGCGTCGGCGGGCGTGTCGGCGTTGGTGCGGACCTGGAGGCGGCGATACTTGTCGGCCCAGTCCATCACGGTCTTGAAGTTGCCGGAAACGGTGGCCTCCACGGTGGGCAGGGCGCCGTCATAGATATTGCCGGTGGAGCCGTCCAGGCTCAGCCAGTCGCCCTCGTGGTAGGTCTTGCCGGCCAGGGTGAACTGCTTATTGGCCTCGTCCATCACGATGGCGGAGCAGCCGGACACGCAGCACTTGCCCATGCCGCGGGCCACCACGGCGGCGTGAGAGGTCATGCCGCCGCGGACGGTCAGGATGCCCTGGGCGGCCTTCATGCCCTCGATGTCCTCGGGAGAGGTCTCCAGACGGACCAGCACCACCTTCTCGCCCCGCTCGGCCCAGGCCTTGGCGTCCTCGGCGGAGTAGACGATCTTGCCGCAAGCGGCGCCGGGGGAGGCGGGCAGCGCCTTGCCGATGGGGGTGGCCTCCTTCAGGGCCTTGGCGTCGAACTGGGGATGGAGCAGGGTGTCCAGGTTGCGGGGATCGATCATGGTCACGGCCTGCTGCTCGGTGATCATACCCTCGGCCACCAGGTCGCAGGCGATTTGCAGAGCGGCGGAAGCGGTGCGCTTACCGTTGCGGCACTGGAGCATATACAGCTTGCCGTGCTCCACGGTGAACTCCATGTCCTGCATGTCGCGGTAATGGTCTTCCAGAATGTGGCAGACCTTGACGAACTCCTCATAGGCCTCGGGGAACTTCTCGGCCATCTCGGAGATGGGCATGGGGGTGCGCACGCCGGCCACCACGTCCTCGCCCTGGGCGTTGGTCAGGAACTCGCCCATCAGCTTCTTCTCGCCGGTGGCGGGGTCACGGGTGAAGGCCACGCCGGTGCCGCAATCGTCGCCCATGTTGCCGAAGGCCATGGACTGGACGTTGACGGCGGTGCCCCAGGAATAGGGGATGTCGTTATCCCGGCGATAGACGTTGGCGCGGGGGTTGTCCCAGGAACGGAACACGGCCTTGATGGCGCCCACCAGCTGCTCCTTGGGGTCGGTGGGGAAGTCGGAGCCGATCTTGGCCTTGTACTCGGCCTTGAACTGCATGGCCAGCTCCTTCAGGTCCTCGGCGGTGAGCTCCACGTCCTGGGTGACGCCGCGCTCGGCCTTCATCTTGTCGATGAGCTGCTCGAAATACTTCTTGCCCACCTCCATGACCACGTCGGAGTACATCTGGATGAAACGGCGGTAGCAGTCCCAGGCCCAGCGGGGATTGTTGGACTTGCGGGCGATGACGTCCACCACGTCCTCATTGAGGCCCAGGTTCAGGATGGTGTCCATCATGCCGGGCATGGAGGCCCGGGCGCCGGAGCGGACGGACACCAGCAGGGGATTCTCCAGATCGCCGAACTTCTTGCCGGTGATCTGCTCCATCTTCTCGATGTAGGTCATGATCTCGGCCATGATGCTGTCGTTGATCTGGCGGCCATCCTCGTAATACTTGGTGCAGGCCTCGGTGGTGATGGTGAAGCCCTGGGGCACGGGCAGACCGATGTTGGTCATCTCCGCCAGGTTGGCACCCTTGCCGCCCAGCAGCTCACGCATCTTGGCGTTGCCCTCGGTGAACAGATAGCAATACTTCTTGCTCATTGGTTATCCTCCATCAAAAATAATTGTTCAGGAACCTTCTTTTATACAGCCCTAATATTATAAAGACTTTTACCGCCAAAGGCAAGGGGGATTTTTCGTTTTTCGCCCGGGTTTCGCCGGAATTTTTGGGTTTTGGAGGGCGAATGGACGGTTTTCCCTCTTGCGGCGGAGGACAAAATTGTGCTATACTGCTTTTATTATATACTGGGAGGGGTATCGGAACCCCGCAGGAGGCAGGCATGACCACCGCTGCACCGTTACAAGAGTCCTTCATCCGCCGGGTGCGCTCGGCGGCGGCGAGCCATACCCTGAGCCACGCCATCATCCTCACCGGCACCGGCGATCTGGCGGGGGCGGCCCGGTTTGTGGCAGCGGCACACCTGTGCCGGGAGGACGGCGCCCCCTGCCTTCGTTGCAACAGCTGCCGCAAGGTAATGGAGGGCATCCACCCGGACGTAATCACCGTGCAGGACACGGAGCACAAGGAGCTGACGGTGGAGGCGGTGCGGCAGCTGAAGCAGGACGTGTACGTGCAGCCCAACGAGGGGCAGCGGAAGGTATATCTCTTTGCCGACTGCCAGCAGCTCAACGAGCGGGACCAGAACGTGCTGCTGAAAATCGTGGAGGAGGGGCCGCCATACGCGGCGTTCCTGTTCTGCGCATCGTCGGCCCACGGGCTGCTGCCCACGGTGCGGTCACGGTGCGTGGAGCTGAAGCTGCGGGGCGACGAGGGGCCCGCCGACCTGGCGGAGGCGGCGGCGCTGTGCCGCGCCATCGCGGGGAAAAAAGCCACCGGCCTTGCCGAATACCTGTGCGATCTGGAAAACCGGCGCATCAAGCGGGAGGAGCTGCGGCCCCTCTTGCAGGGGGCGTGGCAGATTGCGGCGGAGGCCCTTTTGCAGCGGCGGGGCAAGGCGCCCGATGACGCCCTTGCGCCCTACACCCACACCCTCTCCCCTTTGACCGACACCGCGCTGCGGCGCACGGAGGACGTGCTGCGGCGCCTGGCGGCGGAATGTGAGACCAACGTAGGCCCCGGCCACGTGCTGGGGGCCCTATTGAGCCTTATGCAACAGGAGGTTTACCGAAGATGACAACCGTGATTTCCGTGCGCTTTCGCAGCGGAACGAAGAACTATTATTTTGACCCCAAGGACCTGGTGATCGTCCCGGGCCAGGACGTGATCGTGGAGACGGCCCAGGGCGTGGAGATCGCCCAGTGCGTAGAGGGCAACCACGACGTCCGGGACGAGACGGTGGTGAAGCCCCTGCGGCAGGTGGTGCGCATTGCCACCGACAACGACCACCGCACCGCCGAGTACAACCGCAAGCGGGAGGAGGAGGCCTTCGCCGTATGCCAGAAGAAGATCGTCCAGCACGGCCTGGACATGAAGCTGGTGCGGGTGGAGTGCAGCTTTGACGGCAGCAAGATCCTCTTTTTCTTCACCGCCGACGGGCGGGTGGATTTCCGGGACCTGGTGAAGGACCTGGCCGGCGTGTTCCGCAGCCGCATCGAGCTGCGGCAGATCGGCGTGCGGGACGAGGCCAAGATGCTGGGCGGCCTGGGCATCTGCGGCAGGCCCTTCTGCTGCAACGCCTATATGGACGACTTCGTGCCCGTGTCCATCAAGATGGCCAAGACCCAGAACCTGAGCCTGAACCCCACCAAGATCAGCGGCACCTGCGGCAGGCTGATGTGCTGCCTGAAATACGAGCAGGACGCCTATGAGGACGCCATCCGCCGGATGCCCAAAAACGAGTCCTTCGTGGTGACCCCCGACGGGCCGGGCAACGTGTCCGACGTGAACCTGCTGAAGGAGACGGTGAACGTCCGGCTGGACGGCCAGAGCGACGCTCCCAAGTGCTACCACAACTGCGAGGTGTGCGTGCTGCGCAACGGCAAGGGCAGCCGGGACGGCATTGCCGTGCCGGACAAGTGGCCGGAGCGGTACGTGGAACGGGACGACGAGGACGGGCAGGACGAGCTGGCCATCGCGCCGCTGTTCTCCGACATGACCGAGGCCGAGGAGCAGGCAGCCCGCTCCGCCCGGCGCCGCCGCAACCGGGGCGGCAAGGGCCGCAGCGGCGACAGCCGCGCCCCCCAGACCCCCGAAAAGCGGGAGGAGAAGCCCGCCGCCGAGAAGTCCGGCGACGCCCCCCGGCAGGAGGGCGAGAAGGCCGAGGGAGGCCGCCGCCGGCGCAGCCGGGGCGGCAGAGGCCGGGGCGGCGAGGGCCGCCAGAACGAGCCGCGCGCCAACGCCACCCAGAATGGCGGCGAAAAGACAGCCGACAAGCCCCAGCGCCGTGAAGCCAGCCCGTCCCAGAACGGCGAGGGCGGAGAGGCCCGGCAGGGTGGCTCACGCCGCCGTCACCGTGGGCCCCGCCGCCGGGGCGGAAAGGGCGGCAGCGGTGCCGCCGCCGAGGAATAAGCGGACATGGGTAAGTTTTCCGGCGTACTTATCGCCAGCGATTTTGACAACACACTGGTCTACACCGAGGAGGCGCTGCGGCTGGGGCTGCCTACGCCGCCCATGAGCCGCGCCAACCGGCAGGCCATCGAGGACTTTATGGCCCAGGGCGGCATCTTTGCCATCGCCACGGGCCGGGCTTTGCCCGCCTTTGCCCCGGTGTGGCGGGACATCCCCATGAACGGGCCCACGGTGCTGTTCAACGGCGCCGCCATCTACGATTTCCCCACGGCAACCTATCTATACAAAGCCTTTTTGCCGGAGGCGGTGCGGCCCTGCGTGCAGCAGGTGCTGGACGCCTTCCCCCAGGCGGCGGTGGAGATTTACCACGACGACAACAACATCCACGCCGTGCACCCCAACGCCCTGACGGAGCAGCACGTCCACCTGACCCACGCCCCCACCATGACGGCACCCAGCGTGGAGGACGTGCCCTCCCCGTTCAGCAAGGCGCTGTTCGAGGTGCCGCGGGAGGATTTGCAGGCGGTGCTGGACTACATCCGAAGCCAGCGCTGGAGCGAGGGGTACGAGGTGATCCCCAGCAGCGAACACCTGGTGGAGCTGACGGCCAAGGGAGCCAACAAGGGCGGCATGGTGCTGCGCCTGGCGGAAATGCTGGGCATCGACCGCCGCCACGTGTACTGCGCCGGCGACCACGCCAACGACGTGCCCATGCTGACGGCGGCGGCCCGGGGCTTTGCGCCGGTCAACGCCATCGAGGAGGTCAGGCGGCTTCCGGGCATCCATATTTTACCGGATGCAAGGCAGGACGCCGTGGCCGCCATGATCGGGGAATTACATAAAATCTATTGATTGCCCGCCGCCATAAGGCCGTTTGGCCCAAGGCGTTCACAGTTTTTTAACTTGACGCTCCCCTGCAAAGGCGCTAAGATGACAGAAGTGATTTTTTACCATTTTAAGTGAGATTCTTACCATGAAGCAAACTTCAGGACAGAATACAAAAGCATACGCGTCCCGCCAGAGCAAGCGCACCGTCCCGGGCAAGCGGGCCGCCCAGCCCCAGAAGGGCAAGGGCGTCAAGCGGCGCAAGCGGGGGCCCCTTTCCATCCTGACAGACAACCTGACGGAGTGGCTGAACTACCTGTTCCCCGCCAGAACGCGACGGGGCAAGAAGAACGCCCCCCTCACCCTGGGCGAGCGGTACCAGAAGCTGAAACGGGACATCCGCCACCAGGTGAAGGCCAACCCCCACCGGCACTTCCCGGAGTCGGACTACGCGGTGATTCAGATGGTGCTGTTTGTGGCGGGGTCGGTGCCCATGTGGGGCAGTCTGCTGAAGGAGAAGCTCCACTTCCGCCGCAAGCGGCGGATGCACCGCCACGGCACGGTGCAGGCCTGGGCGGAGCGGATGAAGTTCCATCCCGTGGCCTTCCTCACCGGGGCGCTGGCGGTGGCGGTGATCTGCGCGGCGCTGAGCCTGTACACCGTGGGCGTAAGCGTCAGCTACCAGGACTATTTCCTGGGCTACGCCTCCGGGGCCAAGGCGGTGAACGCTGTGGTGGCCGACATTGAGGCCGTTACCCGGGAGACCCTGGGCGACGAGAACTACACCGTGGACCGGACGCTGTTGCAGATGGAGCAGAAGATCCTGCCCCGGCGCAGCATCACCGACCGGGAGCAGCTGCAGCAGGCCCTGACGGCCCAGCTGGGCCAGGTGACCTACGCCAACGTGCTGTACGTCAACGACAGCCCCGTGGCGGCCTCGGCCCACGCCGGCGCCATTGAGGAGCTGCTGGAACAGCTGAAAATCGGCTACATCACCCCCGACACCGTGGACAGCTACTTTGTGGAGCGCACGGAGGTGCGGCAGGAATACGTGACCAACGACTACGTGATGAACCTGGGCTACATCGCCCAGCTTCTCAACGACACCAAGGAGGCGGAGGTCTCCTACACGGTGAAAAAGGGCGACTCCCCCCTGGGCATCTGCGCCGACCTGGGCATTGAGCTGAGCCAGCTCAAGGACATGAACCCCGGTTACGACTGGAGCGTGCTGCGGGTGGGCGACGAGCTGACGGTGTCCAACGCGGTGTCCTACCTGACGGTGGTGAACGTGGAGCGGCAGGACTACGTCACCGACGTGCCCTACGACGTGGAATACACCGACGACGACTCCATGTACCAGGGCGAATACAAGGTGATCTCCAAGGGCGTGTACGGCAAGGCCGACGTAAGCGCCAACGTGACCTATATCAACGGTCTGGAGACCGACCGGCAGATCGTGGCCACCGCCACGCTGCTCCAGCCCGTCACCGAGCATCAGCTCCGGGGCACCAAGGAGCGGCCCTCCTGGTTCCCCACCGGCAGCTTCGGCTGGCCCTGCAGCGGCGTCATCACCTCCCGCTTCGGCCCCCGCAACACCGGCATCAGGGGCGCCAGCACGTACCACGAGGGCATCGACATTGCCAACAGCTACGGCACACCCATCTACGCCTCCGACGGCGGCACCGTCACCCACTCCGGCTGGCTGGGCGGCTACGGCTACCTGGTGATCATCGACCACGGCAACGGCTACCAGACCTATTACGGCCACAACAGCTCTCTGCTGGTGAAGGTGGGCGACCACGTGTACAAGGGCCAGCAGATTGCCCGCATGGGCTCCACAGGCGTGTCCAGCGGCAACCACTGCGACTTCCGCATCAAGCTCAACGGCACCTTCCTGAACCCCATGAATTTCCTGTAAGGCTTGTTTTCGGGCGGAAAGTGTGGTATGCTTGTCCCCGGTAAAACAATGATTTTCGAGGTGGAAACCCTATGAAACGAATGATTTCTCTTCTCTGCTGTGCGTTGCTGACGGCGGCGCTGACTGTGCCCGCTATGGCGGACAGCCCCCGGACCGGTGACAACGGCATCGGTATGTGGATTGCGCTGCTGGTGGTGGTTCTCATCGTGCTGGTGGGCGTACTGGTGCTGCTGGTGAAGAAGAATAAAGGCGACAAATAAAATACTACAGCAAAGAAGCGCCGCAGCGGAGGTCCGCTGCGGCGCTTTTTTATGCGATTGCGGGGTCATCAGCCCATCCGCCTCTCAATGGCGTCCACCACCTCCATCAGGTGGGTCGGCTCGGCGGGCATGTGAATCTGTACGGGGGGCTGCTCCTTCACCTTGCGGATGGAGAAGGGGATGCGCCCCTCCCGGACGGACTGCTTGAGGAAAATGGTGATGGCGGTGGTCAAGTCCAGACCGAACTCGGCAAACAGGGCCTGGGCCTCCTTCTTCAAGTCCTCGTCAAGACTGATGTTGGTGCTAACCTTTGCCATGATGGCTGCCTCCTTACTGTTTGCGTAACCGCTGGTTTTGTGGTTCCTCTTTATGGCTTTAAAGTACCACAAGATTTCAGATTTGTCAACATGATATGCGCATAATACGCACATTTTCAGCGGATTGACGGGGGCATCTTGTGGAGATTGCCCAAAAGAATCACCCAGCGATACCTTGCCAAGGCATTGCCGCCGGATTATAATGGGCAAAAAGGGAAAAGGAGCGTGGGAGCATGACGGATTATACGCTTTTGGCCGGGCAAATCGCCGCCCTGGGGCAGCAGGAGGGGTGGTATGTGCCGCTGCTGGCCAACGCCTCTGCGGCGGTGTGGGAGGCCCTGCCGGATATCAACTGGGCGGGGTTTTACGTGATGCGTCGGGGGACACTGGTGCTGGGGCCGTTCCAGGGTAAGGTGGCCTGCCTCCATATCCAGCCGCCCAGGGGCGTGTGCGGCACTGCGGCGGCGAAGGACCGCACCGTGGTGGTGCCGGACGTCCACGCTTTCCCGGGCCACATCGCCTGCGACAGCGCCTCCCGGTCGGAGATCGTGGTGCCCATTCACCATGACGCGGCCGTGGCGGCGGTGTTGGACGTGGACAGCCCCCTGCCGGGGCGGTTTACTGCGGAGGATAAAGCCGGATTGGAGCAGGTGGTGCGGGAAATTGAAAAGGTAATTGTGTTTTGATAGGAAAAAGACGCCGTGCGGCGTCTTTTTTTGCAAGATGGGGCGGTGTGGGGCGGCGCAGGGTGAATGGCAGGCGGCAACGATAACCGTTCGTAGGGGCCGACGACTCGGCGGCCCGTACCCAGGTAACGATACCCGCCAACGCCCGGGTGAATGGCAAAGGGGGCCGTCACCCGTCCGTAGGGGCGGGGCTCTGCTCCGCCCGACCCCGCCTCCATCCACCACCCACGCCGGATGAATGGCAAACGGCATCGCCACCACCGGGCCGTGGATAATACCTGCCGCCGGGCAACGGGCGCTTCGTGAAGCGCCCCTACGGATTTTGCTACCGCTGTCCGCAACCACCGGGGCGTGGATGATACCTGCCGCCGGGCAGCGGCGCGCCGGGTCGTCGCGCCCTACGGATTGTCGGCGGCCGGGTGGTTATCGCCCCCTCATCCGTCACGGCCCGATGGGCCGTGCCACCTTCTCCCCAAGGAGAAGGCTATCTTTCATCCGCCCCCGCAGCGGACACCTTTTCTCTCTTCTCTCAAAGAATAAACCCGCCGTCCACCGTCAGCACCTGGCCGGTGACGAAGGACGCGCCCGGGGAGGCCAGATAGGCCACCGCCTCGGCGATGTCCCCCGGCCGGCCCAGGCGGCCCAGGGGCGTCTCCTCCGCCAGCTGGGGCAGCACCTCCGGGGGCAGGGCGTCCAGCATATCCGTGCGGATGACGCCGGGGGCCACGCAGTTCACCCGGATGTGGGTGGGGGCCAGCTCCATGGCAAGGGAGCGGGTCAGGGCGATGAGGGCGCCCTTGGTGGCGGAGTAGGTCACCTCGCAGCTGGCACCCCGCAGCCCCCACATGGAGGACACCGTGACAATGCAGCCCTCGTGGGCGTGGAGCATGGGGGGCAGCACCGCCTGGATGGTGTGGTACGCCCCGTCCACGTTTACGGCGAAATACCGGCGCCACATCTCCTCCCCCACGTCCTGAAACTGGGCCTGCCCCGCCACGCCGGCGTTGCTCACCAGCAGCGACACGGGGCCGAAGGCGTCCTCCACCCGGTGCACCATGTCCGCCACGGCGGCGCGCTCCGCCACGTCGGCCTGCACCGCCATGGCCCGGCCGCCGGCGGCGGCAATCTCTGCCACGATGCTCTCGGCGCAGTCACGGCGCACGTGGTAGTTCACCGCCACGGCGTAGCCCTCCCGGGCCAATCTTTCCGCCACGGCTCTGCCGATGCCACGGCTGCCGCCGGTGACCAATGCGATTTTCTCCATTCCCATTCCTCCCTTTTGGAAAAGCGGCCCGGACACCGGTTTCACCCAGCGTCCGGGCTATTGGATGCAAAGATTTTTTACGCGGCGTCGTCCACGGTGTCGATGACCGCTTCCTCCACCCGGCCGTCGGTGACCACGTCGGTGATGTCGTCACGGTTTGCGCAGAACTTGCACAGGCGGGTACGGCCAGCGGCGATGGCCTGGTCCACGCTGCCGTAGGTCAGCTCCTCGGTGCGGTTCAGGGCCTGGCAGTCGTCATGGGTGTGGTACACCTTGCCGAAGCGGGACCAGTAGACGGTGCCGTCGATGGCGTTGATGGCCGCAGTCTGCTCCTCCAGAGACACGGGGTTGAAGTCGTAGCTGGCCACGCCGCCGATGAGCAGGGCGATGATGGCCGCCACCACGGCGATGACCTTGGTCTTCTTGTCCAGGTCCTTGTTGGTGAGCATGATGACAATGATGGGCACGAAGGCGATGCAGGCCACCACCACGCCCATGTTGTTCCACAGCCAAAAGGTGAAGGCGTTCTTACGGGAGGCGGGGCGGATGTGGTTGGCCTTCTTCCACAGCTGGGAGCCGATGATGACGCACACCAGGTCCAGGCCCAGGAACACCAGCAGCTGGGTCATCTGGGACATGAACTTCAAATCCACCTTGCCCAGCACCACCAGCAGCGCCAGCACCTCAAAACCGATGGCCAGCAGCCACAGGATGATGGCGCCGGCCCGGAGGCCGCCGGCGTTGCCCACGGGCTTGGCGGGCTTCATGGGGGCCGCGCCCTCGGCGGCTACCAGTTTCTTTTTCTTCGTTTCAGCCATAATCAATTCTCTCCTTTTTCCAAAACCCGGCTGGCCGGGTCGGTCTTCCCCTCCATTATAGGCGATTTTCGCCTCCGGCACAAGGCCATTTTGCGAAAAACGGCCCTCTTTTCCCGCCTTGACCTTTGGACAAATGTTTTTTATAATGGCATTACTGAAAATTTACGTCAGGAGGCTATCAAAATGGATCAGAAGACTTTGGTGAATACCCTCATGGGCGATCAAGCCCTGGAAAGCGTCAGCCGCATGTCCGGCGCGTCCACGCAGCAGGTGCAGCAGGTGCTGTCCGCCGCGCTGCCCTCCCTGCTCCAGGGGGCCCGGCAGCAGGTGGGCAACAGCGGCTTTGCCGCCGCCCTGACCGACCACGCCAAGGACGACACCGCCGACCTGGGCGGCTTTTTCTCCCACGTGGACATGACCGACGGCGGCAAGATCGTGGGCCACCTCCTGGGCGACCAGGCCGCGGACACCGCCGAGGAGGCGGCGGAGCGGGCCGGACTCTCCACCGCCCAGACGGCGAAAATCATCGCCCTGGCCGCTCCCCTGCTGATGAGCCTGCTGGGCCAGCAGTCCTCCCAGAGCAGCAGCGGCACCGCCGGCCTCACCTCCCTGCTGGGCGGCCTGCTGGGGGGCAGCTCCGGCAGCGGCAGCAACACCGCCGGCGCATTGGGCGGCGTGCTGCTGAACCTGCTGGGCAGCCAGACCCAGACCACCTCCACCGGCAAGAAAAAGAAGAAAAAGCCCACCCAGTCCAACCAGTCCGCCGACCTGCTGGGCAGCTTCCTGGATTTGCTGAAATGACAGCGGCCCAAAAACAGCAGCGGCTGCTGGATTGGCTCCGGGCACAGGGCAAGGTGGCGGTGGCCTTCTCCGGCGGCGTGGACTCGGCGTATCTCCTGTGGGCGGCGGCGGAGAGCGGTGCCGACGCGGCGGCCTACTATGTGTCCACCGCCTTTCAGCCCGCCTTTGAGGGGGAGGACGCCCGCCGGCTGTGCGCAGATTTGGGCGTGACCCTCCGCACGGTGGAAGTGGACGTGCTGGGCTGCGGCGACGTGACGGAAAACGGCCCCCGGCGGTGCTACTTCTGCAAGCAGAAGCTGTTCACCGCCATGCAATCCGCCGCGGCGGCGGACGGCTTTCCCCTGCTGTGCGACGGCACCAACGGTTCCGACGACGCTGCCGACCGCCCCGGCATGGCGGCCCTGCGGGAGCTGCACGTGGTCTCCCCTCTCCGGGAGGCGGGGCTCACCAAGGCGGAGATTCGGGAATTATCCCGGGCCGCGGGGCTCTTTACCTGGGACAAGCCCGCCTACGCCTGTCTTGCCACCCGCATCCCCACCGGCACCGCCATCACGGCGGAGGATTTGCAGCGGACGGAGCGGGCGGAGAACTATCTGGCGTCTCTGGGCTTCCGGGATTTCCGGGTGCGGCTTTTCGGCGGCGGGGCCCGGATTCAATTACGGGAAAACCAATTTCCCCTGTTTATGCAGCACCGCGAGGCCATTGTCACCACGCTGCGGCAGTGGTATGACGCAGTGCTGCTGGATGGAGAGGTACGACCATGAATCGTGATTTAGTGCAGCTTTTGCAGCAGGTGCGCAGTGGCGCGGTGTCGGTGGAGGACGCGGCGCTGCAGCTGAAAAAAGAGCCCTTTGTGGACCTGGACTACGCCAAGGTGGATTTGCACCGAAAGGTGCGGCAGGGGGCGGCGGAGGTGATTTACGGCGCCGGGAAGACGGTGGAACAGATCGCCGGCATCGTGGCTGCCCTGCGCCAAAACGGCCAGAAAACCGTGCTGATTACCCGGCTGGATGAGGCCAAGGCCGATGCTCTGGCGGACGTGCCGGAGCTTGTCTACTACCCCGCGGCCCGCATTGCCGTGGTGGGCCCCATCCCCGCTCCCGACGGCGCGGGCAAGGTGGTCATCGCCACCGGCGGCACCAGCGATATTCCCGTGGCGGAGGAGGCGGCACTCACCGCCCAAGTGATGGGCAACGAGGTGGTGCGGCTGTACGACGTGGGCGTGGCGGGGATGCACCGGCTGCTGCACCACGTGGACGAGATTATGTCCGCCCGGGCCATCGTGGCGGTGGCGGGCATGGAGGGCGCGCTGGCCAGCGTCATCGGCGGTCTGGCGGACTGCCCGGTGATCGCCGTCCCCACGTCGGTGGGCTACGGCGCCGCCTTCGGCGGGGTCACCGCCCTGCTGAGCATGCTCAACTCCTGCGCCAGCGGCGTCAGCGTGGTGAACATTGACAACGGCTTCGGCGCCGGGTATCTGGCGGGCATGATCAACCATCCGGAGGGAACGAAATGAGAACGCTGTATCTGGACTGCGCCATGGGCGCGGCGGGGGATATGCTGTGCGCTGCCCTGCTGGGCCTGCTGCCCGACCCCCAAAAGGCGGTGGCGGAGCTGAACGCCATCGGCATCCCCGGCGTCACCATGGCGCTGGAGGCGGCGGAAAAGTGCGGCATCCGGGGGCACCATTTCCGGGTGACGGTCCACGGTGAGGAGGAGGATGAACACCTCCACGACCACCATGACCATGACCATGACCACGACCACGGCCATCACCACCACACCACTGTGGCGGATATTGAACATCTGGTGCGGCACCACATGACGCTGCCCCCGGCGGTGGCGGAGAACGTGCTGGCGGTGTTCGGCGCCATCGCGGCAGCCGAGAGCCGGGTACACGGGCGGCCCATCGACCAGGTGCATTTCCATGAGGTGGGCACCATGGACGCCCTGGCGGACGTGACGGCGGCGTGCTGGCTGCTGCACAAGCTGTCGCCTGACAAGGTGGCGGCCTCCCCTGTCCACGTGGGCAGCGGCACGGTGCGCTGCGCCCACGGGGTGCTGCCGGTGCCGGCTCCCGCCACGGCGGAGCTGCTGCGGGGCGTGCCCATCTACGGCGGCGCCATCGAAGGGGAGCTGTGCACCCCCACCGGGGCGGCGCTGCTGGCCAATTTCGTCACCGATTTTGGCCCCCTGCCGCCCATGACCATGGACGCCGTGGGCTACGGCATGGGCAAAAAGGACTTCCCCCAGGCCAACTGCCTCCGGGCCATCCTGGGGGAGAGCGGGGGGAGCGGCGACACCGTGACGGCCCTCAGCTGCAACCTGGACGACATGACCGCCGAGGACGTGGCCTTTGCCATGGAGCGGCTTTACGACGCTGGGGCGGTGGAGGCGTACACCGTGGCGGCCACCATGAAAAAGGGCCGGCCCGGCCTGGTGCTTCACGCCCTGTGCCGGCCCAGCGATGAACAGGCGGTGGCTTCCGCCATGCTGCGCCACACAGCCACCATCGGCGTCCGGCGCCAGACCATGCAGCGCTACACCTTGCAGCGGGAGACCGGGGCCGTGACCACCCCCTGGGGGGACGTGGGCTACAAGCGCAGCCACGGCTACGGCGCGGAAAAGCGGAAATGGGAGCACGATGACCTGGCCGCCATCGCCCGCCGGGAGGGCATGACCCTAAACGAAGTCCGCGCCGCCGCGGAAAAGGCGGAGGAAAACGGAAGAGAATAACATACGAAAAGCACCGCCGCCGGGAATCCCGGCGGCGGTGCTTTCAGATTGTCAAAAAACGGCATAGCCGTTTTTTGACAGGCTCACCCTTCATTTCCCTGGCCCAGCACTACGCTGGTCTGGCCCTCCAGGGTGAGGGTGGTGCCCTCCAGGGTGGCGCTGCCCAGGCCCACCCGGGCCCGGATGTCCGTAAAGGCCAGGTCGGTGGCGGCGGAGAGGTCCACGGTGACGGGGCTGCCGGAGGTGTTGTGCAGCACGCAGACGGTGGTGCCGTCATAGGTGGCGGTGAAGCCCCCCAGCTTGGTGCCCTCGAAGGTGAGGGCGTGGTACTCGCCCCGGGCGATGGCGGGGTTGGCGGCCCGGATCATCAGCAGGCGCTTATAGTGACTATACAGGCTGGCGGCGTCGCCCTTCTGGTCCGCCGCCGTCTGCTCCACCTGGCCGCCGCCGTAGTTGGCCCCCTCCGGGTCGGCCACGGTGTCGCCGTCGCCCCACAGCATAGCCAGGCGGCGGTTGGCGTCGGTGGCGGCGCCGCCCCGGGAGCCCCGCATACCCAGCTCCTCGCCGTAGTAGATAAAGGGCGAGCCGGGGGACAGGAGATAGAGATTGGCGGCCATCTGCATCCGCCCGCTGGCCACGGTGAGGAAGCCGGCGGCACGATCCATATCGTGGTTGGTGAGGAAAAGCACCGGCACGGCGTCAGAGCGAATCTTCTCCAATCGGCCGATGTATTTTTCAATGTAGGAGGTGAAGCGGTTCACGTCGCCGGCCTGGGCCGTCTCGGCAATGATGCCGTCGGACTGGGCGGCGGCGAAGTTGAAGCAGTTGGTGGAGGTGGTGTAGAGATTGGCGATGCCCTCGCTGTCCCACACCTCGGCCACGGTGTAGATGTCCGGCTTGATGGCCCGGAGCTGGGCCAGATACCAGTCCCAGAATTCTGCGGACTTCACGTTGTCGCCGAAATAGATGTACTTGGCGGCGTCGAAGCGGAAGCCGTCCACGCCCCGGTCCAGCCAGTACTTCGCCACGTCCACCATGGCCTGGCGGACGTCGGGGTTGTCATAGTTCAGCTCGGGCATGCTGCCGGAGAAGTTGCACTCGTAATAGTCCTGGGTGCCCATGAGCTGGGCGTAGCCGCCGGCGGGGACGGGGTCGCCCTTGGTGTAGAAGCTGTAGAAATCATAATAGGGGTCGTCGGTCTTGCCGCCGAAATGGGCCTCCTTGAATTTGCTGAACCACTGGTTGCGGTCGCCGGTATGGTTGATGACCAGGTCGATGATCAGCTTCACGTTCCGCTGGTGGCACAGCTCCGCCAGCTCCACCAGGTCCTCCTCGGTGCCGAAGGCGGGGTCGATGGTATAGTAGTCGGTGACGTCGTACTTGTGGTAGGAGGGGGAGGCGAAGACGGGGGTCAGCCAGATGCCCTCCACCCCCAGGCTCAGGCCGGAGTTGGGGTCGCCGTCATTGAGGTAGTCCATGCGGTTGATGATACCCCGCAGGTCGCCTACACCGTCGCCGTCGGAGTCGGAAAAGGAGCCGACGAAAATCTGATAGAACACCCGGTTCTGGTCGTCGGACACGAAGTCGGTGTGGAGCTCTTCATCATTGATGGTGGCCTCGCCGCCGGAGGACAGGGGGTAGGCGCCGGTGGCGTCCAGGGGGGCGGATTTGCCGCAGCCGGCCACCATCAGGGCGCACAGCGCGGCGGCGATCAGGATACAAAAGCGTTTCATAAGCATTGACCTGCCTTTCTCCCATTTTTTCCATACTACCCCATTTTCCGTTTTATTGTCAAGCGCCACGGCGCGGAAAAGGCGTTGCGCGGCGGCGGGGAGCTGTGCTATAATGCCGCCATGAAGCTATTACCGCTGTACAGCGCCGACGACTTGCCCGCGCTGAAAAAGAAATACCGGCTTTGGGCCGCCGCTGCCGCCGCCGTGGCGCTGGCAGGGGTGGGCCTTTGTGTTGCCTTCTGCTGCCAGGTGACGCCCCGGAACGCCAATTTGATGGAGCTGCGGTGCGTGCTGACCTTCGCCGCGGCGGGGTGGGTGGACATCTATCTGGCCGCCTTCCGCCTGGGGGCGCTGCGCCACCAGCAGGAGCACACGCAGCGCATCCTGGCCCTGCCCCGGGCCACGGTACGGGGCAGCGTGACGCTGGACAAGAAGGACAGGCGCATCCCCCACAGCATCACCGTGCGGGCCGTGACGGTGCGGCAGGGGGAGAGCGTACACCGGCTGTGGATAGACAGCACCCGGCTGGCCCCCTTGCAGCAGGCCCTGGCGGCGGGGGACGTGCTGACGCTGGAGACGGCGGGGGGCTACGTCACCGCCGTGGAGGTGGCGCCATGAGAATTGTGAAAAACATCCTGTCCCAGCTCCACCTGTATCTACTGTGGCTGCTGGCGGCGGCCCTCCTCTGGGGCCTGGTATTCACCCGCATCACCGACGCGCCCATCGAGCAGAAGGTGACGGTGTTCATCGACGCCCCCTGCGAGGATCTGGCCCTGCGGGAGGCGCTGGAGCAGCACCGCCCGGAGGGCATCCGGATGATCTTCGTCCACCCCTTTACCTACGCCATGTTTGACGAGAGCACGCTGCTGAACGCAGATATTTATATTGTACCCGCCTCCCGGGTGGCGGAATACCGGGACTCCTTTGCCCCCGCCCCGGCGGCGCTGGGCACCGTGGCGGAAAACGGCGGCATCACCGTGTACCACGACGGCCACGGCATCGCCCAAAACCTCATCGGCTACGGCGCCGAGGGCACGGAGGAGGACTACTATCTTTTTATGGGCGTACATTCCCGCCATGCGCTGTCTGTGAACGGCGTCGGTGACGACGCGGCGCTGCAGGTGGCGGCGGACTTGTTAGAAATGGAATAGGAGGAAAAAGCAATGCGGAAAATTCTGTTACCGGCGGCACTGCTGCTGGCCCTGGCGCTGGTGCTGACGGCCTGCGGCGGCTCCGCCACGGCGGCCAAGGAGGTGCACAGCGACGTGCTGTACGTAAAGCAGGTGGAGAATCTGCCCGACGATTTCATTCTGGGCATGGACGCCTCCTCCGTCATCGCCGAGGAGGACAGCGGCGTCAAGTTCTACAACTTTGAGGGCGAAGAGCAGGACGTGTTCCAAACCCTGGCGGAGAACGGCATCACCCATATCCGCGTCCGGGTGTGGAACCACCCCTACGACGCTGAGGGCCACGGCTACGGCGGCGGCAACAATGACATCGAGAAGGCGGTGGAAATCGGCAAGCGGGCCACCCAATACGGCATGAAGCTGATCGTGGACTTCCACTACTCCGACTTCTGGGCCGACCCGGGCAAGCAGATGGTGCCCCTGGCGTGGAAGGACATGACCATTGAGGAGAAAACCGAGGCCGCCTACCAGTACACCCGGGACTGCCTGCAACTGCTGAAGGACGCCAAGGTGAAGGTGGGCATGGTGCAGGTGGGCAACGAGACCAACGGCGCCCTCTGCGGCGAAAAGACCTGGTTCAACATCCAGTACATCATGGGCGCAGGGTCCAAGGCCGTGCGGGAGGTGTACCCCGAGGCGCTGGTGGCGGTGCATTTCGCCAACCCGGAGAAGGCGGGGGCCTACGCGGGCTACGCCAGCAAGCTGGACTATTATCAGGTGGACTACGACGTGTTCGCCTCCTCCTATTACCCCTACTGGCACGGCACGCTGGAGAATCTCACCAACGTGCTGAATGACATTTCCCAGACCTACGGCAAAAAGGTGATGGTGATGGAGACCTCCTATGCCTACACCCCGGAGGACACCGATTTTTCCGGCAACACCATCTCCGACGGCGGCACCATCACCAAGAATTACCCCTTCACCGTACAGGGCCAGGCCAACTCCGTCCGCAGCGTCATCGACGCGGTGGCGCATATGGATAACGGCATCGGCGTGGTGTACTGGGAGGGCACGTGGATCACCGTGGGCACCAGCTCCTGGGAGGAAAACCACGCCCTCTGGGAACAGTACGGCTCCGGCTGGGCCAGCAGCTACGCGGCGGTGTACGACCCCAACGACGCAGGCAAGTACTACGGCGGCTCCGCCGTGGACAACCAGGCCTTCTTCGACGCCACCGGCCATCCGCTGGAGTCGCTGAAGCTGTTCGGCCTGGTGCGCAGCGGCAATGAGATCACCCCCGTGCCTGACGCGGTGGAGGACACCGTTCTCACCGTGGACCTGGCGGGCACCATTGCGCTGCCCGAGACGGTGAACGCCGTGATGACCGACGACAGCCGCCAGGCCGTGCCGGTGACGTGGCATGTCACCGACGAGGACATTCAGAAAATGCAGAGCGGCGGCGTGGCGGAGTACGACATCGTGGGCGACGCCGGAGGGCTGGAGGCCCACGGCAAGGTGTACATGGTGGAGTACAACTACCTGACCAACGAGAGCTTTGAGACCGGGGAGCTGGCGCCCTGGGTGGTCACCGACCTGGGGAATGCCGACGAGCTGTACGTGGAGGACAAGGTCACCGACTCCCTCCACGGCACCCAGCACATGCACTTCTGGAGCGCCGCGGAGAACAGCGTGGACTTCACCCTGGAGCAGACCGTTCCCGACCTGGCGGCGGGCACCTATAAGTTCGCCATCTCCATCATGGGCGGCGACGCCGGCACCACCGACATCTACGCCTACGCCAAGGTGGACGGCGAGATCGTGGGCAAGGCGCCTATGGCCATCACCTCCTACGGCAGCTGGGACACCGGTGAGGTGCGGGACATCGCCCTGGGTGAGGGCCAGACCCTGACGGTGGGCATCGCCGTCAAGTGCCAGGGCAGCGGCGCCGGCGCCTGGGGCAAGATCGACAGCGCACGGCTGAATTCCCAGATGGATTGAGATTATGAAGCAGGGCGGGCCTCTTGAGGGGGCCCGCCCATTTTCTGCGTATTATACAATACTTTATTCACAATTTTTGCCATTTTTTACAAAACAACGGAGCCTGAAAATAAAAGTGATGGACAAATTGCGAAAACAGCGCTATAATACCCATGTTCACTGGGGATATCGCCCCGGGAGCAATACCGGCGTCACACGGCGCCGGACAAATCTTTAGGAGGATTTAAGATGAAAAAGATTCTGGCACTTGTGCTGGCGCTGGCCCTGGCTCTGTCCCTGGTGGCCTGCGGCGGCACCAAGCCCGCTGAGGAGACCAACTCCAGCGAGCTGGCGGGCACCTACGACATCACCGTATGGTGCGCCGACGCTATCGTTGACCTGACCCAGCAGCAGATCGCTGCCTTCAACGAGAGCAATGAGGATGGCATCACCTTTAACGCCACCGTTGAGGCGGTGGGCGAGGGCGACGCCGCTACCCAGATGATCACCGACGTGGAAGCCGGCGGCGACCTGTTCTGCTTCGCGCAGGACCAGTTTGCCCGTCTGGTGCAGGCCGGCGCTCTGAACAAGCTGGGCGTGCAGGCCTCCGAGGCTGTGTCCGCGGCTAACGACCCCGGCGTGGTGGCTGCTGCCTCCGTCAACGGTGAGCTGTATGCCTACCCCCTGACCTCCGATAACGGCTACTTCATGTACTATGATAAGTCCGTCATCCCCGAGGAGGACCTGGATTCCCTGGAGAAGCTGGTCGCCGACTGCGAGGCCGCCGGCAAGTACTTCTCCATGGAGACCGACACCTCCGCCTGGTACATCGCTTCCTTCTTCTTCGGCACCGGCTGCGAGTCCACCTGGGAGACCGACGCGGACGGCAAGTTCGTGTCCGTGAAGGATACCTTCAACAGCCCCAACGGCCTCATCGCCGCCAAGGGTATGAAGCATCTGGTAGACTCCCCCATGTACCTCAGCTCCTCTGACGGCGCCGGCTTCGACAGCGGCTGCG
>CAMKGX010000018.1 GCA_946412355.1 uncultured Clostridia bacterium
GGGTTCGCGCCTGCGGGCGCGAAATCTGCGATGCTTTTTTGACAATCTGAAAAGGCCCGGGACTATGCCCGGGCCTTTTGTTATGCCGTTTTTTATTCCAAAACCGTCAACTTGCGGATGTCGGCCTCGTCAATGACGCCGGTGAGATCCACATTCTTGCCGTCGCGCCAAAGCCGCTCCAGGTCGTAGAAGCTGCGGGCCTCGCCGTTGAACACGTGGACGGCGATGCAGCCATAGTCCAGCAGCACCCAGGTGCCGCCCCGGTAGCCCTCCCGATGCAGAGGCTCCTCCCCGGCCTGCTCGGTCAGCGCCTTTTCCACGCTGTCCACCAGGGCGTTGATCTGTGTGTTGCTGCTGCCGGTGCAGATGACGAAATAGTCCGCCAGGGTGGTGAGATCGCTGATTTCCAGCACCTGGATCTCCTTGCCCTTCTTGTCGCTGAGGGCCTTGGCGGCCATCAGTGCCAGTTCCTTCGGTGTCTTCATAGTGTGACTCCCTTCTCTATCAGGTAGTTTTTGGCGTCCATGGTGTGGTGGTGTACCGGTCGGCCCTCGCTCTCCATCTCCTCAATGGTCATGGTGAGGCCCATCAGCAGACCCCGGTCCAAATCCTCGTAGACCACCTTGCGCAGCGCGTCCACGCCGTCAAAGTCCCGGGTGGGCTCGATGTAGTCCGCCAGATACAGGATTTTTTCCAGCCGGGTCATGTTGGCGTGGCCGGTGGTGTGCCAGCGGATGGCGCTGTACACACCGTCGCTGACGGCGAAGGTGCGCCGGGCGATCTCAGCGCCGGTGCGGGCGTGGAGCAGCTTCAGCGCCCTTTGCTCCAGCTCGTCCAGCGCAAGGCCGTACTCCGCGCACAGCGCCAGCTGCTCCGCCATGTCCAGCTTTTTGGTACAGTCGTGGAGCAGCGCCGCAATCCGGGCCTCCCGCTCGTCGCCGCCGTAGCGCTGCGTAAGCCGCACCGCCTCCCGCTCCGTGCCCAGCACGTGGGGCATTCGCTTGGGCTTTAAGTAGCTCATGGCGATAGGCCGCAGCTCGTCCGGCGTCAGGCGGGTCAAATCCAGGGCCGTGCCGTACAGGTGACACCGCCGGATATAGCCCCACACCGCCGTGGGCACCAGCTTCTCCCCCTCCCCTCTCGCCAGGGCCTCACGGACCTGGGTGGAGCTGATGGGGATAATCTCCTCATTATCAATAATGGCAACTCGCGCCCCGAACTGCTGCTCCAACAGCTGCTTCTGGGCGGCAAAGCCCTCGTCCGCGTCGCCGTCCATGCGGTGGAAGGCGCCGATGTGGGCCAGAGCGCAGATGACCTCCGGCTCGTGCCACCGGTGGAGGGACAGGAACATATCGCTGCCCATCAGCAGCCACAGCTCGTCCTCCGGGTACTGCTGCCGCAGCAGCCGCAGGCTGTCGCTGGTATAGCTCTTGCCGGTGCGCTGCAGCTCGATGCCGTCGGCCTGGGCCAGCTTGCCCACCGCTCCCGCCGCCAGCTCCGCCATTTCCAGGCGTTGCTCCGGCGACGCGCTGCCCTTCGGCAGCGTCTTGTGGGGCGGCACGTTGGCAGGGAGCAGCAGCAGCTTGTCCAGCCTCAGGGCCTTCACCGCCGCCCGGGCCGCCGTAATGTGGCCGTTGTGGACGGGGTTAAAGGTGCCGCCGTAAATGCCGATTTTCATAAGGGCTTCGCTGCCTTCACCAGCGTGATTTTTCGCTTGTCCTTTCGGGGCTGCTGGCGGTACAGCACGAATTTGCTGCCGATGACCTGCACCACCTCGCTGCGGGTGGCGGGAGCGATGGCCTCCGCCGCCTCCCGGGCGGTGAGCAGGCTGTTTTCCAGCACACGACCCTTGATGAGCTCCCGGGCCTCCAGAGCGTTGTCCGCCTCCTGAATCACGTTCTCCGTTACGCCGTCCTTGCCCACGATGAGGATGGTGTCCTCCCCGGCGGCGATGCCCCGCAGTTGGGCCCGCTGCTTACTTGTCAGTTCCATAGCCGTTCTTCTCCATATCTTCCTTTAATTCCTGTGCGAATTTCCGCAGGGCGTTGCCCCGGTGGGAAATGGCGTTCTTCTCCTCCGCCGTCAGCTGGGCAAAGGTCTTGCGCAGCTCGGGCACAAAGAACACCGGGTCATATCCAAAGCCGCCCTCCCCCATGGGGGCAAAGGCGATGGTGCCGTAGCAGTCCCCCTGGGCGGAGAGCTGCCGCCCGTCGGGGAAGCAACACACCACAGCGGTGTGGAAATGGGCGGCGCGGTTGGTAGCGCCCCGCAGGTTTTGCAGCAGCAGCTGATACCGGGCCTGGTCGCTGCCCACGCCGCCGTAGCGGGCGGAGTAGATGCCGGGAGCGCCGTTCAGCCAATCCACGCAAAGGCCGCTGTCGTCGGCGATGGCGGGCAGGCCGCTGGCCTGGGCCACCGCCCGGGCCTTGATGGCGGCGTTTTCCAAAAAGGTGGTGCCGGTCTCCTCCGGCTCCAGATTGAGCCCCAGGTCGCTTTGCAGCACCACCTCCACCCCCAGGTGGGACAAGATGGCCTGCATCTCCCGGAGCTTGCCCCGGTTGTGGGAGGCCAATACAAATTTCATACGTTCCATCCTCCCTTATATAATATCGCCCAAAATCTCTTTTTCCATGGCGATTAAGTCGGCGTTGCCCTTGGCGCACAGCTGCAAAAGGGTCTGCTGCTCCGCCACGGTGAAGCCCCGGCCCTCGCCGGTGCCCTGGAGCTCAATGATCTCGCCCCGCTCGTTCATCACGCAGTTCAAATCCACCTGGGCCCGGCTGTCCTCGCTGTACTGTAAGTCCAGCATGGCCCGGTCATCCACGATGCCGGCGCTGATGCCAGCCACGTAATGGATAATGGGATTACGCTCCAACAGCCCCTGCTGCCGCAGCTTGCCCACCGCCAGGGCCAGGGCGATAAAGCCGCCGGTGACGCTGGCCGTGCGGGTGCCGCCGTCGCCCTGGAGCACGTCACAGTCAATGGTGATGGTCCGCTCGCCCAGCGCCTCCCGGTCCACCGCCGCCCGGAGGCTGCGGCCGATGAGCCGCTGAATCTCCGCGCTGCGGGAGGACAGCTTCAGCTTGTCCACGTCCCGGCGGCTGCGCTCCCGGTTGGCCCGGGGCAGCATGGAATACTCCGCCGTCACCCAGCCCCAGCCGGGCTTCACGTGGGGCGGTGTCTTGTCCTCCACCGAGGCGTTGCACAGCACCACCGTGTCGCCGCAGCGAATCAGCACGCTGCCCTCGGCAAATTTGGTAAAACCTGTGGTGACGGTGACCTTGCGGCCCTCGTCCCACTTCCGTCCGTCCGCTCTCATACCATCGCCTCCGTAAACGCCTTGGCGTCAAATGGCTGCAAATCGTCAATGCCCTCGCCCATGCCGGCAAACTTCACCGGCACGCCCAGCTCCTGGGCGATGGCGAACACGATGCCGCCCTTGGCGGTGCCGTCCAGCTTGGTGAGCACGATGCCGGTAAGGCCCGCCGTCTCCTTAAACTGCCGGGCCTGGATGAGGCCGTTCTGGCCGGTGGTGGCGTCCAGCACCAGCAGCGTCTCCTTGGCGGCGTCGGGGCACTCCCGATCGATGATTTTCCGCATTTTGGCCAGCTCGTTCATCAAATTCTGCTTGTTGTGGAGCCGTCCGGCAGTGTCCACCAGCACCACGTCCACGTTCTTGGCTTTTGCGGACTGCAATGCGTCAAACAGCACGGCGCCGGGGTCGGCACCCTCGTGCTGCCGCACGATGTCCACGCCCGCCCGGTTGGCCCAGATCTCCAACTGATCCGCCGCCGCGGCCCGGAAGGTGTCGCCGGCGCACAGCAGCACCTTTTTGCCCTGCTCCTTGAGCACGTGGGCAATCTTGCCGATGGAGGTGGTCTTGCCCACGCCGTTGACGCCGATGAACAGCACCACACTGGGCTGGGTGGACAGGTTCAGCGCCGTGGGACCCACCGCCAGACGCTGGGCCAGGGCCTGGCGCAGCGCGCCCTTGATGTCCTCCTCCGTCCGCAGCCGCTTCACGTAGGCCACGTTCTGGAGTTGGCGCACCACGTCCTCCGACAGCTCCGCGCCCACGTCCGCCATGATGAGGGCGTCGGTCAGGTCCTCATAAAAAGCGTCGTCCATCTTCTCCCACAGGATGTTGTCCTGCCAGGTTTTTTTCAGCTTGTCAAAAAATCCCATGGAATACTCCTTATTTAATGTTCAGTTCCTTGGCCATGTCGTTCATGTTGATGGTGAGGATCCGGCTGACGCCCCGCTCCTGCATGGTGACGCCGTAAAGCACGTCAGCCTCCTCCATGGTGCCCCGGCGATGGGTGATGACGATGAACTGGGTCTTCCCGGCGATGCGGCGCATATACCGGGCGTAGCGCACCACGTTGGATTCGTCCAACGCCGCCTCAATCTCGTCCATGACGCAGAACGGCGTGGGATGTACCTTCAAAATGGAGAAATACAGGGCGATGGCCACGAAGGCCTTCTCACCGCCGGAGAGCAGCGTAATGGTCTTGAGCTGCTTTCCGGGGGGCTGCACCTTGATTTCGATGCCGCAGTTGAGGATGTCGTTCTCGTCCTCCAGCTCCAGCCGGGCCTTGCCGCCGCCAAACAGCTCCAAAAACGTCTCCTGGAAGCTCTCGTTGAGCAGCTTGAACTGCTGGGCGAAAATCTCCGTCATCTGGCGGGTGATCTCGTCGATAACGCCGTTCAGCTCCTCCTTGGCCTTCTCCACGTCGGTGCGCTGCTCGCTGAGGTAGGTGTACCGGGTGTTGACCCGCTCGTACTCCTCGATGGCGCCGATGTTGGGGGTGCCCAGGCCCTTGATCTCCCGGTTCAGCTCCGCAATGCGGCGGGTGGCCTTGGGGATGCTCTCCAACTCGATGCGCTGCTCCATGGCGTCGGAGTGGCTCAGCTCGTAGTTCTCCCACAGCTTGTCCAGGATCTGGCTCTCCTGCAAGGCGTTGGTCTCCAGCTTCTGCTCCATGCGGCTCAGCTCCTGGGACGTGGCCAAAAGGGTGTCGTTGCAGGACCGGCTCTCCCTGGTCTTGGCGTCCCTCTCGGCCTCCAATGCCAGCTTCTGCCGTGTCAAATCCTCCATCTGCTGCCGCAGGGCGCCGCTGTCCCCCTGCAACGCCTCGATGGCCGCGCGGTGGCCGGCCATATCCGCCTCTGCCTGGGCGATTTTGCCCTCGAAGTCGGCAATCAGCGCCTCCCGGTCGGAGGTGTCGTTTTTCAATTGGCTACGGAGGGCCTCTGTGCGGTCGATGCTGCCCAGCTTTTCCTGCCGCTCGGCCTGCAAGGCGGCCTGGCGTGTCTTGGCCTGGGCCAGCTTTTCGCTGAGGGCGTTGGTCTCCTCCAGTGCCTGGCTCTGGCCCACCGCGGCCTCCTGTGCCTGCTGGTGGAGCTGGCTTGCCCGCTCCTCGGTGGCCTGGGCCGCCTTCTCCGTGTCGGCAATGCGACCCTCGTCATCACCCACGCGGCGGCGCATATTCTCCTGCTCGGCCTCCATATCCTGGCAGCTCAGACGCAGGGTGTCGATGAGAATATCGTAGTGGTCCTGCTTGCCCTGAAGCATCAGCATCTGGTCCTCGGCGTGGCGCTGCTGCTCCTTGGCCACCTCCAGCTCGTAGTTGGCCTTGTCCAGCTCCCGCTGGGTCTGCTCTGCGCGCTCCGCGGCCTGGGTGAGCTTCTCCTTCATGGCGGAGAGATTATCATGTAATGTCCGCAGCTCGTTGGCCCGGCTCAGCACGCCAGCGCTGCGGCTTACGCTGCCGCCGGTCATGGAGCCGCCCCGGTTCAGCACCTGGCCGTCCAACGTCACGATGCGGAAGGCCTGGCGGAACTTCCGGGCCATGGCGATGCCGCAGTCCATGTCCTCCACCACCACCGTGCGGCCCAGCAGGTTTTTGAAAATACCGTCGTATTGTTTATCGTACTCCACCAGCTCCGAGGCGATGCCCACGAAGCCCATCTCGCCGGACACATTCTCCCGCAGCACATCGCCGCGGACGGCGCTCATGGGCAGGAAGGTGGCGCGGCCACCGTCCCGCTGCTTCAAATATTGGATGGCGGCCTTGGCGTCCTCCTCGGCGTCCACCACAATGTTCTGCAACCCTGCGCCCAATGCGATTTCCAGGGCCACAGTGTAGCGGCTGTCGGTGCGCATCAGATTGGCCACCGGGCCGTGAATGCCCCGCAGGCCGCGACCCGCCGCCTGCATGCATACCTTTACCGCCTTGGAAAAGCCCTCGTACTCCTTCTCCATCTCCGTCAGCAGGTGGATGCGGTCGGTGAGGGCGTTCACATCCATAGTGAGCTGCATTTTCTCCGCCGCGGCCTCCTCCGCCTTTTTGCGGCGGCTCTCCATCCGCAGGCTGTGGCCATTGATGATGTTCCCGGCGGCGTCAGCGTCCTCCTTGGCGGCATTCAGCAGCTTGCGGTTCTCCTTGGCCTCCCCCTCGGCAGCCGTCAGCTTCTCCCGGGCTTCGGCAAGGTCGTGTGCCACGGTGGTCATACGCTCGCCCACCTCGTGGATGCCGGAGCGCAGGGCGCTGAGGGCGGAGCGCTTGTCGGCGGCCTCCGCCAGGGCAATGGCCTCCTCCGCCCGCAGGTTTTCCGCCGTCTTGGCGGCGCCGGCGGCGCTGTCGGTCATGTTCCGCGCCTGGGCCAGCAGCCTGTCGATTTCGCTCTCCAACGCGGCGCTTTCCTCATCGATGGCGGCGATGCGCTGCTGCATCTCCTGAATCTGGGCCTCCATGTCCCCGGCCCGGTGCACCGTGTCGGCCATCTCGGCACGAATACGGTCAATGTTCTCCCGGTTGTGCAGCGCCGCCGTTTCCAGCACGGCGATGGCGCTCTCCTCCTGGGCGATGCGCCCGTCAAAGTCGGCGGCCCGGCCCCGCAGCGTCTCCGCCTCCACGTCCTTCTGCCGCACCTGCTCGCCCAGGGCCTCGGCCTGGGCGTAGGTGTCGTTCAGGGCCCGCTCGGCGTTTTCCTTGTCCTGCCGGGCGGTCTCCACGTCCTTTTCCAGTTGGATTTTGGCGGTTTTCAGCGATTGCAGATTTTCCAGCCACACGCTGATTTCCAGCACACGCAGCTCGTCCCGCAGCACCAGGTACCGCTTGGCTACCTCCGACTGCTTCCGCAGCGGCTCCACCTGCAGCTCCAGCTCGGCGATCTTGTCGTTGATGCGCACCAGGTTTTCCTCCGTGCGCTCCAGCTTGCGCTCCGCCTCCTCCTTGCGGTGGCGGAACTTGGAGATGCCGGCGGCCTCCTCGAACACCTCCCGGCGCTCGCCGGACTTGACGGACAATATCTCATCGATTTTGCCCTGGCCGATGATGGAATAACCCTCCCGGCCCATGCCGGTGTCCATAAACAGCTCGTTCACGTCCTTCAAACGGCAGGACTGCTTGTTGATGTAATACTCGCTCTCACCGCTGCGGTAGTACCGCCGGGTCACCGCCACCTCCGTCTCGTCCCGGGTGGGGAAGATGTGCTCGGTATTGTCGATGACCAGCGTCACCTGGGCAAAGCCCATCTGGTTGCGCTTCTCGGTGCCGCCGAAGATGACGTCCTCCATCTTGGCGCCCCGGAGCTGGCGGCTGTTCTGCTCGCCCATGACCCAGCGGATGGCGTCGGAGATGTTGGACTTGCCGGAGCCGTTGGGGCCCACGATGGCGGTGATGTCCTCGCCGAAGTTCAGCACGGTTTTCTCCGGGAAGGACTTAAATCCCTGGATTTCCAAGGCCTTGATATACACGCATTTCACCTCAATTGTCGTTGCATACTAAATCTATTGTAGTATAGCAACACTCGGCTGATTTTTCAAGAAAAAAGTAGGCGCCCCTCACGCCTACTTTTCCTCCATCATGCGGTACAGGCTGTCCAGCGCGTCCCCCAGGGAGCCGATGCGGTCGATGAGCCCCAGGGCCACCGCCTCCTTGCCGTAGATGACGCTGCCCACGTCGTTGGCCATGTCCCCCACGGACAGCATCAATTCCCGGAACTTTTCACCGCTGATACGGCTGTTTCTGGCCACAAAGTCCACAATTCGCTCCTGCATCCGCTCGAAATAGCGGTAGGTGGCCGGGGCGTTGATCACCGTGCCCCCCATCCGCACCGGATGGATGGTCATGGACGCGCTGGGCACGATGAACGTCCGCTTGCCGCACACCGCCAGCGGCACACCGATGGAGTGGCCGCCCCCCAGCACCAGCGTGGCAGTGGGCTTTGTCATGCCCGCCACCAGCTCCGCGATGCCAAGGCCCGCCTCAATGTCGCCGCCCACGGTGTTCAGCAGCAGCAAAAGGCCGTCCACCTCGTCGCTCTCCTCCACCGAGGCCAGCAGCGGCAACACATGCTCATACTTTGTGGTCTTTGTATTGCCCGGCAGCACCATGTGGCCCTCAATCTGGCCGATGATGGTGAGGCAGTGGACGGTGCCGTGGCGGTTGGTCACCACCGACGAACCCATCTCCACGATCTGCCGCAGTTCCCCGCCTTCCCGGGGCTCCTCCGTTTCGTCGTACACCCAAAATCCCTCCCTTTCCCGCCTATGTTGCGCCGATGGGAGGGAAATATACCGCCATTCCACTTTTTTCGTGACATAAGCCCCGGAATATGGTATATTGCAATATTGAAATGACACGATGGGAGGGAGATCGCATGGCGCTGTACGGCATCACCCCCGCCCCCTGCTCCGCCCCGGCGCTGGCGCCGGACTTCGTACCGGCGGAGGCATGGGACAGGGCGTATCTCGCCGGGGCGGACAAGCCCGTCACCCTGGCCCTGCTGGGACGCCACGGCGCGGAGCGTCTCTCCCTGCGCATCCGGGGCGATGGCGGTGAAGCCGACGCCCACTTCCTCCGCCGCACGGTGAAAACACTGCTGTGGCAAAAGGGCGGCGATACACTCTTGTGCGACGACGCCGCTGCCGCCTCCCTCCTGGGCCGTCAATTCGGCCCCGGCACCTTTGACTACACCTTCTTCACCGGTGTATATGAAAATCCCTTTACAGTCCTTTATACAAAAATCATTCCCGAAAGTGCCACCCGTGAAATCCCCTGCGATACCCATGGCGACGGCTGCCGTATCGGCTTCGACGCCGGGGGCACCGACCGCAAGGCCGCGGCCGTGCAGGACGGCCGCACTGTGTACACCGAGGAGGTTCTCTGGGAGCCGAAAACCCAGGCTGACCCCGCCTATCACTACCGGGAGGTACGCCGGGCGCTGCTGTCGGCGGCGAAGCATCTGCCCCGGGTGGACGCGGTGGGCATCTCCACCGCCGGCGTGTGTGTGGGTGGACGGGTCATGCGCTCCAGTATCTTCTCCGCCGTGCCCGACCCCGCTGAAACCCGGGATTTGTACCTGCGGGTGGTCCGGGACCTGTTCGGCCCTATCCCCTGCCGGGTGGAGAATGACGGCGACGTCAGCGCCCTGTCCGGGGCCATGACCCTGGGGCGTTCCTCCCTGCTGGGCATCGCCATGGGCACCAGCCAGGCAGGCGGCTTCGTGACGGAGCGCCGCGGCCTCACCGGCTGGCTCAACGAGCTGGCCTTTCTCCCGGTGGACGACAATCCCGCCGCCCCTTTGGACCCCTGGTCCGGCGACCGTGGCTGCGGCGTGTCCTACTTCTCCCAGGACGGCGTCATTCGTCTGGCCCGCCTGGCGGGGCTCTCCTGGGATGAAACACAGCCCCTGGGCCAGCAGCTGAAAGCCATCCAGGCCATGGCGGAGGCCGGGGATAAAAACGCCCTGGCGGTGTTCGTCACTATCGGCCAGTGCCTGGGCCACACCCTGCCCTTGTATCACAGGCTGTACGGCTGCCGCCACGTGCTGCTGCAAGGCCGGGTGGTGTCGGGCGTAGGGGGCGAAGCCCTGCTGCAAAGCTGCCGCCGCGTGCTGGCGGAGGAATATCCCCGTCTGCCCCTGTCCCTCGTATTGCCGGACGAGGCGGCGCGGCGCACCGGACAGGCTGTGGCTGCCGCCGCCCTGCCCTCACTTCACTGATTTTGGGAGGATCACGCCATGAGAATAAAAGGTATGCTTGCCCTGCTGCTGGCCCTTGCCCTGCTGGCCCTTGCGGGCTGCGGCGCTGCCGCGCCGGAGGATGAGGAGCCCGCCCCGCCCCAGCCCATCACCCTGCGCTTCTGGGTCTACAACGAGGGCGATTGGTCGGAGTCCGCCGGGCAGAAGTTGCTGGCCGGTCTGGGTGAGGAATGGGGCCACGTCACCGTGGAGTGGAAGATGGTGGACGGCACCGACCAGGCCGCCCTCAGCGCCGCCATCGAGGCGGGTCAGGGCCCCGATCTGCTGCTGGGCACCGTCAGCCAGCTCCAGCACGCCCGGCGCAACGGCGCCGGCACCGCCGACGTCTCCGACCTGATGAAGGACGCCTACGCGCCCGTCCGGGACGCCTGCACCGACGATGGCGTGGTGTTCGCCGCCCCCATCGCCATGGAGGTCACCGCCATGGCCGTCAATCTGGACGTATTCCGGGCCTCCGGCGCCGTGCAGTATATCGACCAGGAGAATCACACCTGGACCACCGAGGGCTTCATCAACGCCATGAAGGTGCTGTCCTCCTCCCCCACCATTCCCCAGGCCGCCAAGCTGTACTGCGGCGGCCAGAACGAGGACGAGGGCACCCGGGCCCTGGTGACCAATCTCTACGGCGGCAGCGTCACCGATGAGACCCACACACACTATATTCTCAATGAGCAGCCCACCGTAGACGCCCTCCAACTGCTGCAAAAGATGAACGGTATGGCCTTCGACGACGCCATCACCGGCGACGATGAAAACGTGCTCTTCCGCCAGCAGCAGTTGGCCATGACCTTCTGCTGGGACAGCGCCCAGAGTGAGGTGGAGGACTTTACCGCCTTCCCCATGTTCTATCCCACCGATCAGGACCACGCCGTGCTGCCCGGCGAGGTGTGGGCCCTGGGCGTGACGGCCCGGGATGAGGACAGAGCCGATGCCGCTCTGGCGGTAGCGCATCATCTGCTGCGCAGCGACAGCGCCTATCAGTCCCTCCTCTCCCTCACCGGCCACTATGCCGTCAAGGCCACGGACAGCGAGGACCTCTGGGCCTCCTTTGCCGCCTACATGGCCCCCTACGAGCAGGACGCCCCCGGCTGGGCCATTGCCCGCAGCGAATGGTGGCAGATGCTGCAGCGTATCGGCCACGGTGCCGACGTGGCCCTGGAGGCCGACACCTTCTGCACCAACGCCAACGCCGCCGCAGCCTTCGCCATGAGCCGCAAGTAAATTCGCTTTACAGGCAAAAACTCGTTTCTCCCCTTTATATTAATGGCATAGCAAGTGATTTACCTTTACACAAAATCCCCCGGAAACCGCGGTTCCCGGGGAGATTTTCTATGCTCTTGGCGTGCTTTACTTGGCCAGATAAACGGCCTTGCAGCCCTTGTAGGTCATGTAGCAGTCCAGCTTGGACACCACCTCAAAGGGGGCGTGCATGCTCAGCACCGGCACGCCGGCGTCCAAGGTGGTGATGTTGCGGTTGGCCATGTACTGGGCCACGGTGCCGCCGCCGCCGGCGTCGGTCTTGCCCAGCTCCGCCATCTGCCACATCACGCCGTAGTCGTCCAGCACCCGGCGGACGTAGGCCACCGTCTCGGCGCCGGCGTCGCTGGAGCCGGATTTGCCCCGGGCGCCGGTGTACTTGCACAGGCCCACGCCGTAGTTGAGGTAGGCAGAGTTCTTCTTCTCATACACCTCGGAGAAGTTGGGGTCAAAGGCGGCAGTCACGTCGGTGGACAGGCAGAAGGCCTTTTCGTAGCACTCCCGCAGCGCCACGCCCTGGGCGGCGCACAGATCCTCCATAAAGGTGTCAAAGCAGGCACTCTGCATGCCGGTAACGCCCATGGAGCCGATCTCCTCCTTGTCCGCCAGCATGCACACGGCGGTCTTCTCGGGCACGGCGTCCAGATCCAGCAGGGCCCGGAAGGCGGCGTAGCCGCACACCCGGTCGTCGTGGCCGTAGGCGCCGATCATGCTGCCGTCCAGGCCGATGGCGGTCACGTCCATGGCGGGCACCACCTCCAGCTCGGCGGAGATGAAGTCCTCCTCCACGATGCCGTACTTCTCGTGGAGCTTCTCCATCACCGTCAGCTTCACCCGGTCGCCGCCCTCGCCCTCCACCGGGCGGGAGCCCAGGAGGATGTTGAGGTTTTCGGCGGGAATGGCCTCGTTCAGGGGCTTCTTGCCCTGCTCGCCGCCCAGGTGGGGCAGCAGATCGGTGACCACAAACTTGGGCTCATCGCCCTCGCCCAGAGCCACTTCACGAACGGTGCCGTCCTTCAGTGCCACCACGCCGTAGATGGCCAGAGGAATGGCCACCCACTGGTACTTGCGGATGCCGCCATAGTAGTGGGTCTTGAAGTAGGCCAGCTCGCTGTCCTCATAGAGGGGGCTGGGCTTCACGTCCAGCCGGGGGGAGTCGATGTGGGAGGCGGTGATCTGGCAGCCCTCGCGCAGGGATTCCCTACCCATCACAGCCAGCATCACGCTCTTGCCCCGGTTGACGGTGTACACCTTGTCGCCGGCATTCAGGCTCATGCCCCGGGTGAAGGGCCTGAAGCCCGCCGCCTGGGCCATGGCCACCACCTGGGCCACGCAGAGCCGCTCGGTCTTGCCCTGCTGCAAAAAGGCCATGTAGCCCCGGCAATAGTCCGCCATGGCGGCCTCGTCGGCGGCAGTCAAGCGGTCATAGCCGTTCTTGTGGTCGTAAAACAGTTTTTCCTTTCTCTCTTTCAGTGCGTCACTCATGGTTGATTTCCTCCTGTATCTTTTGAAAGTTTTCCATGGCAATCCGGCAGAATTCCTCCGCCGAAGGTGATGTATTCAGCCAAATATCCGTGCAGTTTTCCCGGTAATAGTCATCCTTCTTCTGGGCCGCCACCCGCATGCGGGCGTAGTCCTCGGAGATGCCGTCCCGGGCCATAATCCGCCGCACCCGGTCCTCCGCCGGGGCCAGCACGGCCACGGTGCGCCGGCACAGCGCCCCCACCCCCGACTCCACCAGGTTGATGGCGTCGATGCCGATGAGGTCGGCGCCGGACAGCGCCATGCGCCGCTGCAGCTCCGCCGGGATGCGGGCGAAAATGATGGCATCCAGCTTCGCCATGGCGGCGGGGTTTTGGAACACAATATTCCCCAGCTTCTGCCGGTCAAGCCTAGGGCCCTCAAACACGTCTCCAAAGGCGTCCCGGATGGCATGGCGCAAATCCTCGTCGTTGGCAAGCATCTCATGGTACACCGCGTCGCAGTCCAGCACGCAGCCCCCCAGGCGGCGAACAGCCTCCAGGGCGCTGGTCTTTCCCGCGCCGGTGGGGCCGGTGATGCCCACAATCAGCGCCTGGCCCCCGTCCTCCACGTGGAAACCCGCCGCCTTTTTCAGGCGGTTCCCCACCGCCAGGCCAAGGCCGGCATCGTCGGGGCACTGGGCCCAGATACGGGGCACATCCGTGGCGTCAAAGGTGCGCAGCGCGTCAAATACATGCCGTGCCTGGGCGCCCTTGTCCGCCGCAGCCCCCAAACGGTGAACGGCATGACCGTCAAACAGGGGCGCGAACTCGTCAAAGCAGATCACGCCGTCCTCCGGCCCCATGTGGCGGGAGATGAAGCCCGCGCTGCGGTGGGGCATCCCCGTCACCACCGTCACCGGGGCGTGGGGGGCGTAATGGCGGTACTTCATACCCGGCGCCCGAGGCCGCTCCCCCTCCGCCAGCTTGCCGGTAACGGCCTTGTCCACCGCCACCGTGCCCAGCACGGCTTCCAGCGCCTCCAGGGGCAGTCCGCCGGGCCGCAGCAGCCGGGGGGGCGTCACCGTCATGTCGATGATGGTGCTCTCCACGCCTACGGCGCAGGGTCCGCCGTCCACAATGCCGTCGATTTTGCCGTCCATATCCTCCAGCATGTGCTGCGCCGTGGTGGGACTGGGCCGGCCGGAGGTGTTGCCGCTGGGGGCCGCCACCGGCACGCCCGCCGCCGCGATGATGGCCCGGGTGACGGCGTGATCCGGGCAGCGGACGCCCACGGTATCCAGCCCCCCGGTGGTCCGCAGGGGCACAATGGGCCGCCGTTTCAAAATCATGGTCAGCGGCCCGGGCCAGAACCGCTCCGCCAGGGCGTAAGCCTCCGCCGGCACGTCCTGACAGTACCGCGCCAGCCAAGATTTGTCATCGGGCACGTGGATGATCAGCGGGTTATCCTGTGGCCGCCCCTTGGCCTCGAAAATGTGAGCTACCGCCGTCTCGTTCAGCGCGTCGGCCCCCAGGCCGTACACCGTCTCCGTGGGGATGCCCAGCAGCCCGCCATTGCGGAGGATGGCCGCGGCCTCGGCCACGGCGTCCTTTTCCCGCTCCGGGTGGAAAATTCTCGTTTTCAATGGTTTCCCTTCTCGCTTATCGTGAAATCACAGGCCCAAATCCTCGCCCACCAGCACCACCTTGATGCGGCCCGGCACCTTGCAGAACCGGGTCACCACCATCTGGGCGCAGATGCAGTCCGGCGACTTGCAGTCGCCGCACAGTCCCGTGGCGGTGCAGGGCGTCTTGCCGCCGAAACGCTGGGCGTTGGCCGGGGCGGCGATGTGCCGGGCCCGCTGAAACGCCTGCTCCAAATCGACGCAGACCTTGTTCATGCCCGCCACCACAACCACCTGCCGGGGGCCGAAGCACAGCGCTGCCACCCGGTTGCCGGTGCCGTCGATGTTCACCAGCTGGCCGTCCTCGGAGATGGCGTTGCTGCTCATAATAAACGTGCCGCAGCCAAGCCCCGCGTGGAGCATGGCCATCCGCTCCTCCGGCGTATGGG
The DNA here is from genome assembly GCA_946412355.1 of uncultured Clostridia bacterium. Taxonomy (GTDB): domain Bacteria; phylum Bacillota; class Clostridia; order Oscillospirales; family Oscillospiraceae; genus Vescimonas. Next base: position 14,842 of record CAMKGX010000018.1, read on the forward strand.
CGGTGTCCCGGTCGATGACGGTCTGGCCCCGGCTTTGCAGCAGGGCTTTCAACCCCAGCTCGTCCATGGTCATGGTGCCGCCCCAGGCCACGGTGTCCTCCGCCGGGATCAGCGACAGTACCTTTTCCGCCGCCTCGGCTGCCGTGGCGCAGTAGTACGCTTCAAACTGCCGCCGCCCCAGGTTTTCCGCCACACGGGGGCCCGCCTTGTCGTACCAGTTTTTCTTCGCTTGCAGCATGGTTATGCCTCCCCTTCTCCGCCCTGCAATCGGGCGGTCTGATCATTGAGTGTCAGGGCGTCAATGAGCCCGTCCAAATCGCCGTTGATGATGGCGGTGATGTTGAAATTTTTATTGTCCCCGGTGAGCCGGTGGTCGGTGACCCGGTTCTGGGGGAAATTGTAGGTGCGGATCTTGCCGCTGCGGTCGCCGGTGCCCACCTGGGCGCGGCGTGTGTCCGCAATGGCGGCGTTCTGCTTCTCCCGCTCCGCCTCGTAGAGCCGGGCCCGGAGAATCTTCATAGCCCTGTCCTTATTCTTATACTGGCTGCGCTCGTCCTGGCACTCCACCACCGTGCCCGTGGGCAGATGGGTGATGCGGATGGCGGACTCGGTCTTGTTCACGTGCTGTCCTCCCGCGCCGGAGGAGCGGAAGGTGTCGATCTGCAAATCCTTGGGGTCGATGGTGAGGGCCACCTCCTCCGCCTCGGGCATGACGGCCACGGTGGCGGCGGAGGTCTGGATGCGGCCGCTGGACTCCGTCTCCGGCACCCGCTGCACACGGTGGGTGCCGGCCTCGAATTTCAGCCGCGACCAGGCCCCCTCGCCCTCCACGGTGGCCACCGCCTCCTTGACGCCTCCCAGCTCCGTCTCGTTGAGGGAAGCCAGCTCCATGCGGAAGCCCCGCCGCTCGGCATACATCTGGTACATCCGCAGCAGATCCGCCGCAAAGAGGGCCCCCTCCTCGCCGCCGATGCCGGAGCGGATTTCCAGAATCACGTTCTTGTCGTCGTTGGGGTCCCGGGGCAGCAAAAGGCGCTTCAACTCCTGCTCCAACCGGGCCTTATCGTCCTCGGCGCCGTCCAGCTCCTCCCGGGCCAGCTCCCCCATCTCCTCGTCGGAGAGCAGTTCTTTGGCCTGGTCGGCTCTTTCGCAGGCGTCCCGGTACTCCCGGTAGGCCGCCACGATGGGGGTCAGCTCCTTCTGCTCCCGGCTCAGCTCCTTCAGCTTCTCCCGGTCGCCATACACCGCCGGGTCGCCCAGGCGCTGTTCCAGCGCTTCATAGCGCTGTGCGATTTTCGCCAATTTTTCCAGCATCATATCCGCCCCAGATACCGCTTCACGTCGCCGATGAACTGCTCTTTCCAGAAGTCGTAGCCCTCGCTGCCGGGCTGCAGCGACACCTCGAACAGGTGAGGCTGGGCGGTGTACATATCCATCTGATGGTACACGGATTCATACCGCGTGGCGCTGCTGCGAGTCAGCAGGTAGGCCACCCGGTCCATTTCCAGCCCCCGGCGCTTGAGATAGCCCCGCACAGGGCTGGCGCACCGGCCCGCCCACACGGGGGTGCCGATGATGATGAGGCGGTAGTCGCTTAATGCCTTTTCCGTCTCCACCGGGGCCAGCGCCCGGGTAGCCTTGCGCATGGCGTCCCTGCCGGAGCGGAGATAGCCCCGCAAGCCGCTGCGGTCCACGCCGTCGTCCAGCGCCACCAGCTCGGCGTCCAGCGCCCGGGCCACCTCCTCCATGGCGGCCTTGGTGTTGCCGCTGCGGGAATAATACACGCACAATACGTCGCTCATGTGTTGTTCCTCCTATTCTTCCGCCTGCAAGCTCAATGCTTCCCAGCGTTCCATTTCCTGTTCCAGTTGGGCTTCGGCGTCCTGCTTTTCCCGATACAGCTCCGCCAGCGTGTCCGCCTCCGCGCCGTGGAGGGTCATCTCCTCATCCAGCCGGCGGCACTCCTCCTCCAGCCGGGCGATGGCGCTCTCGCAGATGGTGAGCTGCCGCCGGGCGGCCTGCTGGGCGCGGTTGCCCCGGGCGGGACGGGTGTCGCCCTTCTTCTCCGCCGGAGCGGGGGCGGGCTTCTCCTTCTCCTGGGCCGCCTTCACCGCCCGGTACTGGGCGAAATTCATGGGGTAATCGGTGATGGTGCCGTCCGCCAGCTCCCATATCCGGGTGGCAAACCGGTCGATGAAATACCGGTCGTGGCTGACAAACAGCAGTGTGCCCTCAAAGGCCTCCACCGCCTCCTCAATCCACTCCCGGGAGGCAATGTCCAGATGGTTGGTGGGCTCGTCCAGAATGAGGAAATTGATCTCCTCGTCCATCAGCATGCACAGCCGCAGCCGGGACAGCTCCCCGCCGGACAGCACCGCCACGCTTTTGAATACATCCTCCCCCCGGAAATCGTAGGCCGCCAGCCGGTTGCGGGCGGAGGTGGCGGACATGTTCTTCTTCTCGTAGATCATGGTGTCCACCATGCTGCGCTCGGGATGGTCGAAGTGGATAATCTGGGGCAGGTAGGCCGTGCGGACGCTGGGGCCTGTGCGGATGACGCCGCCGTCCACGCTCTCCCGGTTCATAATCATGTTTAATAATGTAGTTTTCCCGGTACCGTTCTCCCCCAGCAGGGCAATCCGCTCGCCGGGCACCACGTGGAGATAGATCTCCTCAAACAGCGTTCTGTCCCCAAAAGCCTTGGTGACGCCCCGAAGCTGCAGCACCTCGTCGCCCCGAAACTCCCGGCTGGCAAACCGGGCATCCATCCGTTTGGCCTTGGTAGGCTTCACGGTGGTGTTCATCCGGGCAATCCGCTTTTCCATGGAGATGGCCCGGCGGTACGTTTTGTCGTTGCCCTTGAAGGCAAACATGCGCAGCTGCTGGGCGGACTTCTCCAACTGGGCGATTTTGGCCTGCTCCTTCTCGTACTGCTTCAGCTGCTCCTGGTAGCGGCGCTCCTTTTCAATGTAATAAAAGCTGTAATTGCCGCTGTAAAAGGCGGCCTTGCCGTCCACGATTTCGATGATGCGCGTCACGGTGCGGTCTAAAAAATAGCGGTCGTGGGAGATGGTCAGCACCGTGCCGTGGAAGGATTTGAGATACTCCTCCAGCCATTCCGTGGCCTGCAGGTCCAGGTGGTTGGTGGGCTCGTCCAGCAGCAGGATGTCGGTGTCCTCCAAAATGAGCCGCCCCAGGTTGACCCGGGTCTTCTCCCCGCCGGAGAGCAGGTCAAAGGGCTGGGTGCGCATGGCGGCGGAGATACGCAGGCCGTTGGCCACCTTGTTGACAGCGGTATCGGTGTCGTAGCCCCCCAGGGCTTCAAACCGGGCGGAGATGTCGCCATAGCGCTTCAAGGTTTTGGGACTGTCATCCCCCGCCGCCATGGCCTGGGCCAGGGCTTCCATCTCCCGGCCCAGGGCCGCCATGCGGTCAAAGGCAGAGCGCAGCACGTCCTCCACCGTGAAGCCCGCCGGCACCACGGGAATCTGGGAGATCAGCCCCAACCGCCGCCCGGAGGCGATGCTGATCTGGCCGCTGTCGGGGGTCAGCTCCCCGGTCAGCAGGCGGAACAGGGTGGTTTTCCCCGCGCCGTTGCTGCCCAGGATGCCCAGGCGCTCGCCGGTGTCCACCTGGAAGGTCAGACCGTCCAATATGCGCTTTTCCAGGTCAAAGGACTTGACCAGCTCCTGTACTTGTATGTCAATCATTCAGTGTTCCAGTTCCTCTGCAATCTTGTGAAATGCCATGGCGTGGGATGCCTTCACCAGCACCGCCGTCCCCTCGGTAAAAAGGGCGCGAATGGAGGGCATGGCCTCGTCGATGGTGGCAAACCACAGCGCCGCCGGGTTTTCCGCAGCGATGCCGCGGGACAGCGCACCGATGGCCACCACGCCGTCCAGCCCCATCTCCGCCGTCAGGCGGCCCAGGGCTTCGTGGGCGCTCTTGCCCAGCGCCCCCAGCTCCCCCATGTCTCCCAGCACTGCCACGCGGCGGCGGCAGGGGGTCTGCATCAGGCATTTCAGCGCCTCGGCCATGGCCTGGGGGTTGGCGTTGTAGGAGTCGTCAATCACCATTCGCCCGCCGGGGAGGCGGGCCACCTTCATGCGGCTGCCCACCGGGGCGTAAGACGCCACGCCTGCGGCGATCTCCTCCGCCGTCAGGCCCAATTCCTCGCCGATGGCGGCGGCCATGGCGGCGGCGTAAATCATATACCTGCCCGGGGTGGGGATGGTCAGGGCATACTGGCCCCGGGGCGTGGTCACCGCGCAGTCGGTGCCGTTCATGCCCTTTTCTACCACGTCCGTCACCCGGACGTTGCAGTTCTCCCCCTCGCCGCACAGCAGCGTGCGGAAGGGCAAATCCAGCTCCCGCAGCAGCGCATCGTCGCCGCACAGCACCGCCACGCCGTCCCGGTCCAGATTTTCAAAAATCTCGCACTTGGCCCGCAGCGTGCCCTGCCGGGTGCCGCCCATGTTTTCAATGTGGGCGTCCCCCACGTTGGTGATAACGGCAAAGTGGGGCCGCACCATCTCGCCTAAATACCGAATTTCGCCGAAATGGTTCATGCCCGTCTCGATGACCGCCGCCTGGTGGTCACCCGTCAGCCGCAGCAGCATCTGGGGTGTGCCGATGTCGTTATTATAATTGGCCTCCGTGCGCAGCGTCCGATACCGCTGGGCCAGCACGCAGGCAATCATCTCCTTGGTGGTGGTCTTGCCGGCGCTGCCGGTGACCTGCACCACGGGAATAGTGAATTTGCCCCGGTACCAGGATGCCAGCGCCTTCAGCGCCAGCCGGGTGTCGTCCACCAGAATGTACCCCTTGCCGGGCACCATCTCCGCCGGGGCGCGCATGGTGAGGCAGCCCTCGGCGCCGCCGATAAGGGCCTTTTCCAGATAGTCGTGGCCGTCAAACCGCTCCCCCACCAGGGGGATAAACAGCTCCCCCGCCGCCACATGGCGGCTGTCGGTGGTGATGCCGGTGATGGTGCCGCCATCCTGCAGCAGCCGCCCGCCTACGGCATCGCAGATTTCCTTTATGGTACAGGGCGTCATACCCGCTCCGCCTTTCTCGCCGCCAGGGAATCCGTTACGATTCTCTCGCACAGCGCGCCATAGTCCAGCCCCACCTGGGCCGCCTCCTGGGGCACCAGGCTGGTGGGCGTCATGCCGGGCAGGGTGTTCACCTCCAGGCACCAGGGGGTGCCGCTGTCATCCAGCAAAAAGTCGGTGCGGGAATAGACCCCCAGGCCCAGCGCACGGTGGAGCTTCAGGGCCATCTCGCCCATCTCCCGCCACTCCGCGTCGGTAATGGGAGCGGGGCACACCTCCCGGGCACCGCCCTTTTGATATTTCGTCTCATAGTTGAAGTAGTCCGCGTTGGGAATGATCTCCACCGCCGGCAGGTAGCTGTCGCCCAGCACGCCCACCGTCAGCTCCCGGCCCCGGATTTTCTCCTCCACCACCACGTGGTTGCCGTAGCGCAGCACCTCCTCCAGGGCGGTGCGCAGCTCGTCCCTGGTCTCGGGCAGGTACACGCCGATGGAGCTGCCGCCGTTGACGATTTTCACCGCGCAGGGCAGGGGCAGCGTGTCGGTGAGCCGGGGGATGTCCTCCCGGGTGTAGCGCACGTCCTGCCAGCGGGGGGTGCGGATGCCCTCGCTGTCCAGAAACCGTTTGGTGACGGACTTATCCATGGCCATGGCCGCCCCCAGATAGCCGCTGCCGGTATAGGGCACGCCCAGCAGGTCCAGCGCCGCCTGGATGCGCCCGTCCTCACCGCAGGCACCGTGGAGGGCCAAAAACACCATGTCCGCCATGGCGCACACCGTAAGCACGTCCTTGCCCAGCACAGAAGCGCTCTGGTCCTTCCGGCTGCGGCGCACCGCCGCCAGGTCCGGGGCGGTGGTCTCGATGCGCACCTCGGTCAAAAGGCCGTCGGGGGCGTCGAAAATATCCTCCAGAGAGCCGGTATAGCTCTCCAGCCCCATAAACATATCCACAAAGATGGCCTGGTGGCCCTTTTCCCGCAGCGCCTTGCAGATGCCGCTGCCGCTGACCAGGCTCACGTGCCGCTCGGTGCTGAGCCCGCCGGCCAATACCACGATTTTCATATCCAAAACCTCTTTCCTGTGATGGCGAGATAAACGCAATCAGCCTATTTTAACAGCATAGCAGTATATCACATTGCCGCCCAAATTACAACCGCGCGTATGGAAAAAAACGCCTCCGCCGGGCAGAAAACCACGACAGAGGCGCTTATTTCGTTATAGGGCGCTACCGCAGCCACTCCGGCAGCGAATGGTTGTGCACGCTGGACACCAGCCCCACCGCCGCGTACAGCGCCACCACCGACGAGCCGCCGTAGGAGAAAAAGGGCAGCGTCAGGCCGATGACCGGCATGACAAACAGGCACATGCCCACGTTGGCGATCATCTGGAACAGCAGCATGGACGCCACGCCCACGCACACCAGCGTCTCCATAGGCGTGGCCGCCTTTACCGCCACGTAGATGCACCGGATGATGACGGCGGCAAGCAGCACCAGCACCAGCAGGCACCCCAGCATCCCCAGTTCCTCGCCGATGACGGCGAAGATAAAGTCGGTGTGCCGGGCGGGCAGGCTGGCGGAAAAGGCGCTCTGGGTTTGGGTGCCGTGGAACAGCCCCTGCCCTGTCAGCTTTCCGCCGCCCAACGTCAGCAGACTGCGGGTCTGGTGCCAGCCGGTGTCCAAGGTGTCATAACTGTGGTCAAACAGCACGATAAACCGCTTTTTCATGTACTCGGGAATCTTGTCCTCCTGCCACAGCAGGTAGAAGGCCGCCGCTCCGCCGCCCAGCCCCAGCAGGAACCATCGCAGCGCCACGCCGCCCACAAAGCACATGCACATGAAGATGAACAGCAGCACCAAATCGCTGCCCATATCCGAGGAAATCACATAGTAAAGGCCGAACAGCAGCAGAAAATGGCCGCCTAAAAAGGCCATGGATTTCATGGATTTCAGGTCGTTTTTCTCCTTTTTCAGCCAGTCCAGCTGCTTGGCCAGCAGCAGGATATAGCCGATTTTCACCAGCTCCGCCGGCTGCACCATCACCGGCAGGAAGGGGAACTTCAGCCACGCCCGGTTGCCGGTGTCGTCCGCCGCGCCAAAGGGAGTGCGCAGCAGCAGAATCAGCACGAAATTGGCGATCAAGATCCACTTCCAGCCCTTTTTCGTCATCTCCGGCAGGTCCACGGAGGACATGAGGAAATAGAGGATCACGCCCAGCGCCGTGGCCGCGGCCTGCACCGCCACGTACCGCATGGAGCTCATGTACCGGGTGGCGCTGGCGATCATCACCAGCCCGAAGGCGGAGCACACCAGGCACAACCCCAGCAGAATATAGTCGCACTGGCGCAGCACGTCGATGAGAAATCCCCGGGATCGTCTGTTCAAGGTCGCTCCTCCTTCCCCGCCATGGGCGGATTTATCCCATGTAGTTTACCACAAGAACATTTATCTGTAAACCGGGCATGGTCTTTTCTTTTTGAAAATCCTGTGTTATAATAGCGCGAAACAAAACGCAAGGAGGGGTCTATCCGTGGAATATCGCACCCATAGCGCCGCCGAGACGGAGGCCCTGGGGGAAACATTGGCCGCCCATCTCCATGGCGGCGACGTGGTGGCCTACCGGGGCGGCCTGGGCATGGGCAAAACTGCCTTCACCCGTGGCCTTGCCAGGGGGTTGGGCTATGAGGGCCGCGTCACCAGCCCCACCTTCACCATCGTCAACGAGTACATGGGCCGCCTGCCCCTGTTCCATTTCGATATGTACCGCCTGGGGGACAGCGAGGAGCTGTTTGACATCGGCTGGGAGGATTATCTGGACCGTGGCGGCGTGTGCGCCGTGGAGTGGAGCGAAAACGTGTCCGACGCCTTGCCCCAGGATACGATTTATGTGGACATCCGCCGGGAGGCGGAACAGGACAGCCGGGTCATCACCATCACAGGGAGGGATTTGACGTGAAGCTTCTGTCGCTGGAGACCAGCGCCAAGGCCGTGTCCGCCGCCGTGGCGGAGGAGGGCCGGGTGCTGGCCTACGCCTATCAGAACGTGGGGCTCACCCACAGCGTCACCTTGATGCCCATGGTGGACGCCATGCTGCAAAACGCCGGCATGACCCCCGCCGACGTGGACTGCGTGGCGGTGGCCTGCGGCCCCGGCAGCTTTACGGGGCTGCGCATCGGCGTGTCCGCCGCTAAGGGCCTGGCCTGGGCGCTGGAAAAGCCCTGCTGCGCCGTCAGTACCCTGGAGGCCATGGCCTACAACGCCGCCCTCCACACCGGCACCGTGGTCTGCGCCATGGACGCCCGCCGCAGCCAGATTTACAACGCCGTGTTTCATTGCCGCGACGGCGTTCTCACCCGCCGCACCCCCGACCGGGCCATCGCCCTGTCCCAGCTGGCGGAGGAGCTAAAAAATGACGAAAAACCGAAAATCATAGTTGGCGATGGCGCCACTCTATGCTATAATACTCTATCAGAGCAGGGCATCGCCTGCCGCCTGGCCCCGCCGGACCGCATCATGCAGTCCGCCGCCGGAGTGGCGCTGGCAGCGGAGGAGATGGTGCGCCAGGGCCGCACCGTGTCCGCCCAGGAACTGGCCCCCGTGTACCTGCGGCTGTCCCAGGCCGAGCGGGAGCGGCTGGCCAAGGGCCTGCCCATCACGGTGGAATAATCACTGTTTTCCCCCATTTTTGCAATCATTTTGAACAATTTATATACGGAGGATACTGCCATGAACGAGAGATTCCCCACCTTGCACATCGTCAACCATCCCCTGGTGCAGCACAAGCTCACCGAGATGCGGGACAAGAACACCAGCGTCAAGGACTTCCGCACCCTGGTTAGCGAGATCGCCGTGCTGCTGACCTACGAGGCCACCCGCGACCTGCCTCTCACCACCAAGCGCATCGAGACGCCCCTGTGCCAGTGCGAGATGCCCACCCTGGCGGGCAAGAAAATGGCCATCGTCCCCATCCTCCGTGCCGGCCTGGGCTTTGAGGACGGCATCCTCAGCCTGATTCCCTCCGCCCGCGTGGCCCACATCGGTATGTACCGCGACGAGGAGACCTTGGAGCCCCACTTCTACTTCCTGAAGTACCCCAAGGACATCGCCGACCGGGACGTGCTGGTGGTGGACCCCATGCTGGCCACCGGCGGCAGCGCCGATATGGCCATCACCAAGATGAAGGAGCTGGGCTGCAAGAACATCAAGCTGATGATTCTGGTGGCGGCCCCTGAGGGCGTGGAGTATATCTACAAGAAGCACCCCGACGTGGAGATCTACTGCGCCGCTCTGGACGACCACCTGAACGAGAACGGCTATATCGTTCCCGGCCTGGGCGACGCCGGCGACCGTATCTTCGGCACCAAGTAACACCAATCCCCGGAAAAAGAGTTTTTCCCTTAGCGACGTTTTTTGAAAGATAGTTTATAAAACCGGCTGAAGTAAGGAAGATGAATCCTTATTTCAGTCGGTTTTTGTCTCGTATCGGTGCAAGCAGAGCATTTTCACGGGCGATATATTTTGCCTGACGGCAAAATGCGATATGGCGACTTTCAGCCGCTGCGATATTTCTCGCTTCGCTCGATGCGATAGGATATTTGCCCATGTTCGCGCAGCGAACATATCGCGTACTGAAGGTACATATCGCGGGCCAGAGGCGCATATCGCTTGCCCGCAGGGCAACGCGCTGCCGCGTGTCCTTTGGGACACGCGGCATCCGGGAAGCGATTTTTTATTCTGTTTTGCCCTCTGCGCTCTCCGCCGCCATGGCCGCCAATTCGTCCATGGCCTGCTGAAAGACCTTTTTCTCGTGGCGGCTGTGGATCACGCTCTTGTCGAACTTCTCCCACATATCGGGCCGACGCAGGATGGTGCGCTTGTAGCTCTCCTTGGTGCGCCAGTCGTCCACGGCGCCGTGGTTGCCGCTTAAAAGCACCTCCGGCACCTTCCGGCCGTGCCACTCCTCCGGCCGGGAATACTGTGGGTATTCCAGCAGGCCGTTCCAATGGCTCTCCTCGGTGTAGCAGCTCTCCTCCGGCAGCACCCCCGGCACCATGCGGCACAGGCAGTCCGCCACTGCCATGGCGGGGATTTCGCCGCCGGTGACCACAAAGTCGCCGATGGACAGCTCCTCGTCCACGCACTCGTCCAAAAACCGCTGGTCGATGCCCTCATAGTGGCCGCACACCAGGATAATGTGGTCATATTGGGCCACCAGCTCCCGGGCCACGGTCTGGGAAAAAACCCGTCCGCAGGGGGACATATAAATGGTATGCACCCTCTCCCCCGCCTGGTCGCAGATGTGCTGCCAGCAGCGGTACAGGGGGTCGCACTGCATCACCGCGCCCCGGCCGCCGCCGTAGGGGTAGTCGTCCACCTGCATCTGCTTGTTGGTGGTGTACTCCCGGATTTGGTGGGTGACGATGGTCACGTGGCCCGCCTTCTGGGCCCTGCCGATGATGGACTGGTCCATCATGGCCCGGATGGCGTCGGGGAACAGCGTCATGATGTCAATTCTCATCCGTTGCCAGTCCTTTCATGTTGTGAATGCGGATGACGCAGCCCTCCACGTCCACCGACGCGATGAACACGCCCTTCACCGCCGGGATGAGATACTCCCGCTGTCCCCGGACTTCGTAGACCTTGTGGGCGGGATAGTGGAGCACCCGCATCACCTTGCCCAGGCTCTCCCCGGTGGCGTCGTCCACCACGTCGCAGCCCAGCAGCTCGTCGTCGAAGTACTCCCCCTGGGGAAGCTGGGCGTCGTCGCGGCGAATGGCCACCGTTTTGCCCTTCAGGGCCAGGGCGGCGTCCATGTCCTCCACCCCCGGCAGCGTCAGCAGCACCGTGGATTTGTGAACTCTGGCGGAGCGCACCTTTACGGCCTCACCATTAAAATACAGTGTGGAAAAGGCGGCGATAAACGCCGGGTCAAACCCCGCCGGGTTCACCTTCACCTCGCCCCGGATGCCGTGGGCGTTCACCACGGTGCCCACGGTGATAAATTCCTGCTTCATATCTCTCTCCTGTCTCAGGCGGACAGCCAGCCCAGGCTGAACTGCATCTGCACCCGCAAAAACCAGTAAATGGCCAGGGCCGCCATGTCGAAAATAATGCCCAGCATGGCCATCAGGCTCTGGCGGCGGTAATACCGCACGGCGGCGATGGCAATGGCAATCACGTCCGACACGATGGGCAGCACCAGCATGACGGTCATGGGCAGAAACGAGGTCCAGCCATAGCCCCAGATGGTCAGCGACGCCAGCTGGGCCAGGTCGTAGGCGAAGATGGGCCAGATCAGATTCAGTATGCCATGGATGAACGACACCACGTCCCGGTTGCGCTTCACGGCAGAGCCTCCTTTCCCATTGTTCAGCTTATTCTACCACATCCCCCTCCCCTTTCGCAACTGTTGCTTTCTTCCAGCATTTCTGTCTCCTTTGTTGCATTTGCAACTGTGACACCCCCACCATGGCGGTATAGTAAAGGCAGATAAGGCGTATATTGTGGGGCTGCCGCCCCGATTCTCCACAACATCTTGTGGCGATTTGGGCAAGTTTCACAATTTTATCCGTCTTTTTTCTCCGTCATTCTTTCCTATATTTTGGGATTTTGCCCTTGCGCGGGCCCAATATATGGGGTAGTATGATAGAGTACGGTAAAGGCGCGCCGCCGCGGCGCAGGACATAGAGAGAAAAAACAGGAGGAGCCACCTATGAAGATTATCAAGCGCAACGGCGCGGAAGTCACCTTTGATATCACCAAAATCATCATGGCCATCACCCGGGCCAACGACACCGTGGAGGAGGCCGACCGGCTGACCCCCGTGCAGATTCAGCGCATCGCCGAGAACGTGGCGCTGCAGTGCGAAAAGATGAACCGGGCTGCCACCGTGGAGGAGATCCAGGACATGGTGGAGCATCACATCATGGCCCACGGCGCCTTCGAGGTGGCCAAGCACTATATCACCTACCGCTACACCCGCTCCCTGGTGCGTAAGTCCAACACCACCGACGATAAGATCCTCTCCCTCATCGAGTGCAACAACGAGGAGGCCAAGCAGGAGAACTCCAACAAGAACCCGGTGGTGAACTCCACCCAGCGTGACTACATGGCCGGCGAGGTCAGCCGCGACATCACCGAGCGCATCCTGCTGCCGGCGGACATTGTGGAGGCCCATCGTGAGGGTCTCATTCACTTCCACGACGCCGACTATTTCGCCCAGCACATGCACAACTGCGACCTGGTGAACCTGGAGGATATGCTGCAAAACGGCACCGTCATCACCGGTACGCTCATTGAAAAGCCCCATTCCTTTGCCACCGCCTGCAACATCGCCACCCAGATCGTGGCCCAGGTGGCCAGCAACCAGTACGGCGGCCAGTCCATCAGCCTGACCCACCTGGCCCCCTTTGTGGACGTGAGCCGTCAGAAGCTGCGCGCCACCGTGCGGGAGGAGCTTGACGCCATCGGCGTGTCCGTCAGCACCGACCAGATCAACGCCGTGGCCGAAAAGCGGCTGCGGGAGGAGATCCGCCGCGGCGTGCAGACCATTCAGTACCAGGTGGTGACGCTGCTGACCACCAACGGGCAGGCCCCCTTCATCACCGTGTTCATGTACCTGGGCGAGGCCCGCAATGAGCAGGAGCGCAACGACCTGGCCATGATCATCGAGGAGATGCTGCTGCAGCGCATCGAGGGCGTGAAGAACGAAAAGGGCGTGTGGATCACCCCCGCCTTCCCCAAGCTGATTTACGTGCTGGAGGAGGACAACATCACCGAGGGCAGCCGCTACTGGTATCTCACCAAGCTGGCCGCCAAGTGTACTGCCAAGCGCATGGTGCCCGACTACATCAGCGAGAAGAAGATGCTGGAGCTGAAGGTGGACAAGAACGGCCAGGGCCACTGCTACACCTGCATGGGCTGCCGCAGCTTCCTCACCCCCTACGTGGACGAGAACGGCCAGCCCAAGTACTACGGCCGCTTCAACCAGGGCGTGGTCACCGTGAACCTGCCCGACATCGCCCTGTCCTCCGGCGGCAACATTGAAAAGTTCTGGAAGATTTTCGACGAGCGCATGGAGCTGTGCCACCGGGCGCTGATGTGCCGCCACGAGCGGCTGAAGGGCACCCTGTCCGACGCCGCCCCCATCCTGTGGCAGTACGGCGCCCTGGCCCGTCTGAAGAAGGGCGAGCCCATCGACAAGCTGCTCTACGGCGGCTACTCCACCATCTCCCTGGGCTACGCCGGCCTCTATGAGTGCGTCAAGTACATGACCGGCAAGTCCCACACCGACCCTAGCGCCACCCCCTTCGCCCTGGAGATCATGCACCGGCTCAACGACGCCTGCAAGGGCTGGAAGGCCAAGCACAACATCGACTTCTCCCTGTACGGCACGCCTCTGGAGTCCACCACCTACAAGTTCGCCAAGTGCCTGCAAAAGCGGTTCGGCGTCATTGAGGGCATCACCGACAAGGGCTATATCACCAACAGCTATCACGTCCACGTGACGGAGAAGATTGACGCCTTCAAGAAGCTGGAGTTTGAGGCCCAGTTCCAGCACCTGTCCCCCGGCGGCGCCATCAGCTACGTGGAAGTGCCGGATATGCAGAACAACATCGACGCCGTGCTCAGCGTGATGCAGTTCATCTACGACCATATCATCTACGCCGAGCTGAACACCAAGAGCGACTACTGCCAGGTGTGCGGCTGGGACGGCGAGATCGACATCGAGGACGTGGACGGCAAGCTGATCTGGAAATGCCCCCAGTGCGGCAACACCGACCAGGACAAGATGAACGTGGCCCGCCGTACCTGCGGCTACATCGGCACCCAGTTCTGGAACCAGGGCCGCACCCAGGAGATCAAAGACCGGGTGCTGCACCTGTAAGGCAAAATAACTTTACAATGCAGGGCGGGCCATGCCCGCCCTGCATTTGCGTGAGGAGAGCGCTATGTACTACGGCGAACTGAAAAAATGCGACATCGCCAACGGCACCGGCGTGCGGGTGACGCTGTTCGTGTCCGGCTGCACCAACCACTGCCCCGGCTGCTTCCAGCCCCAGACCTGGGATTTCACCTACGGCCAGCCCTACACGGCGGACACGGAGAGGGAGATTTTTGCCGAGCTGGAAAAGCCCTACGTCCGGGGGCTGACGGTGCTGGGGGGTGAGCCCTTTGAGCCGGAAAACCAGCGGGAACTGGTAAAGCTGTTGCGGCAGGTAAAGGAAAACTACCCGGAAAAGGACGTCTGGGTCTTCTCCGGCTTCACCCTGGACGGTGAGCTGCTGCGTGAGGGCAGCCATCCCCGGTGCGAGGTGACGGACGAGATGCTGGGCTATGTCGACGTGCTGGTGGACGGCCGGTTCGTGGAGGAGCTGAAGGATATCAGCCTCCAGTTTCGGGGCAGCCGAAACCAGCGGGTCATCGACATGAACGAGACGAGAAAAACAGGGGTCATCACCCAGTGGGCCCCCCTGCGGCGGTGAACAAAAGGAAAAAACGGAACAAAAAATGGCCCCGCAGCATCACATTTTGATGCTGCGGGGCTCATGTTTTGTTCCGTTTGACAGGGAAAAATCACTTCAAATACAGCTCTTTTTCGCTGATTCTGCGGAGCTCCGTCACCTTACCCAGGTAAAAATACTGCCTCCCCTGGGGTACCAACTCCCCGGTGACGGAGATATACTGCCCCTTTTGCAGCGTGGGCAGCAGGCCCTCCTCGTCGGTATAGCCCGCCAAGTCAATGCACAGGCCAAAGCCCGTCTCCAGCTGGCCCTCCGTGTTGCGGCTCCAATAGGGGAAACGCAGCGTCACAGGCCGTCCCATATAGGTGCCGCCCTTGCCATCACCGTAGGCCCGCCGGACCTGATCGAAGCTCATGGGGACAATCTCCCCGTCGGGGGCATGATAGTACAGCGACCCATAGAGCCGCATCAGACGGTTGACCCGGCCGTTGGTGCGGGCGATACACAGCATGCCCATCAGCAGCACCACCACGATGCCGTAGCCCCCCTGCCCTTTCACCAAAAAGGTGGCGGCAGAGGCCAGGCCGCTGACAAGAAGGATGCGGTTCACCCAATCCTGCCGACGCCACATATTCTTCATGCTGTCCATACACAACACCTCGCTTTTTACTAATCCCAATCATACCATATCAGGGGAAAATCGTCAAATTGACAGTTGCAATTCCGCCATCTTTTGATATAATCATTCCAAATCGCTGCTATCGTATCCATAAATTCAGATTATGAGGTAAAGGCGTTTATGTCTGTGAAACTGGAGCTTTACAAGGTGTTCAAAGAGGTGGCCGACGCGGGCAACATCACCGCCGCCGCCCAGGCGCTGTATATCAGCCAGTCCGCCGTCAGCCAGAGCATCAAGCAGCTGGAGACGGAGCTGCAGGCCCGACTTTTCTCCCGCAACAGCCGGGGCGTGGTGCTGACCGCCGAGGGCAAGATGCTGTATGAGTACGTCCGCAGCGCCATGGGGCTGCTGGAGACCGGCGAGGCCAAGCTCAGCCAGACCCATGAGCTGCAGCTGGGTCAGCTGACCATCGGTGCCAGTGACACCGTCACCAGCCAGTTTTTGCTGCCCTACCTGGACAACTTCCACCGCCGCTACCCCAATATTCACATTCAGATCATCTCCGGCCGCAGCGGCAAGGTGCTGTCCCTGCTGCAGTCCGGCAAGGTGGACATTGCCTTTGCCAGCACGCCCAACGACGAGGCCCTGGAGGCCACGCCCTGCTTCGCCACCCACTCCATCTTTGTGGCGGCGGCAGACTATCCCTGCGATTTTGACCACGTGTATTCCCTGGCTGAGATTGCCGATTTCCCCCTGATCCTGCTGGAGCGGAAGGCCTCCTCCCGGGTGTATCTGGAAAAGTATTTCCTGCAGAACGGCTGCCATCTGCGCCCGGAAATCGAGCTGGGCGCCCGCAGTCTGCTGGTGGACCTGGCGGCCATCGGTTTCGGCGTGGCCGGGGTGACGGAGGAGTTTGTGACGCGGGAGCTGGCGGAGGGCAAGCTGCGCCGGCTGAAGACCGATTTTGTCATTCCCGCCCGAAGCGTGGATATGTGCGTGCTCAAGGGCGTGCCCCAGACGGCGGCGGCCCGGAAATTTGCCGACTTCGTGCGGGGCGGCGAGGAATAATCCGACAGAGGGGGTATTGCCTCCTCTGTTTTTGCTGCTCTCATGGCAGCGTTCAGCACGGCTTATCCTTTTGGAAAAAACGACAAGAAAATCCATCGAAATTTAGCAAACTTATCCGTTTTTTCTGTTGCATTTCCACAGCTGATAGTGCATGATATAGCTTAAAAATTACAACAAAATAAAAGGAGACATTTCACTATGCAGAAGCTGAAAGAGCGCATCGCCCGGGAGGGCAAGGTGCTGCCCGGCAACATCGTCAAGGTGGACGGGTTCCTCAACCACCTGGTGGACACCCGGCTGATGGACGACATTGCCGAGGAATTCGCCAAGTATTTCGACACCAAGCGCATCACCCGGGTGCTGACCGCCGAGGCCAGCGGCATCGCCCTGGCCACCGTGTGCGCCCAGCACTATGGCGTGCCCATGCTGTTCGCCAAGAAGGCCAAGAGCGACAACATTGAGAGCGGTCTGTACCAGAGCGAAGTGTTCTCCTATACCTATAAGAAAAAGGTGACGCTGCTGGTGAGCCAGGAGTGGCTGGGCCCGGAGGACAAGGTGCTGATCATCGACGACTTTATGGCCAACGGCTACGCCATGCAGGGCCTGGTGGACATCGTCAACGCCGCCGGGGCCGAGCTGGTGGGCATCGGCGTGGCGGTGGAGAAGGGCTTCCAGGGCGGCGGCGACAAGTTCCGGGCCATGGAGAACGTGCCCTATCACGCCCTGGCCGTCATCGAAAAGGCCGACGAGAACGGAATTACTTTCAGGGAGGATGACTGAAATGGATAAGAGACCCGAATCTATGGCACGCATCAACACCCCCGCGCTGGCCGAGGCGTTTATCGCCGAGCAGATCAGCGCCATCCGCGCCCAGGTGGGCGACAAGCGGGTGCTGCTGGCCCTCAGCGGCGGCGTGGACTCCAGCGTGGTGGCGGCTCTGCTGATCCGCGCCATCGGCAAGCAGCTGGTCTGCGTTCACGTGAACCACGGCCTGCTGCGCAAGGGCGAGCCGGAGCAGGTGGTGCAGGTATTCCGCAACGAGATGGGCGCCGAGCTGATCTACGTGGACGCGGTGGACCGCTTCCTGGATAAGCTGGCCGGGGTGGCCGACCCCGAGCGCAAGCGGAAGATCATCGGCAAGGAGTTCATCGACGTGTTTGCCGAGGAGGCCAAAAAGCTGGACGGCATCGCTTTCCTGGCCCAGGGTACCATCTACCCCGACATTCTGGAATCCGTGGGTCTGAAGAGCCACCACAACGTGGGCGGCCTGCCGGAGGATTTGCAGTTTGAGCTGGTGGAGCCGGTGAAGTACCTCTACAAGGACGAGGTGCGCCAGGTGGGCCTGGCTCTGGGTCTGCCCGAGAGCATGGTGTACCGCCAGCCCTTCCCCGGCCCCGGCCTGGGCGTGCGCTGCGTGGGCGCCATCACCCG
>CAMKGX010000019.1 GCA_946412355.1 uncultured Clostridia bacterium
GTAGGCGGCGCTTTCTTCATAAAACCCATAGGTATACGCCATGACGATGCCTCCTTATTGTATTTTTCTGATTGTACCATAGGGGGCCAAGGGCTGTCAATTTGCACGCCGGGAAAGGATTTTGCCGAAACATGGGTATTGCTTTTTTTCATTTTCATGGTACAATGGCTGTACCAATCTTAATAGGAGGTGCTGTTATGGCTTATCAGATCGGTTCTGCTTGCGTCAGCTGCGGCGCTTGCGCGGACGTATGTCCCGTGGGTGCGATTTCCCAGGGTGATGATCGTTATGTGATCGACGCCAATTCCTGCCTGGACTGCGGTACTTGCGCCGATACATGTCCCAATGGTGCTATCAGCCCCGCTGAATAATCACCGGTACATGTGAGAAAAAGAATTCCGCCGGACGTTTGTCCGGCGGAATTTTTATGTTCAGGGGAAGAACAGCCGCACCGTCCACGCCGCCGCTAAAAAGCCGGTCAGGTCGGCGATGAGGGCGGCGGGGATGGTGTGGCGGGTGCGGCGGATTTTCGCGGCGCCGAAATACACCGCCACGGTGTAGAAGGTGGTCTCGCTGCACCCCAGCATTACCGCCGCCGTGCGGCCGATGGCGCTGTCGGGGCCGTGGGCGGCCATCACCTCCCCCGCCACCGCCAGAGCGGCGCTGCCGCTGACGGGCCGCACCAACATGATGCCAGCCGTCTCCGGCGGCACCCCCAGCCACCCCAGCGCCGGGGCGCACCACGCCGTCAGGCTGTCCAGGGCCCCGCTGGCGCGGAACATATACACCGCCGTCAGCAGCGCCACCAGGGAGGGGAAGATGCGCCACACCGTTTTCAGCCCCTCCGCCGCGCCGTCGGTAAGGGCGGCGTACACGTCGGAGCGCCGGGCCAGAGCGTACAGCGCCGCCCCCGCCAGCACCACCGGCACCACGTAGTCGCTCACCGCCACACCCCCTCCAGCAGCCGCGCCGCAAGCAGGCCCGCCGTCACCGACAGGGCGGAGCTGACCCACACGCAGGGCAGGATGTCCAGCGGGGCGGTGCTGCCCAGGGCCGCCCGCAGGGAGGCCGCCGTGGTGGGCAGCAGCTGGATGGAGGCGGTGTTCAGCACCACCAGGCGCACCAGCTCATCCGACGCCCTGCCGCCGCAGCCCGCCGCCATGGCGCAGGCCGCCTCCATGCCCAGAGGCGTGGCGGCGTTGCCCAGCCCCAGCAGGTTGGCGGACATATTGCCGCTGAGGGCCGCCAGGGTGTCCGGGTTGGCCGCCGCCCGGGGCAGCAGCCGCCCCAGCACGGGCCGCAGCAGCCCCGCCAGCTTTTCCGCCAGGCCGCACCGCCGCAGCAGCTCCATCACCCCCGACCACAGGCACACCGCCCCCGCCAGGGACAGGCACAGCTGCACCCCCGCCGCCGCCCCCTCCAGCGCCGCTGCGCTCACCGCCCCCATCCGCCCGGCGGCAGCGCCCCATATCACCGCCGTCACCGTCAAAATGGTCCACACCGCGTCCATCGCCATGGCCCCTCCCCCTCTCTCCCTCTACAATATGCCGAAAAAATAGCGATTATTTGTGAAATTATTATCATTTTTGCCGTTTTATGGTTGACAAACCACACAAATTGTGTCACAATATGCAAGGAACAAGATAAGCTGACGATTTTTCGTTTAGCAAGGCTGTTTTGAGAGATAGAGGAGATAGAAAGTGAAATCAATTGGCATCGTACGTAAGGTGGACGAGCTGGGCCGCATCGTGCTGCCCATTGAGCTGCGCCGCACCCTGGACATCGCGGAGAAGGACCCCCTGGAGATCTATGTGGACGGCTCGGCCATTGTGCTGAAAAAGTACCGTCCCACCTGCATTTTTTGCGACAGCAGCAAAGACATCATCAACTTCAAGGGCAAGAATATCTGCCCCAAGTGCCTGAAAGAGCTGAAAAATCAGTAACTGCGTACAAAAATCCCCGCCCGGCTCCGGGCGGGGATTTTTATGCCGTAAAAGGGGGGCGGAAGGAAAAAGGGCGGCAGAAGAGGATTAGCGAAATATCGCTAATCTATTGGGCGTTTAGTGCGGCCTGATAGAGCTCGTTCCGGTTCAGGCCCGTGTCGTCCGCCGTGACCCGGACGGCCTCCTTCATCTTCATGCCCTCTGCCCGGAGGGCCAGCACCCGCTCCACGCCCTCTGCCAGCGTCAGGGCGGGGGCGTCGTTTGCCGTGCGGCCCGCCACCACCAGCACGTATTCCCCCCGGGGCTCGTTTGCCTCGTAGTAGGCCACGGCATCGCCCAGGGTGGTGCGCATGGTGTCCTCATGGAGCTTGGTCAGCTCCCGGCACAGCGCGATGGGCCGATCGGGGCCGAGGATGGCCGCCATGTCCGCCAGGGTGGGCCGCAGCTTGTGGGGCGCCTCGTGGAACACCATGGTGCGCGTCTCACCGCTGAGGGCCTTGAGCTGCGCCCGCCGCTCCTGGGCGCGGGCCGACAGGAAGCCCTCAAAGGTGAAGCGGCCCGTGGGCAGGCCGGACACCGCCAGGGCGCTGACGGCGGCGCAGCAGCCGGGGATGGCCTGGACGGTGACGCCGTTTTCGGCGCACAGGCGCACCAGGTCCTCGCCGGGGTCGGAGATGGCGGGCATACCGGCGTCCGTCACCAATGCGCAGGTCTCCCCCGCCAAAATCCGCTCCAGCACAGCGGGGCCGGCGGCGGCTTTATTGTGCTCATGGTAGGACACCAGGGGCTTTTTGATGTCAAAATGATTTAAGAGCTTCACGCTGACCCGGGTATCCTCGGCGGCGATAAAGTCGGCTTGGCGCAGCGTCTCCACGGCCCGGGGGGAGAAGTCCCCCAGGTTGCCGATGGGCGTGGCCACCAGATAGAGCGTTCCGGCCATTTACGGTTCCTCCCTGTGTCGAAAATAGGCGGATTGTACATCCTTCGTCTCCTGCCCGTCGCTATGGCGCAGCAGCAGCGGCGGTTCCACCGTAAGGCCGGGACGGCCCCCGCGGCGGCATTCCAGCAGCACCATGGAGGGGGCGGAGCGGGCGTCATGCTGCACCAGCCGCAGCCGCTTGGGCTCCAGGCCGTGGCAGCGGGCGGCGCAGAGCAGGTCCGTCAGCCGTTCCGGGCGGTACACCATGGCAAGGCGCCCGCCGGTGGGCAGCAGCCAGGCGGCGGCGGAGAGCACGTCGGCCAGCGTGGCCGTCACCTCGGACCGGGCCTCCCCCGGCCGGGCCTCCGCGGTGGCACCGGAGGGCAGGGAAAAGTAGGGCGGGTTGCACACCACCAGGTCGTGCTTGCCCATGGGCAGAGCGGCCCGGTCACGAAAATCCGTTTCCACCACCGTCATGTCCATGCCGTTTTGGTCTGCCATGCGGCGGCAAAGTTCGCACCCCATGGGCAACAGCTCCACCGCCGTCACCGATACGGAGGGCTCCCGGGCCCACAGCAGCAGACCCAAAAGGCCCATGCCCGCCCCCAGGTCGCACACCCGGTCAAAGCGGCGGACAGGGGCAAAGCCGCCCAGCAGGAAGGAGTCGGTGGAGGGGCGGAACACGCCCTCGCCGTAGTAGTACACCGGCCCGCCGGGCCAAAGGCAATCCTGCGCCATGGCGCGTCCCTCCTTTCCTCCGTCGTATGGAAAAGAGCCGCCGACTGGCGGCCCTTTTTTCGTTTTTCGCCAGATATTTTACATCTTCTCCGGGGCGGCGCAGCCGATGAGGGTCATGGCGTTCCGCAGCACGGAGCGGGTGGTGTCCGCCAGCTTCAGCCGGGCGGACAGAATATTTGCCGCCTCGCCCTTGATGCGGCAGGCGTTGTAGAACTTGTGGAAGGCGGCGGCCAGCTCCGTGAGATAGCGGTTGATGAAGCTGGGGTCGTAATTCCGGGCCGCCAGGGCCACCACGTCGCCATACCGGCCCAGCTCCTTGATGAGGGCCAGCTCCTCCGGGGCATTGAGCAGGGAGAAGTCCACCTCCGCCGCGGCGGGGACGGCGCAGCCCTCGGCGGCCAGATTTTTCAGCAACGTGCAGATGCGGGCGTGGGCATACTGGACGTAGTACACCGGGTTTTCGCTGTCCTGGCGGACGGCGAGCCCTAAATCGAACTCCATCTGGGTCTCCGGCTTGGCGTTGAAGAAATAGCGGCAGGCGTCCACCGGCACCATGTCCAGCAAATCCGTAAGGCTGACGGCCTTGCCGGTGCGCTTGGACATGCGCACCACCTCGCCGTTCTCCACCAGCTTCACCAGCTGCATCAGCACGATGTCCAGCCGGTGCTCGCCGTCCAGGCCCAGGGCGTCCATGGCGCCCTTGAGGCGGGCCACGTGGCCGTGGTGGTCGGCGCCCCAGACGTTGATGACCTTGTCGAAGCCGCGAACGGCAAATTTGTTGCGGTGATAGGCGATGTCGGCGGCAAAATAGGTGTAGAAGCCGTTGGCCCGGCGCAGCACGTCGTCCTTCAGCTCCAGGCGGGCGATGTCCTCTTCGCTCTTGCCCTGGGCCCGCAGGGCGTCGGAGAGAATCCGGGAGGTGGCCAGCCACAATGCGCCGTCCTTCTCGTAGGTATAACCCCGGTCGGTGAGGGCCCGGACGGAGTCGGCCACATAGCCGCTGTCGTGGAGGGTGGACTCGAAGAACCACTGGTCGTACCGGATGCCGTAGCGCTCCAGGTCGGTTTTCATCTTGGGGATGTTGCGGTCCAGGCCGAAGCGGGCCAGGTCGGCGTGGCGCTTGGCCTCGTCCACGCTCACGTAGGCGTCGCCGTGGATATCGTAAAAGGCCCGGGCCAGGTCGCGGATGTCCTCGCCCTGGTAGCCGTCCTCGGGGAAGGCCACGGCGTCCTCGCCCAGAATGATCTGGAGATACCGGGCCTCCAGGCTCTTGGCAAACTTCTCGATCTGGTTGCCGGCGTCGTTGACGTAGAACTCCCGCCACACGTGGGCGCCGTTCTTGGCCAGCACGGAGGCCAGGGTGTCGCCCAGCACGCCGCCCCGGGCGTTGCCCATGTGCATGGGGCCGGTGGGGTTGGCGGACACGAACTCCACCATGATCTTCTGCCCTTTCAGGCTGTCATTGGTACCATAGTCCATGCCCTCCGCCTCAATGGCGGCCACGGTGTCGCCGTACCAGCGGCTGCCCAGGCGGAAATTCAGAAAGCCAGGGCCGGCGATGGACACCTCGGTGAAATAGCTGCCCGCCAAATCCATCTTGTCGGTGAGGATGGCGGCCACCTCCCGGGGGTTCTTCTTCATGGCCTTGGCGGCGGCCAGGCAGTAGGTGGTGGTAAAGTCGCCGTTGCGCACGTCCTTGGGCACCTCCACCGCGGGCACCACGGCCACGCCATCGGGCAGCAGGCCCTCCGCCACCGCGGCGCGATAGGCGTTCTCCGTCAGGTGCAGAATCTGCTCCTTGGCGCTTTGCATCATGTTCATATCGTATCTCTCCTCTTCCAAATCCATGGTCAGGTGCATGTCCGCAGCGGGGCTGCCGCCCTGGCACAGTGTATAGTCCAGTGTAATCTCCCCATCGCGCTCCCCCATCCGCCAGAAAAGCCGGCGGGTGACGGCGGTGAGGGCAAGGGTGCCGCCGGGGGCGGGCAGGGCAACGTCCGTGTCGGCCTCGGCGTCCAGTTTCAAAAGATAGGCGTCGTTGATGATGACG
This sequence comes from uncultured Clostridia bacterium, assembly GCA_946412355.1. Lineage (GTDB taxonomy): Bacteria > Bacillota > Clostridia > Oscillospirales > Oscillospiraceae > Vescimonas. The sequence continues at coordinate 5,651 of CAMKGX010000019.1, forward strand.
GCCCGGCGGCCATCATCCCACAGTTTCAGGGACGACGTGACGCCGTTCCCGGCCCTGTCGCTGCCCGTGTACCGCAGCAGCCAGCCGTCCGCCGTCTTTTTCATTCGCCCGCTGCCGGTGAAGCGCAGGGTATCGCTGCTCCCCCCGGCGGAGGTGACGCTTGTAAGGGTAAAGGTAAAATGCTCCATATCAATACCGCTCAATCTCCACGCTGTGGACGTGGGGGATGTCCTCGTGGAGGAACTCCCGGGCGATGGCGGAGAAATCGCCGCTGATGTCGCTGGCGTAAAACGCCTCGCCTCCCTGCCGCTCCTGCGCCAGGGCGCCCGAGGCGGTCAGTGTGCGTTTCAGCTCCCAGGCGGCCTCGCCGCCGGTGTTGATGAGGGCCACGCCGCTGCCCATCACGTCCGCAATCACGTCCGTCAGCAGCGGGTAATGGGTGCAGCCCAGAATCAGCGTGTCCACCCCGGCGTCCTTTAGCGGCGCCAAATACTCCCGGGCCACCGTCTCCACCACCACGTCGCCCCGGTGATACCGCCCGTTCTCCACCAGGGGCACGAACAGCGGGCAGGGCTTGGAGAGGACGGCGGCGTCCGGCTTCAGGGCCAGAATCTGCCGCTCATAGGCCCCGGAGCGGACGGAGGCGGCGGTGGCGATAAGGCCGATGCGCCCGCCCTTTGACACCTTCACGGCCCGGGCGCAGGCGGGGTCCACCACCCCCAGGATGGGCAGGTCGTTTTCCTGCCGCAGCTCTGTGAGGGCGTTGGTGGACACGGTGCCGCAGGCCACCACAATGGCCTTGATATCGAACGAGCGGAGGAAGCGCACGTCCTGCCGGGCGTATTTCAGCAGCGTCTCCCGGCTGCGTCCGCCGTAGGGCACACGGGACGTGTCGCCGAAGTATATAATGTTCTCAGAGGGCAGGATGCGCCGAATCTCCGACACGGCGGTGAGCCCGCCCAGGCCGGAGTCGAACACCCCGATGGGACGATTATCCATGCAATGACTCCTCATTTTTTCATTAACTGATTGATTATACACTGAATGGACGCCATTCACAAGGGAAAAATTGGGGGAACGCCCTGTTTTTTCAGTGGAAATCAAATGAACATGGTGCTATAATGATGGCCGAAGTACAGTTTACCCCACAGGAGGTGGCGTATGGAAATCAAGCTGACGCAAAAGCAGTTCCGGCGGCTGCTGGACCTGGTGTATATCGGCAACTGGGTGATGAACTCCACCCGGGGCGACGACAGGATCACCGAGTACGACGAGGTGGAGAGCCTGGTGTTCTCCCACTGTCTGGAACACGGCATGGCCCGGCTGACGGAGGTGTATCAGGGGGAAATCATCCCCTCCCGGGCCTTCGCCGAGGGCGGCATCCACGAGGCCATCATGGCCTACGAGGACGAGACATTTTTTGAAATTCTGGCCCAGGAAATGGCCCTGCGGGATCTGGACGATCCCCCCATCACGGCGGAGAATTACGAGGAGATCCAGGCCCGGATGGAGGACTACATGGGCGAGTTCGAGCGCCACGGCACCGACAACATCACCGTGGAGCTGGAGGAGTGAACGGAAAAACAGGGGGCGTTGTCCCCTGTTTTCTTCGTAGGGCGGGACCTATGTGTCCCGCCTACACGGTGACCATAACCGCCACAGGCGGGTTTCGCGGCATACGGCGGCCATTCCCGCCCTGCCTTCCCCTTGGGGGGAAGGTGCTGAGCGAAGTGAAGCGGATGAGGGGGCGTGCGGGCACAGCGCCGCCTGTGGCGGATGAAGCGTGCCCGCCGCAAGGCAGCGGCCCGATTTTCATGGCCCGAAGGGTCTGGAAATCGGTTTGCCGCAACGAGAGCACGAGTTTTTCTGAAAAGTTTCCGGTCATCGCCCCCTCATCCGTCACGGCCCGTTGGGCCGCGCCACCTTCCCCCCGAGGGGGAAGGCTGTTTTCTTCGTAGGGGCGGACGACTCTGTCCGCCCCATCCCGGCGGCATCCCCCTATGTCCGTTCCACGGCACGCGGCAGCTATCCCACACAAAAAAGCGGGCTTGCGCCCGCTTTTTTTGCATAATATAACCCTTTACCCCAGCTTTTCCGCCAGGTGCCGGGCCACGTACACGCCGCTGGCGCTGGCGTGGCTCAACGAATGGGTGACGCCGCTGCCGTCGCCGATGACGAACAGGTTTTCGTGGCAGGTCTGGAGGTGCTCGTCCAGGGCCACCTCCATGTTATAAAACTTCACCTCCACGCCGTAGAGCAGGGTGTCGTCGTTGGCGGTGCCGGGGGCGATTTTATCCAGGGCGTAAATCATCTCGATGATGCCATCCAGAATCCGCTTGGGCATCACCAGGCTCAAATCCCCCGCCGTGGCCGCCAGGGTGGGGGTGACGAAGCTCTCGGAAAGCCGCTTCTCCGTGCTGCGCTGGCCGCGAATCAGGTCGCCGAACCGCTGGACGATGACGCCGCCGCCCAGCATGTTGCTGAGCCGGGCGATGCTCTCGCCGTAGCCGTTGGAGTCCTTGAAGGGCTCGGAGAAGTGCTTGGCCACCAGCAGGGCGAAGTTGGTGTTGTCGGTGTGGAGGGCGGGGTCCTCATAGCTGTGGCCGTTGACGGTGATGATGCCGTTGGTGTTCTCGTTGACCACCACGCCGTGGGGATTCATGCAGAACGTGCGCACCCGGTCCTGGTACGTTTTGGTGCGGTACACGATCTTGCTCTCATACAGCTCGTCGGTGAGGTGGGCGAACACCTGGTAGGGCAGCTCCACCCGGACGCCGATGTCCACCCGGTTGGACTTGGTCTCGATGTGCAGGTCGCGGCACACGCTCTCCATCCATTTGCTGCCGCTGCGGCCCACGGAGATAACGCAGGCCCGGCCCTCGAAGGCCCCGGCCTTGGTGGTGACGCGGTAGCCGCCCTCCACCTTCTCCACCGTGTCCACCGGGGTGTCGAAATACAGTTCCACGCCCTTTTCCAGCTTGCGGTAGAGATTTTCCAGCACCACGTAGTTGATGTCGGTGCCCAGGTGACGGACGGAGGCGTCCAGCAGGTGGAGGTCGTTCTCCAGGCACAGCTTTTTCACCTTGGTGTTGCCGGTGGAGTACAGCTTGGTGCCCTGGCCGCCGTTTTCCATGTTGATTTTGTCCACGTATTCCATCAGTTCCAGGGACAACCCCTTGCCGATGTACTCATGGAGGGTGCCGCCGAACTGGTTGGTGATGTTATACTTGCCGTCGGAGAAGGCGCCGGCGCCGCCGAAGCCGTTCATAATGGCGCAGGTGGGGCACTTGATGCAGCTCTTCACCTTCACGCCGTCGATGGGGCAGCGGCGGCGGGACAGGGTATGGCCCGTCTCAAAGAGGGCGATTTTCAGCTCGGGCCGCTTTTCCAGCAGCTCGTAGGCGGTGTAGATGCCGCCGGGGCCGCCGCCGATGATCAGCACGTCGTATGTCATAGGATGTACCTCCTGTGGTTTTTCTCAAGCCGGTTCATTATACTTGCTTATGAAGGCAAAAACAAGTCTTTTTTTGCTAATGACAGGAATCACGTGATTGCCCCTTGCGGGGGCGGGCCGGGGATGGTAGAATAATGGCAACAAGACGCCCCCTCGGGGCGATAAAGGAGGAACCCCCATGAGCTACGCTGACCGGGTATTTCAGGAAAACTGCCGGGAGATTCTCACACGCGGCGTGTGGGACACCGACCAGAACGTGCGCCCCCATTGGGACGACGGCGCCCCCGCCCACACGGTGAAGCGGTTCGGCATCGTCAACCGGTATAATTTGCAGGAGGAGTTCCCCATCCTCACCATCCGGCGCACCTATTTCAAAACCTGCATCGACGAGCTGCTGTGGATCTGGCAGCAAAAGAGCAACAACATCCACGACCTGCGGGGCCACATCTGGGACAGCTGGGCCGACGAGACCGGCTCCATCGGCAAGGCCTACGGCTACCAGCTTGCCGTGAAGCACCACTACCCCGAGGGGGACATGGATCAGGTGGACCGGGTGCTGTACGACCTGAAGCACAACCCCGCCTCCCGCCGGATTCTCACCAATATCTACAACTTCCAGGATCTCCACGAGATGGCCCTGTACCCCTGCGCCTACTCCATGACCTTCAACGTGTCCGGCAACACCCTCAACGCCATTTTGAACCAGCGTTCCCAGGATATGCTGGCGGCCAACAACTGGAACGTGGTGCAGTACAGCGTGCTGGTACACATGATGGCCCAGGCGTCCGGCCTGGTGCCGGGGGAGCTGGTGCACGTCATCGCCGACGCCCACATCTACGACCGCCACGTGCCCATTGTGGAAAAGCTGCTGGCATTGGAGCCCCGTCCGGCGCCCAAATTCGTGATGGACAAGTCGGTAACTGACTTCTACGCCTTTACCCGGGACAGCTTCTCCCTGGAGGGGTACGACCCCCATCCCTTTGAGGACAAGATCCCGGTGGCCATTTAAGGGGGACGCGGTATGCAGGCCATTGTGGCAGTGACGGAACACTGGGGCATCGGCCGGGACGGCAAGCTGCTGTTCCACATCAAGGGCGACTTGCAGCGGTTTCGCCGTCTGACGCTGGGCCGCACGGTGGTGATGGGCCGCAAGACGCTGGAGAGTCTGCCGGGGGGCCGGGGGCTGCCCGGGCGGCGGAACGTGGTGCTGACGGCCCGGCAGGACTATGCCCCCAACGGGGCGGAAGCGGTACACACCGTGGCCCAGGCGGCGGAGACCGCCGGGGCGGAGGACTTCTGCATCGGCGGTGCGCAGACCTACCGGGCGCTGCTGCCGTATTGCCAAAAGGTGTACGTCACCAAAATTTTCGCCTCGGCGGAGGCCGACGCCTTTTTTCCCGACCTGGACAGCGACCCGGCGTGGAAAAAATGCTACGCCAGCCCCGTCCATGAGGAGGGCGGCGTGCGGTATCAGTTTATCCACTATGTGCGGCGATGATGCCATAAAAGCGGAGGGGCCACGCCCCTCCCTTTTTCACTTTTTCGGCGTGTTGCGGCGGCGGGATAATTCTGCTATAATGGCGGCAGTATAACAAAAAGGAGGCGGGGAAAATGGCGGATTTGCAGACCGACGTGCGGTATATCAAGGGCATCGGCGAGCAGCGGGCCAAGGCTCTGGCCCGGGTGGGCGTCACCACGCTGCGGGAGCTGATCGGCTACTTCCCCCGCTCCTACGAGGACAGGACCCGGCTCTACCCCATCGCCCAGCTCCCCGAGGGAGAGGACGCCTGCTGCGTGGCCATGATCGCCGCGGAGCCGGTAGGCCGGCGCATCACCGGCGGGCGCTCCATGGTGCGCCTCCGGGCGGTGGACGAGAGCGGCGTGCTGGACGTGACGTTTTTCAACCAGGAATACCGCAAGTCCTCCCTCCACACCGGGGAGACCTATATCTTCTACGGCAGGGCCGAGGGCACGGCGCGGCGGCGGCAGATGGTGAACCCGCTGATGGAGCGGCAGGAAAACCAGCGGCTCACCGGGCGGATTATGCCGGTGTACCCCCTGACCCACGGCGTCAGCCAGCTGATGTTGAGCCAGGCTGTCCGCCAGGGGCTGGACGAATGCCGGGAGCTGTTGGAGGACGTGCTGCCCGACGAAGTGCGGCAGCAGCACAAGCTGTGTTATGTAAACTTCGCATACGAGAACATCCACTTCCCCGCCTCCTTTGAGGCGCTGGAGGTGGCCCGGCGGCGGCTGGTGTTTGAGGAGCTTTTTTTGCTGACCTGCGGCCTGCAGCTTTTGCGCCACCGGCGGCAGGACGTGGCGGGGCCGGCGTGCCATGGGGTGGATATGGACGGTTTTTACAGCGCCCTGCCCTTCCCTCTCACGGAGGCACAGCGCCGGGCCATTGACGACGCCATTGGTGACATGACCCGGGGCCGGCCCATGAACCGGCTGGTGCAGGGCGACGTGGGCAGCGGCAAGACCATGGTGGCGGCGGCCTGTATCTGGTTTGCCGCCCAAAACGGCTGGCAGTCGGCGCTGATGGCCCCCACGGAGATTTTGGCCCGGCAGCACTATGACAATCTATCCCCCCTCTTTGCCGCCTTCGGCCTCCACGTGGCCCTGCTCACCGGGTCCACCAAGGCAAAGGAGCGGCGCGCCGTACTGGAGGGGCTGGCCCTGGGGCAGATCGACCTCTGCATCGGCACCCACGCCCTGCTGACGGAGGACGTGCAGTATGCCCGTCTGGGCCTTGTCATCACCGACGAGCAGCACCGCTTCGGCGTGAACCAGCGCTCCGCCCTGGGCAAAAAGGGAGAGGACCCCCACCTGATGGTGCTGTCCGCCACCCCCATCCCCCGGACGCTGGGGCTGATCATCTACGGCGATCTGGACGTGTCCATTATCGACCAGCTCCCCCCGGGACGGCAGAAGGTGGACACCTTCGCCGTGGACGAGCGGTACCGCCAGCGGCTGAGCGCTTTCATCCGCAAGCAGGTGGGCGAGGGGCGGCAGGTATTCATCGTGTGCCCCCTGGTGGGGGACGGCGACAGCCTGCCCGACGAGCGAAAAGCCGCCACGGAGTACGCGGAAAAGCTGCAAAAGGAGGTGTTCCCGGAGCTGCGTATCGCGGTGCTTCACGGCAAGATGAAGCCAAAGGAAAAGGACGCGGTGATGGCGGCCTTTGTGGCCGGGGAGACGGACATTTTGGTGTCCACCACGGTGATCGAGGTGGGGGTGGACGTGCCCAACGCCACGCTGATGGTGGTGGAAAACGCAGAGCTGTTCGGCCTTTCCCAGCTCCACCAGCTCCGGGGCAGGGTGGGCCGGGGGAGCCACAAGTCCTACTGCATCCTCATGTCTCAGGACGCCACGGAGACGGGCAAGGCCCGGTTGAAGGCCCTGACCGACACCAACGACGGCTTCAAAATCGCCGAGGAGGACTTGAAGCTGCGGGGGCCCGGCGACTTCTTCGGCCAGCGGCAGCACGGCCTGCCGGGGCTGAAGGTGGCGGATTTGAGCTGCGACATGCGGCTTTTGGACGAGGCACAGTCCGCCGCCCGGGCGCTGCTGGAAACCGACCCCACGCTGTCCGATGTGGCCCACAGAAGGCTGAAAAACCGTATCGCAGAGCTGTTCACAATGAACGCGGAGGCGTTAAATTGAATCAAAAATGGAAAATTTTTTTACAAAAAGTCATCCGTTTTATCGCCAATCCACGGCTGCTGCTGTGTCTGGCGGTGGCGTGGATGATCACCAACGGGTGGAGCTATGTCCTCTTCGCCTTGGGCACCTGGCGGGGCATCCCGTGGATGGTGTCGGTGGGCGGGGCGTACCTGGCCTTTCTGTGGCTGCCGGTGTCGCCGGAGAAGCTGGCCACGGTGGCCATCGCCATGGCGCTGCTGCGGTGGCTGTTCCCTAACGACCGGCAGACCCTGGGGGTGCTGCGGGAGATGAAGGAGAAAATCAAAGCGGGTATACAAAAGCGAAAACAGAAGTCCGGGCGGGATTGACCGTCCGGACTTATCTATTGGTGCGTCATTCCAGGCCCAGGCGGAACCGCTCTATCATCTCGCCGGTGAGGCTGATTTCGTTTTCCCGGGAGGGGATTTCGTCACGGGAAAGCCATTCGCCCCGGCTCAGCTCCGTCTCGTCCAGGCGGATGGCGTCGTCGCCGTCCAGGTCGCAGTAGAAGCCTATGAGCAGGGTGTCGGTAAAGCCCCAGGGCTGGCTTTTATAGTAGCGCAGGTTTTTCACCCGCAGGCCCACCTCCTCCATCACCTCCCGGCGGACCGTGTCCTCCGGCGTCTCGCCGATCTCCACGTAGCCTGCGATGAGGGCGGGGCCGCGGTAGGGCCGGTCGGCGTACCGGGTCAGGAGCAGCTTATCGCCGTTTTTCACCGCCACGATTACCGCGGGGCAGATTTTGGGGTAGTCGGTGAGGCCGCAGTCGGGGCAGACCATGCTGCGTTCGGCGGTGCCGGGGGCCATGGGGGTGCCGCACCGGGGGCAGAAGCGGCGGTCACGATACCAGCGGTAGAGATGGGCACCGGTGACGGCGGCGAAGGTCACCTCCAAGGGACGGACAGCCCGAAGGGCGGTGAAGTCCACCAGCTCGCAGCCTTGGGGCAGCGCCGGGGGCGGGGCGGCCAGAAAGCAAGCCACGCCGTCGATGGCAAAGAGGTGGCGTGCGCCGGCGGTGGGGACGCCGTCGCGGAACCGGGGCAGGGCCCAGCCCTCCCCCTCCCGGCGCAGCACCACGCCACGGCGGTCGTAGCACAGGGCGGCATCGGCAGGGGCGGCGGGGCGGGTGACGTAGGTGTGGTCGTAGCGGTGGGGGGCGATGTCCTGTATCATCATGGGGAGGGCCTCTTTTCACGTTTTTTCATAGTATAATGGGTTTGCGGGAAAAACGCAACCTTGCCTGTGGGGCCTTGGGCGTGGTATACTGAATGATAAGCGAGGTGAGGGAAGTGACGAAAGCAGAGCTTTTGAAAAAGGCGGACAGCCTGCCGTTGGAGCCGGGCGTATACATCATGATGGACAAGACGGGCCAGGTCATCTACGTGGGCAAGGCCAAAAAGCTGAAAAACCGGGTGAGCCAATATTTCCAGGCCGGGCGGGGACACAACGAGAAGACCCGGGCCATGGTGGCCTCGGTGGACCATTTCGACACCATTGTGGTAAGGACGGAGTTTGAGGCGCTGATACTGGAAAACTCCCTCATCAAGCGCCATCAGCCCCATTACAACATTCTCTTAAAGGACGACAAGGGGTATCCCTTTGTGCGACTGAACAAAAACGAGCCCTATCCCCGGTTTTCGCTGGTGAGCAAGCCGGGGGAGGACGGCGCCGCCTACTACGGTCCCTTTGGCGGGCGGCACGAGACCCACGCCGCCATTGACGCGGTGTGCAACCTGTTAAAGCTGCCCACTTGCTCCCGCCGCTTCCCCCGGGACATTGGCAAGGAGCGGCCCTGCCTGAACTACCACATCGGCAAATGCGACGGCTGGTGCCTCCCCGAGGGGCCGGGGGCGGAGGAATACGCCCGGCGCATCGCCCGGGGGGCCAGTCTCTTTGAGGGCAAGCTGCCCCAGCTCCGGCGGCAGCTGGAGAGCGAGATGAACGAGGCCGCCGAGGCCCTGGCCTTTGAAAAGGCGGCGGCGCTGCGGGACCAGATGCGGGCCCTGGCGGTGCTGACAAAGCAGCAGCAGGTCATCGCAGGCATCTGCGCCGACACCGACATCTGGGGCCTGTTCACCGGGCAGGTACGCACCGGGGCGGCGGTGCTGCACATTGAAAACGGCGATTTGCTCTCCCGGGAGGTGCAGGTATTTCCCACAGGGGCGGAGGACAGTGGGGAGGAAGTGCTTGCCGCCGTGCTGAGCCAGTACTATTTAGGCAGGCCCCTGCTGCCCAGGGAGATCATGGTGCCCTTCCTCTGGGAGGGCAGCGACACCTTTGCCGCCCTGCTCACCGCCAACGCCGGGCGGAAGGTCATCATCCACGCCCCCCAGCGGGGCCAGCGGGCCGACCTGGTGGAGATGGCGGAGCGGAACGCCCGGGAGGAGGTGGAGCGCATTACCACCGACTTCGAGCGCACCAATCGCACGCTGCAAAGCCTGGAGACATTGGCGGCGCTGCCCCGGTTCCCCCACCGGATGGAGAGCTACGACATCTCCAACACCGGTAGCGACGACATGGTGGCCAGCATGGTGGTGTTTCAGGACGGAAAGCCTTTGAAGCGGGATTACCGGAAGTTCGCCATCAAGACGCTGACGGCCCCCAACGACTACGCCGCCATGGAGGAGGTGCTGACCCGGCGGTTCACCCGGTATCTGGAGGGCGACCCCAAATTCGCCCCGCTGCCGGACGTGCTGCTCATCGACGGCGGCCTTGGCCACGCCCACGCCGCCTGGGAGGCGGTGTCCGCCCTGGGGCTGGACGTGCCCATCCTGGGCATGGTGAAGGACGACCGCCACAGGACAAGAGCGCTGGTGACGCTGGAGGGGCAGGAGCTGGGCATACAGAACAACCCGCCCCTGTTCGCCATGCTGGGCAGGGTGCAGGAGGAGGTACACCGCTTCGCCATCACCTTCCACCGGGAAAAGCACCGCAAGAGCGCCTACCGCAGCCGGCTGGACAACATCCCCGGCCTGGGGGAGAAGCGCAAGGCAGAGGTGCGGAAGCATTTCGGCACGGTGAAGGCTATCTCCGAGGCCACCGTGGAGGAGCTGACGGCGGTGCTGCCACGGAACGTGGCGGAGAACGTGTACGATCGGTTCCATGAAAAAGACGGCGGCGAAAAAGAATAAAAAAAGTCCCGCACCCAAAGGGTGCGGGACTTTTTTTATGGACTGGATTACTCGCCGAAGTTGTTCTCAATCAGGGCGGCCAGGGCGGCGACGGCTTCCTTCTCGTCGGAACCGTCGGCGATGAGGGTGATGGTGGTACCCTTGACGATGCCCAGGCTCAGCACACCCAGCAGGCTCTTGGCGTTGACGCGGCGCTCGTCCTTCTCCACCCAGATGCCGGACTTGAACTCGTTGGCCTTCTGGATGAAATAGGTGGCAGGTCTGGCATGCAGGCCGACCTCATTCTTGACAACAATTTCCTGTGTATACATACATCAGCTCTCCTTTTGTCCCGTCAAATGTGTCTATGGAGTCCGAAAAACTCATTCCCCTACATTATACTGAAATAAAACGGGATTGCAATAGGTTTTTTCCCTATTTTTATGTGCATATTTTGGGGATAACATGGGGGAATTTTGGGTAATTTGACAATATTACTTCAATTCCACCACGGTAACGCCCGCCTCGCCCTCGCCGTAGCGGCCCAGGCGGAAGCTCTTGACCGCCTTATTGCGCTTGAGCCACTCATGGACGGCCTTGCGCAGGGCGCCGGTGCCCTTGCCGTGGATGATGGTGACGGTGCCCAGCTTGCCCATGACGGCGGCGTCGATATAGTTCTCCACCACGCCCTCGGCCTCCAGGGTTTCCATGCCGCGAATGTCCAGCTCCGAGGCGGCGCGGGCCGCCAGGCGCACCTGGGGGGCGGCCGCGGCGGAGATGGCGCGCTGCTTGTTCTTCTTCTCGATCTCCTCCGCCGTTTCCAGCAGCCGGACCTGGGCGGATTTGACGGTCATCTTCATCTTGCCGGCCTGGAGCAGCAGCGTGCCGTCCTGATTCACGTTCAGCACGGTGGCCCCGGTGCGGACGCCGGGCAGCTCCACCGTGTCGCCCACGGCGATGGGGCGGCTGGGGGCCATGGGCTGGGGCTCCTCCTCCCGGGTGTGGAGCAGGTCATTGACCTCGTTCAGCTTATGGCGGGCGGCGGCCTTGGCGTCGTTGACGGCCTGGATATCCACCGCCTTCTGCTGGCGGCGACGCAGGTCGTCCAGCTCGTCGAAGATGGCCTGGGTCTGCTCCTCCGCCTGGCGGACGATGCGCCGGGCCTCCGCCTCCCCCTTTTGGCGGGCGTTGTCCTTGGCGCGCTCCATCTGCTCGCGGAACGTGCGGGCCTTGCGGGCGTCCTCCTCCCGGGCGCGCCACAGACGGTCGGCCTCGGTCTGGGCCTTTTCCAGGCGCTGGCGCTTTTCCTCCAGTTGGGTGAGCACGTCCTCAAAGCGGACGCTCTCGCTGTCCATCTGGGCCTTGGCCTCGTCGATGATGGCCTGGGGCAGGCCCAGGCGGGCGGCGATGGCGAAGGCGTTGGACTTGCCGGGGATGCCGATGAGCAGGCGGTAGGTGGGCCGCAGGGTGGCCACGTCAAACTCGCAGCTTGCGTTCTCCACGCCGGCGGTGGTCATGGCAAAGGTTTTCAGCTCGGCATAGTGGGTGGTGGCGGCGGTGAGGGCGCCGCAGCGGCGGGCATGCTGGATGATGGCGATGGCCAGAGCCGCGCCCTCCACAGGGTCGGTGCCGGCGCCCAGCTCGTCAAAGAGCAGCAGGCTATGGTCGTCGGCCTGGTCCAGAATGGCCACCTGGTTGGACATGTGGGCGGAGAAGGTGGACAGGCTCTGCTCGATGCTCTGCTCGTCGCCCACGTCGGCCAGCACACGGTCAAACACCCGGACGGCGCTGCCGCTCTGGGCGGGGATATGGAGGCCGCACTGGGCCATGAGGCAGAGAAGACCCAGGGTTTTCAGAGTGACGGTCTTGCCGCCGGTGTTGGGGCCGGTGATGACAAGGGTATCGTAGTCCACGCCCAGGGTCAGGTCGATGGGCACGGCCTTGGCGCTGTCCAGCAGGGGATGGCGGGCACGGCGCAGCACCACGCCGCCCTTTTTGCGAACCTCGGGGCGGCTGGCGTCCAGCTGATAGCTGAGCTGGGCCCGGGCAAAAATCACGTCCAGCTGCACCAGCAGGTCATAATCGTAGAGAATATCCTCCCGGAAGGAGGCACATTCGGCGGAGAGGGCGCGCAAGATGCGCTCGATCTCCTTCTGCTCCCTGGCCTCCAGCTCCTTGCACTCGTTGTTGGCCTGGACCACGCCCATGGGCTCCACGAACAGCGTGGCCCCGGAGGAGGACACGTCGTGGACAAGGCCGGGCAGGCTGCCCTTGCACTCCGCCTTAACGGGCACCACGAAGCGGCCGTCACGCTGGGTGATCAGCGCCTCCTGCAAGACCTTGGCGTAGGAGGGGGAGGAGATGATACGCTGCAAAATGGAGCGGCCCTTGGCGGCGGCCTGGCGCAGCTTGCGGCGGATGTCCCCCAGCTCGGCGCTGGCGGTGTCGGCGATGGTCTCCTCGTCCAGGATGGCGGAGCGGATCTTCTCCTCTAAGTACTTGTTGGTATGGAGGCCGGAGAAGAAGCGGTCGATGGCGGTGGGGTCGCCGGTGCGGTCACGGTCATACTCGCTGACACGGCGGGAGGCCGTCAGCACGCCGGCCACGTCCAGCAGCTCCCGGGTGTTGAGCATGCCGCCCTGGTCGGCCCGGTAGAGGGCGGCGGCAACGTCCTTGACGCCGGAAAAATTGGGGCTGCCGTGGAGGCCCAGACGGACACGGGCGGCGTCGGTCTGGTCCAGCAGCAGCGACACTTCGGCAGGGTCGGTGGAGGGGAAGAGCTTTTGGCACCGCTCCTTGGCCGCCGCACTGACGGCGTGGCGGGACAGCATTTCCAGCACGGCGGGCAATTCCAGCGTGCGGATGGATTTTTCAAACAGTTCACTCATAGCTTGCGATTCCTTTATAGTAATCCAATGTGCGGAAGCTGCGCTCCAGCTGGGCGGCGGAGAAGGCCTCGGCGGCCTGATCCAACAACCGGAGGCCGGCGTCGTCCAGGGAGAAGGCATACAGCTTCTTATCATCGCCGTAGAGAATGTGGTGCAGGGCCCGGAGAGCGCCGTCGGTAAGGGGCAGGTTGAAGCCGTCGGTTTTACACGCGGCACAGTGCACCAAACCGTGGACCACGTCCAGCGCAGGGCGCTCCGGCGGCTCCTTGCCGCAGACAGCGCAGCCGTCGATGAGGGGGGCGAAGCCGCCCAGCTCCATGAGACGCCAGGTGAAGGCGGGCTTCACCAGGGCGGCGGGCTTGTCCAGCGCCGACAGGGCATAGAGGGCGTTGAGCAGCAGCCGCAGCAGCTCCGGCTCGGGAACGGGGGTACACACCGCCTCGGTGAGGTCGGCAAAGTAGGCCCCCAGGGCCAGCTTTACGATGTCACGGCGGAGGCCGTCGAACAGCTCGATGGTGTTGGCCTCCGCCAGATAGTACCAGTCCCCCTTGGGGGAGAGGGTCATGTCGCTGTAACAAAGGAGCTGGCAGGCGGCGGTAACTTTGCTGCGGCGGCTGCGGGCGCCCTTGGCGATGACGGAGATGCGGCCCAGATCCGCCGTCAGGACGGTGAGGATTTTGTCGCTCTCTTTTGTGACGGTGTCACGCAGGACGAGGCCTGCGGTGACGATTCTCTCTTGTTGCATGGGGCCTCCTGTCGGTACATGACGTACCACTCCGGCGCGCCGGTGGCGGAAAACAGCTGCCAATAGTCCACACAAATCACCTCACGGTACAGTGTGGCCGGGCGGGGCGGAGAATATGGGTGGAAAAGTGGGGGAAATCAGTCCTCGGTGTAGCCCTGGGAACGGATGAAATTCACGTTATCCCGCCAGTTCTCCTTGACCTTGACCCAAGTTTGCAGGTAGACCTGGGTGCCCATGAAGCGCTCGATGTCGTGGCGGGCCTGGGAGCTGATGCGCTTGAGCATATCGCCGTGCTTGCCGATGATGATGCCCTTGTGGCTGGCCTTCTCGCAGTAAATGGTCATATCCAGGTCGATGATGCCGCTGTCACGCTCGGTGAAGCGGGTGACCTCCACGGCGGTGCCGTGGGGGATCTCCTTATCCAGACAGCGCAGCATTTTTTCACGCAAAATCTCGGCGCACACCTGGGCGTCGGGCTGGTCGGTGGTCATGCCGTCGGGGAAGAGCTGGGGGCCGGGCTGGGCGTATTTGTCCAGCTGGGTCAGCAGCTCGTCCAGGCCGTCGCCGGTCTTGGCGGAGATGGGGATGATGGCGTCGAAATCGCCGTAGGCGGCATTGTAGGCGGCGATGACTGCCAATAAATCCTCTTTATTCTCTACGGTGTCGATTTTATTGATGCACAAAACCGCGGGGAGATTTTCCTCTTTGATGCGCTGGAGCAGCACCTGCTCGGGGGTGCCCACCTTGGCCACGGGCTCCACCAGCAGCACCGCGCACTCCACGGCGCTGAGGCTCTCCCGCACCACCTTGACCATGTAGTCGCCCAGGCGGGAGCGGGGCTTGTGGAGGCCGGGGGTGTCCAGCAGGACGAACTGGGTGTCGCCACGGTTCACCACGCCGTAGATGCGGTTGCGGGTGGTCTGGGGCTTGTCGGAGACGATGGCGATTTTCTCGCCCACCAGGGCGTTGGTCAGGCTGGACTTGCCCACGTTGGGCCGGCCGCAGACGGTGATCATGGCGGTTTTGGTGATGGTTGACATAGGTAGGTGATCCTCCACTTTCTTTGGTAGTGAGCCATTATGTTGGGTGGGTGGCGGGACGCCGAGGGCGTCGGCCCCTACGATGGGAATCGGGTCGGCTGGCGATTTTTATCTTTTGACGCCCAGGGTGGCCATGATGGCCTCTTCCCGGGCGCGCATTTGCTTTTTCTGGGGGCCTTCGTCCAGGTGGTCGTAGCCCAGCAGGTGGAGCACGGAGTGGACCACCAGATAGCACAGCTCCCGCTTTTCCGAGTGGCCGTACTCCGCCGCCTGGGCCTTTACCCGCTCTAAAGAGATGGCCATATCGCCCAGGGGGGTGAGGCCGGTCATGGGGTCGGCGTCGGCGTCGTCCACCGGGGGCTGGCCGGGGGCGTAGGTGAAGGCGGGGAAGCTGAGGACGTCGGTAGGGGCGTCCACGCCGCGCATATCCAGATTAATCTCATGGATGCCGGCGTCGTCGGTGAGCAGCACGTCCACCTCGCAGGGGGTGGCCACGCCCTCGCAGGTGAGGGCCGTGCGGATGGCCTTGCGGATGAGGGCCACGGTGGTCTTGTCCGCCGCCCCCTCCACGGTGGAGGTGACGGGGATGCGATGGAGCTTTGCCATATCAGCGTCTCCCCTTTCCAAAGCGGTTATCCGGGCGGAAATCGGCGCGCTTTTCCTCCTCGTAGCGGGCGTAGGCCTCGATGATGCGCTGCACCATCACGTGGCGCACCACGTCCTCCTGGGTCAGCTCCATGATGCCGATGCCCTCCACGCCCTTTAAGACCTTCATGGCCTCCTTCAGGCCGCTAGGCTTGTCCCCGGGCAGGTCGATCTGGGTGACGTCACCGGTGATGACCACCTTGGAGCCGAAGCCCATGCGGGTGAGGAACATTTTCATCTGCTCGCGGCTGGTGTTCTGGGCCTCGTCGAGAATGATGAAGCTGTCGTCCAGGGTGCGGCCGCGCATATAGGCCAGGGGGGCCACCTCGATGTTGCCCCGCTCCAGGTACTTCTGGTACGTCTCGGCGCCCAGCATATCGAACAGGGCGTCGTACAGGGGGCGCAGATAGGGGTCCACCTTGCTCTGCAAATCGCCGGGCAGGAAGCCCAGGCGCTCGCCGGCCTCCACCGCCGGGCGGGTGAGGATGATGCGGTTGACCTGCTTATCCCGGAAGGCGGCCACGGCGGCGGCCACCGCCAGGTACGTCTTGCCGGTGCCGGCGGGGCCCACGCCGATGGTGACGGTATTGCGGAGGATGCTGTCCACATAGTCCTTCTGGCCGATGGTCTTGGGCTTCACCGGGCGGCCCTTGGAGGTGATGCAGATCACGTCCTGGGTCAGCTCGGCAATTTTTTCGCTCTGGCCGGAGCGGCACAGACCGATGACGTAGCGCACATGCTGCTCGGTGATGGCCTCCCCCTTTTTGGACAGGGTCAGCAGGGCCTGCACCGCCTTTTCCGCCAGCATGACGCCCTCCGCATCGCCGGAGATGACGATTTCGCCGCCCCGGTTGACGATGGACACGGCAAACTCCTGCTCCAACAGGCGGATGTTTTCATCGAAGGAGCCGAATACGTCGATGGCCTCCTCCATACGCTCGATACCGATGCGCTGTTCCATACACAATCTCCTTTGTAAAAGGGTAGAATATCAGGTGACGGGCACGCTGCGGCCGATCTGCTCCAAACACTCGGCCCGGAGGGTGACCAGCAGGTACCCATTTTGCTCCACGGCGGAAAAGGCGGTGGACACCACCTGGCCGCCCTCGGTCATCTCCTGCCGCAGCCGCCGCAGCAGCGACGCTTCCCCCTCCTGCCGGGCCTGGGCCACGGTGCGCGCTACGCTTTGGCTGGCGTGGTCGATGGTGCGCTCCGTCACCACGGTGACGGGCAGACGGAAGGAGAAGGGCAGGGTCACAGAATGATACGAGGTTATTTTATCACAAGAAGGCCCTAATACGCTACCCTTTCCCGGGAAATTTATCCGGTGTTTTCCCAAAATCAGGGCCACATGGGGCAGGTGCGCCTCGGCCGCGCCGTATTCCTCCGCCGTAAGGGGCACGGCGGCGGTGAGGGTATACCAGGTGCGGCCCTCCACACGGCCCAGGCCGTGGAGCAGCCGCACGCCGGACCTGGGGCTGTCCACCACGCCGGAGATGAGGAGCTGGCCACGGGTGACGGTGTCCCCCTTTTGCACCATGGCACGGCCGTCCAGGGCTTCCACCTTGGTCACCAGGCCGTCGCGGGTGGCGACGACGTTGGCGGCGTCGCTGTCGGAGTGCAGGGTGGGCGGGCGGTGGCGCTCCACCACCTGGACGTGGGCGGTGCAGCCGGACACATTCACCGCCAGCCAGGAGATGTCCTTCAATTCCAGCAGAATATGATTGCGTAAGTCCTCCTGGTCGATAGACAGGGCACGGGTGCCGATGGTGACGCCCTGGCGCTCCAGGGCACGGAGAATCACCTCGTCGGGGACGGTGTCGTTGCCGGTGACGGTGAAGCCCCAGATAAAGGTGTGGCCCATCCAGGCCAACAGGCAGAAGAGGGCCGCCGCCCCCAGCAGCACGTACCGCCGCCGGAACCGGCGCAGCACCACCGGGGCCCCTTTTTCCCGGCGGACGGTGAGCGTGGCGGCCACCTGGTCCGACACGGCGCGAAGGCGTACAAACCCCCAGCGGGTGGTGCGGAGGGCGAAGTGGGTGGCGTCACGCCACGTCATGTCCCAAAAGGGGATGTCGTGGACGGCGCAGAGGTTGATAATCCGCTCCGGGGCGGCGCATTCCACCGCCACAAGGACGCTGCCCCGGAGGAAATTCAGCAGCTTTTGCAGCATCTATTCCACCAGCTCCACTTTCTCGATAAGGCCGTCAATGCGCAGCTCATCGTCCGTCATGGCCACGATCTGCAAACCGCTGCCCCACAGCCGCACCACCACGCTGCCGCCGTTGACGTCGATGGCGGAGGTGGAGTAGCTGAGCACCCCCTTGTGGCGGTCCATATAGAAGCCCCGGTTGCCGGACAGCTCTATGCGGGGCTGGTCCGCCGCCAGGGATTGGGGCAGGTCCAGCCGGTCCATGGCCTGGGCCGTCTTTTCGCTCCAGGGGATGCGGCGTTTTTGCGCCATGCCCATCACCTTCCTTTCCCCTCACCCTATGCGCCCGGGGGCAAAAACTTGCATGGGCACGGCGGGCGGGACATACCGTGTATAGCGAGGTGAGGCAGATGGAAAAGGGATGGCGGCCCACGGTGGGACAGGCGGCGGCGGACGGGACCATACTGGTGATGATGGCGGTGCTGCTGATGCAGCGGGGGCCGGTGGGACAGGCGGTGCAGCAGGGGCTGGCGCTGTGGGCGGGAACGGTGGTACCGGCGCTGTTCCCGTTCTACGTGGCGGTGACGCTGGCGGTAGCCCTGGGCATGGGGGCGCTGCTGCCGCCCAAATGGTGCGCCTTTTTATTGGGGGCCCTGGGGGGCTACCCCATGGGGGCGGCCACGGTGGGGCAGCTCTGCCGGGAGGGGGCGCTTTCTCGGCGTGAGGCGGCATCGCTGCTGGGCTGCTGCAACAACGCCGGGCCCGCCTTTATCCTGGGGGTGGCGGGGGCGGTGTTCTCCCCCCGGGGCTGCGGCGGGGCGCTGTGGTGTATCCATCTTTTGACGGCGGCGGGGCTTTTTTGGCTGCTGGGCCGGGGCGGCGGCGGACGGCGGGCCGTGGTGGAGCCAACCCCCTCCTTCCCTGCCGCGTTTGTGGCGGCGGTGGGCCGCGGGGCCGGGGCCATGGTGAACATCGGGGGATTCGTGGTGCTGTTCTCGGTGGTGACGGCGCTGCTGGAGCGGGTCATCCCCTCGGCGCTGGTGCTGGGGGCGGTGGAGCTGACCTGCGGCGTGGCACGACTGCCCGACAGCCCAGTGGGCTTTGTCACCGCGGCGGCGCTGCTGGGCTGGGGCGGCATCAGCGTTCACTGCCAGACGGCGGCGGTATTGGAGGGCACCGGGGTGCCCATGGGGCGGTATCTGGCGGCGAAGGGGGCGCAGGCGGCGGCGTCGGCAGCGTTGGCCTGGGCGGTGGCGCCTTTTTTGTGGGGATGATTTTGGCAAAATAAAGGGAGTGTCCTTTCTTTTGGTCACAAAAGCGTGTATGATGGGGGGTATGACGACCGGGGGAATGGGATTCCCCCAGAGAGGGTGACCCTATGAACGACTTTTTGACCTCCCTGCCACGGGAGGCGGTGATGACGGCGGCGCTGGGGGCCGCGGCGGTGGCGCTGGCGGTGTTCTTCCTGCTGTACGCCAGGCAGCGGCGGGTATGCCGCCAAATCGGCGACCTGGCCGACAGGATGAACGTGTGCATGGAGCAGCTGCGGACGGCGGAGACGGCGGCGGAGTACGCCGGGCTGTGGCAGCAGATGGAGGACGACGCGGAGGCCATCGCCGCCTGGCAGGGCCGCATCCGGCTGTGGGACAGGAGCATCGACCTGGCCGCCGGGCGGCAGCGGGTGGCGCAGCTGCGGGAGAACTACCAGTGGTGGCTGCGGGACGCCATGGAGCGGCAGAAGGACAGGGCCCTCCACGAGGTGAAAACCACCTACCGCAACAGCGCCCAGCACAAGGCGGCCATCTACGGCGCCCTGGCGGAGGACTGGGAGGGCGTGAGCCACCTGTTCTCGCCGGAGACGGCGCGGTTTGCCGACGGCGCCATGGAGGAGATCTACCGCGCCGCCGGGGCGGGCTTTGAGCGGTGCGCCCCCTTTATCCCGGCGCCGCGGCCCGGGGAGGGGTCGCGCAGCGCCGCCGTGGAGGAAAAGCTGGCCTGGGCGGACAGGATGGACGGGCGGGAGTTTGAATACTTCTGCGCCGACCTGCTGCGGCGTAACGGCTTTACCGACGTGGACGTGACCGCCGGCAGCGGCGACCAGGGCGTGGACATTCTGGCCCAGAAGGACGAGATACGCTACGCCTTTCAGTGCAAGTGTTACGAAGGCGACCTGGGCAACACGCCGGTGCAGGAAATCCACGCGGGGAAGGAGATTTACGACTGCCACGTGGGCGTGGTGATGACCAACCGGGGCTTTACCGCCGGGGCACGGGAGGCGGCACGGCGGACCCGGACCCTCCTGTGGGGCCGGGACAAGCTGGCGGCGCTGATTGACGGGGCGGAGTGAGGCTGTCAAAAAACGGCGAAGCCCAATGCCATCATCCCACTAAGCCAAAAAAGAAAGAACCGCCCGTACCGGATGGGCGGTTCTTCCTTTTTGGATGGAGAATGTAAGCGAAATCACAATCCTTAATCACGGGAAATGGCGGCGTCCTCCGCCTCCCGCATGGCGGCCACCAGCGCTTTCTGCGCGGCAATCGGCTCGCCGTGTTCAAGGGACTCCACGGCATCCGCCATGGCCCCGAACAGCTTGAAGTACAGGTCTTTATAGAAGTTCATCGTCTTGCCCTCCACACAATAAAAAATGGCGCGGCAGAGCCGCGCCACGAAAAACGCAGAGGCTCCGCTGTCGCCAAACAGCTTCAACAAGTGCATGGTTGCCCACGGCGTGCTGAAATACGGAGCGTGCATTTTTGCCGAAGCAAAAATACACGCCGTACACACACCATGCACGAAAAAAATATGAAGCTGTTTGGCATGTTTCATGCTACCATACTTCGACGCCGTTTGCAAGCACAATCGTCCGACGAGATATGACGGGCTTCGACATGGGTTGCGCGAAGCGGCAATTTACGACGGCGGCGCTGTCAATTCATACCATAAAAAAGAGACGGCTTGCGCCGTCTCTTTTTTGGGGTTTTGATTTTACCGCTGGCCCTTGTCGTAGGGGATGCCCTCGGCCTTGGGGGCACGGGACTTCTTGGACGTGAAGGCCAGCACCACCAGGGAGATCAGGTAGGGCATCATGTTGTAGACGGAGCCGGGGATGTTCAGCGCCACGAGGAAGGGGAAGCCGAAGTAGACGTTGCTGAGGGCCCGGAACAGGCCGAACAGCAGCGCCGCCAGGGCGATGCGGGTGGGCTTCCACTGGCCGAAGATCATCACCGCCAGGGCCAGGAAGCCGAAGCCGGCCACGCCGTTTTCGAACTTCCAGAGGGACACACCGGCCAGGATGTAGCAGATGCCGCCCATGCCGCCGTAGACGCCGGAGATGAGGACGCCGGCCCAGCGCATCTTATAGACGTTGATGCCCACGCTGTCCGCCGCCTGGGGATGCTCGCCGCAGGCCATGAGACGCAGGCCGAAGCGGGTCTTATACAGCACCACGTAGGCCACCACCAGCATGATGATGGCGATGAGCATGAACCAGTTGAACTCGAAGCCGGCGATATTCACCAGGAACTTCTTCTTGGCCTCCACGTACTGGATCTCGGAGGAGACGTTGTTGGGGTCGGCGGCGGTGTTGATGGCCTTCACCAGCACGGTGGCGGCGGCCACGCCCAGCATGTTCAGCGCCGTGCCCACGATGGTCTGGTCGGCCTTGAAGTTGATGCAGGCTACGCCCAGCAGGGCGGAGTAGGCCACGGCGAACACCACGGCCCCCAGCAGCACCACCAGGATGGTGGGCAGGGCGGCCCAGGAGTTGGGCAGGGCGCGCATCATCAGGGCGCCGCCCAGGGCGCCGATGACCATGATGCCCTCAAGGCCCAGGTTGATGACGCCGGAATGCTCGGAGAAGCAGCCGCCCAGGGCCACCAGCATCAGCACGGAGGCGAAAATCAGGGTGTATTGTACCAGCAGCAACATTACTTGGCGCCCCCTTTCTCATCGGCCGCAGCGGCCTTTTGCATGGCCTTTTCCTCACTCTTGGCGATACCCATGTTGATGGCGTACTTGATGAACAGCACGAAGCCGCACAGGTAGATGATGAGGGAGGAGATCAGATCGGAGATCTGGGAGGAATACTTGGACAGGTCCACAAAGGCACCGCCGGAGGTGATGTGCTGGATGAAGTAGGAGGCGAAGATGGTGCCGATGGGATTCAGACCGCCCAGGAAGGCGGCGGCGATGCCGTTGAAGCCCATGCCGGGGACGGAGGACTGGGTGACGGACCACTGCTCAAAGTCGGTGAGGTACAGGAAGGCGCCGCCCATGGCTGCCAGCGCACCGCCGATGATGAGGGTGAGGATGATGTTGCGCTTTTCCGCCATGCCGGCGTACTTGGCGGCGTTCTTATTGTTGCCGGTGGCCTTCAGCTCGTAGCCCAGGCGGGTCTTATCCAGCAGCACCATAATGGCAATGGCAATCAGAACGGCCAGGGGGATGGCGATGGTGACGTTGCCATTGTCGCTGAACAGCTTGCCAAGGCCCAGCGTGGGCAGCATGGCCTGGGTGGCGTCGGTCTTGAGGTGCAGGGTATAGGGGCTGGTGGGCTCCTTGACGGTGGCCAGCAGCATATTGGTGGTATAGAGGCCGATCCAGTTGAGCATGATGCCGGAGATGACCTCGTTGACGTTGCAGTAGGCTTTCAGCAGACCCACGATGGCGCCGTAGATGCCGCCCACCACGATGGACATCAGCAGGCAGGGCAGCCAGCTCCAGTGCCAGGCCAGGGCCGCGTACAGGCAGGCGCAGGAGCCCACCACGTACTGTCCGGCGGCGCCGATGTTGAACAGGCCCACCTTATAGGCGAACAGCACGCTCAAAGAGCACATCAGCAGGGGGGCCGTCTTTACCAGGGTGTTGCCGAAGTTCTTGGCCTGGAGGTTGGCCCGGGAGTAGTTCCAGAAGTTTTTCACCACCGCCAGGATGGCCTCGCCGGCGCCGCTGGGATTGATGAACAGCAGCACGATGAAGCCCAGCAGCAGGCCCAGCACGATGCACAGCAGCGACGCGATCAGGGACTGCACGGCGGCGTTTTTCAGCAGATTCTTTTTCATGCCTTCACCTCGTCTCTCTTGGCGCCGGCCATGTACAGGCCCAGCTCCTCCTGGGTGGTGGTCTTGGGATCCAGCTCGCCCACGATTTCACCCTCGTACATCACAAGGATGCGGTCGGGCACGTCCATGACCTCGTCCAGCTCCAGGGAAATGAGCAGCACCGCCTTGCCGGCGTCGCGCTGCTCCACCAGCTTGCGGTGGACGAACTCGATGGCGCCCACGTCCAGGCCGCGGGTGGGCTGCACGGCTACCAGCAGCTCGGGGGCCTTATCCACCTCGCGGGCGATGATGGCCTTCTGCTGGTTGCCGCCGGACATGGCGCGGGCCGCGGTGACGGGGCCCTGGCCGGAGCGGACGTCGTACTCGTCGATGAGGCGGTCGGCGTACTTGCGGATGTTGTCCCGGCGGAGGAAGCCGATGCGGTCGGTGAACTTCTGCTCGAAGTAGCGCTGGAGCACCAGGTTGTCCTCCAGGGAGTAGTCCAGCACCAGGCCGTACTTATGACGGTCCTCGGGGATGTGGCTCATGCCGGAGGTGCTGCGCTGGCGGATGGAGGCCTTGGAGATGTCCTTGCCGTTCAGGGTGATGGTGCCGCTCTTGAGGGGCTCCAGGCCGGTGAGGCCGTAGACGAACTCGGACTGGCCGTTGCCGTCGATGCCGGCGATGCAGACGATCTCGCCCCGGCGGACCTTCATGGATACGTCGTGGACGGCGTCCTTCTTATGGGTCTTGGAGGCCACGGTCATGTGCTGGATGTCCAGCACCACGTCGCCTACATGGGCGGGCTTCTTGTCCACGTGGAAGTTGACGTTGCGGCCCACCATCATGGCGGACAGCTCCTCGGGGGAGGACTTGGCGGTCTCCACGGTGCCCACGTACTTGCCCTTGCGCAGCACGGTGCAGCGGTCGGCCACCGCCATGATCTCGGCCAGCTTGTGGGAGATGAAGAGGATGGACTTGCCCTCGGCAGCCAGGTTCTTCATGATCTTCATCAGCTCGTCGATCTCCTGGGGGGTGAGCACGGCGGTGGGCTCGTCGAAGATGAGGATCTCATTGTCGCGGTAGAGCATCTTCAAAATCTCGGTGCGCTGCTGCATGCCCACGGTGATGTCCTCGACGACGGCATCGGGGTCCACCTGCAATCCGTACTTCTCCGACAGGGCCAGCACCTTCTTGCGGGCCTCGTCCTTTTGCAGGAAGCCGTGCTTCGTCGGCTCCACGCCCAGGATGATGTTGTCCAGCACGGTGAAGCACTCCACCAGCTTGAAGTGCTGGTGGACCATGCCGATGCCCAGGTCGTTGGCATCGTTGGGATCGTGGATGGTGACCTCTTTGCCATCCTTCTTGATGACGCCCTCCTCCGCCTGGTACAGGCCGAAGAGCACGCTCATCAGCGTGGACTTGCCGGCGCCATTCTCCCCCAGCAGGGCGTGGATCTCTCCGCGCTTGAGCTGGAGGGTAATGTCATCGTTGGCGATGATGCCGGGAAAGCGCTTGGTGATGTGCAGCATTTCGATTGCGTACGGCGTTTCCAAATGTGACCCCTCCTTTGGTGTTTGTCTATTGGGGATATTATACAATATATCCGCGGATAAAGCAAAAGAAATTTGCGAATTTGTTTGGGATTTCTGTCGAGGGGGCGTGTTGGGGGGGAAGGGGCGGAGATGGCGGGGCCCGGCGGGCCGAGGTCGTCCCGCCCTGCGGAGGGGAATGATGCCGTTTGCCATTCAAACAGTCCTGGCGCTTGTTGCCGCCTTGCTTGGCGGGACACATAGGTCCCGCCCTACGGAGGGGTCGGGGCCGGGTGCCGTTCAGCCGCAGCGGGTAATTATTGTTACGGGGTTGGGGCGGACAGAGTCGTCCGCCCCTACGAACGGAAATGATACCGTTTACCATTCAAACAGTCCTGGCGCTTGTTGTCCCGTGCTTGGCGGGACACGCAGCGTCGGCGGCGCTTCGGGCGCAGCCCCCCCGAGGGGGAAGGTGATAAAAAAAGCGCGGCCCGAAGGCCGCGCTTTTCAGTGCGTAAGTATGGACTTACTTGATGTTGCCCAGATCCTCCACGGCCACGACGGTGGCGAAGTCACCGGCAGCCTTGGTGATGTCGTTGTCAACAGTGATGTCGCCAGCGAACAGGGAAGCCACCAGGGCCTCGTAGTCAGCCTGAGTGAAGCCCTCGCCCCACTGAGTGGAAGCAACGGGCAGCTGGACGTAGTTGGCCTCCACATCGTTGGACACCAGGCCCAGGTTCTCCACACGGCCGCCCTGGAAGGAGCCGTCCTTGATCTGGGTGAGCAGGGTGTTCACGGTGGCAGCCAGGCCCTTCATGGCGGAGGTAACGGTCATGCCCTCGCCGTACAGGCCGTCGATGGTGGCAGCCTGGTCAACGTCCACGCCGATGACCTTGGCGCCCTCGACCTTGGCAGCAGCCTCACCGGCAGAGGTGAAGATACCGCCGCCGCAGGCGAACACTACCTCGATGCCGTCAGCATACCAGGTATCCATAGCAGCGGTGATATCAGCATCGCCGTAGAACTGGTTGCCGTAAGCATACTTGATGGCCACATCGGTCTTGCCGT
>CAMKGX010000020.1 GCA_946412355.1 uncultured Clostridia bacterium
CTTTGGCTATGACCTTCCCGCTGCCGGGCGGTCTCGGGACTTTCACCCGTTAGAACGTGCGCTCGCCGGGCGCACCATAAAAGAGACCGCCTCCTGCGAGGCGGTCTCTTATTGTCTGTATGACGTGTCAGCCCAGCAGCATCTTGTCGTTGGCCTCCTGGCTGCCGCTGGCCTGGCCGAAGCGCTGCAGCAGGTCCTGCACCGTCAGCTTCTTTTTCTCCTCGCCGGAGATGTCCAGCACGATGCGGCCGCCGTCCATCATAATGAGCCGGTCGCCGTGGGCGATGGCGTCGCGCATGTTGTGGGTGACCATCAGGGTGGTCAGGTGGTTCTCCGCCACAATGCGGTCGGAGATTTCCAGCACCTTGGCGGCAGTGCGGGGGTCCAGGGCGGCGGTGTGCTCGTCCAGCAGCAGCAGCTTGGGCTTCTCCAGGGCCGCCATCAGCAGCGTCAGCGCCTGGCGCTGGCCGCCGGAGAGCAGGCGGGTTTTCACGGTGAGTCGGTCCTCCAGGCCCAGCTCCAACGTGGCAAGCTGCTGGCGGAAGAACTCCCGGTCCTCCTTTTTCACGCCCCAGCGGAAGCCACGGCGCTTGCCCCGCATGGCGGCCAGGGCCAGGTTTTCCTCAATCCACATATCGCCGGCGGTGCCCATCATGGGGTCCTGGAACACCCGGCCCAGGTACTTGGCCCGGCGGTATTCCTGCATGTGGGTGATGTCCACGCCGTCTAAGATGATGGAGCCGCTGTCTATGGGCAGTGTGCCGGCTACGGCGTTGAGCATGGTGGATTTTCCGGCGCCGTTGCCGCCGATGACGGTGACGAACTGGCCTGTTTCCAGCGTCAGGCTGACGCCGTCCAGGGCGATTTTCTCGTTGACCGTGCCGGCGTGGAAGGTCTTTCGGATGTCACGGATTTCAAGCATGGCGCGGCCCTCCCTTCTTCCCTGCTCTGTGGGCGCGCCAGTAGGGCACCGCCAAGAACAGGGCCACGATGATGGCGGACAGCAGCTTCAAATCGTTGGTGTTCAGGCCCAGCTGCAGCACCACCTGCAGCACGATGTAGTAGATCACCGCGCCCACGGATACGCTACAAAGCCGCAGGGCGTAGTTGCGCACCACCTTGCCCAGCACGCTCTCGCCGATGATGACGGAGGCCAGGCCGATGACGATGGCGCCCCGGCCCATATTCACGTCGGCAGAGCCCTGGTACTGGGCCAGCAGACCGCCGGCCATGGCCACGATGGCGTTGCTGAGGGCCAGGCCGATGACAGTGTTCCGCCCGGTGTGGATGCCCTGGGCGCGGGCCATGTGGGCGTTGGCGCCGGTGGCCCGGAAGCCGCAGCCCCACTCGGTGCCACACAGCCAGTAGAGAAACAGCACCAGCACGGCGGTGAAGAGCAGCAGCAGCGGCAGGGGGTTGGTGAGATGCAGCGTGCGCACGAAGCGCTGGGACAGCAGCAGGGGGTACTTGTCCACACCCACGGCCTGGTTGGCCTTGCCGCCCATGATCCGCAGGTTGACGGAGTACAGGGACAGCTGGGTGAGAATACCGGCCAGAATGGCGGGGATGCCGCAGCGGGTGTGGAGCTCGCCGGTGATGAAGCCGGCCACAGCCCCGCACAGCGCCGCGCACAGCAGTGCCAGCCAGGGGTTGACGCCGCCGCGAATCAGCATGACGCACACGGCGCCGCCGGTGGCCAGGGAGCCGTCCACCGTCAGGTCCGCCACGTCCAGCACCCGGAAGGTGAGGTAGACGCCGATGGCCATCAGCCCCCACACCAGGCCCTGGGCCACGGCACCGGGCATTGCGTTGAGCAAAGATACGATCATGGTTTCCTCCATAAGCACCCCGTCCCAGGCGCTGTGCCCGGGACGGGGCGCTGCGATTTCTGTCAGGACTGCCTTACTCGGCGGCCTCGTAGCCCTCCACGGGGGTGATGTTCAGGGCCTCGCAGGCGGCGGGGCTGTACATCCGGGTGACGGGGGCGTACTCAATGGGCATGGTGGACACGTCGGCCTCACCCTTGAGGATGCGGGCGGCCATCTTGCCGGTGGTGACGCCCAGGTCGTAGTAGCTGATGGACAGGGTAGCTACGCCGCAGCCGCCCAGCAAACCAGCCTCGCCCACGATGGCAGCCTTGCCGGCGGCCAGGGCCACGTTATTGATGGA
The DNA here is from genome assembly GCA_946412355.1 of uncultured Clostridia bacterium. GTDB lineage: Bacteria > Bacillota > Clostridia > Oscillospirales > Oscillospiraceae > Vescimonas. The sequence continues at coordinate 2,170 of CAMKGX010000020.1, forward strand.
CTCTATGTTGGAGGCGGCGGTGTTATCGGTGGGGATGTACAGCACGTCGCAGCTGTCGCAGGCCCTCTGGGTCACGGAGGACACGTCGTTGGAGTCGGTGAAAGCGAACTCCACGCACGCCACACCGGCGGCGGTCAGCTCAGCGGTGACCACGTCCACCTGGTAGCGGGAGTTGGCCTCGGCGGAGCAGAACAGCAGGCCCACCGTCTTGGCCTCGGGGAACCACTCCAGGATCATGGCGGCCTGCTCCTTCAGGTCGGCCAGGTCGGAGGTGCCGGAGATGTTGCCGCCCACCACGCCATTGAAGTTATCCAGCTCCAGAGCCGCGTCGTAGGCGGTGATGGAGGTGCCCAGCACGGGGATGTCGGCGGTGGCGGAGGCCGCGGCGGTGAGGGCGGGGGTGGCGTTGGCCATAATCAGGTCCACATCGGCGGACACAAAGCCGTTGACGATGGTGGAGCAGTTGGTGGGCTCGCCGGAGGCGTTCTGCACGTCGATGGTGACGGCGTCACCCAGCTCGGCGGTCAGGGCGTCCACAAAGCCCTGGGTGGCGGCGTCCAGCGCGGGGTGCTGCACCAGCTGGCACACGCCTACGGTAAAGGACTGGGCGGCATCGTCGCCACCCTGGGGGTCCGTGCTTTCATGGGAGGCGGAGCCGCACCCGGCCAGGGACAGCACCATAGTCAGGGCCAGCAGCAGAGCAAAGAACTTCTTCATCTTGTTTTCTCCTTCAAAATTTGCATGATTTTTCGTTGGTTTTCATCAAAAAAAGGACCTCGCCGCCGTGGCAAGGCCCCTTCCAAATGAACGAGGTCAGCAGTCAGCAGCCGTGGCGCACAGGCGCAGCATCAGTATAGCCCGCATAGCGAGCCTGGTAAGCATAATAGAAGCCACGGGCGGAATGGTAGTTCTTCATAGCGGTAAACTGACGCATCGCGCGGCTCCTTTCTGCCCCCCTTACGGTGGCTGTTGACTATTGATACTTTAGCGCTTTTAGCCGCTAAAGTCAATAACGGAATAACACAAATGTGTCCAATAAAGCCATGGCGATTTTGTGTAATATGACAACAGTGGCGGTATTGCGGCAAAAAAATATCCGCCCCGTCGGGGCGGATATTTTGATGATGCATAATCAGTCGCGCTTCTCGGCGCCGCACTGGGAGCAGGTGCAGCGGCCCATGTCGTCGGTGACCCAGGTGTGCTCCAGGGCGGGGATGCGGCCGTAGCCCAGCTCCTCTCCGCAGTACTGGCACACCATCTTGCCGATGCCGGCGCTCTGGCAGGTGGGGGCCTTCATCACCACAGCGGGGATGGGGGTGTGGATGCCGGTGGGCTTGGTCTCGGAGGCCACATAGCTGTCGCCGCAGCGGGAGCAGGTGTAGGTGGTGAAGCCGCCCTTGATGCAGGTGGCGGGGGTGACCTCGGCTACATAGTCATGTCCCAGGGCGGGGTCGATGTCGCCCAGGTTGTCCTCAATGATGGGCTCGCCGCAGACGGCGCAGCGGGTGATGTACTTGCCGGACTCGGTGCAGGTGGGGGCCACATACTCGCTGTCGCCGGCGGTATGGCCCATGGCGGGGATCTCCTCGGTGTAGCTGTCGCCGCAGCGGACGCAGGTGTAGGTGACCTCACCGGGCTCGGTGCAGGTGGCGTCCTTGGTGACAGTGCTGGTATACTCATGGCCCAAAGCGGGATCCATTTCCTTCAGGTCGTCCTGCTTGATGATCTCACCGCAGACGGAGCAGCGCACCACGTACTTGCCGGACTCGGTGCAGGTGGGGGCGATATACTGGCTCTCGCCCTCGGTGTGGCCCAGGGCGGGAATCTCCTCGGTGTAGCTGTCACCGCAGCGGGTGCAGGTGTAGGTGATGGTGCCGGGGGTGGTGCAGGTGGCGTCGGCGGTGACCTGGCTGACGTAGTCATGGCCCAGAGGCTCGCCCACGCTGACCAGCTCGCCGTTCAGCGCGCCGCACACAGAGCACACGCTGCCCACCCGGGCAGGCTCGGTGCAGGTGGCCTCGGAGATGATGGTGTCGGGAATCCAGGTATGGTTGCCGGTGGCGGGCAGGGTCTCCACCACCTCCTGGCCGCACAGGGCGCAGTTATACGTCTCGCAGCCGGGCTCCACGCAGGTGGGCTCCACGGTGACGATGCCGCCCTCGGGCCGGGTATGGCCGGCGGGGATGGGGGCGTAGCGATACGCGCCACACTCGGAGCAGGTGCACTTCTTCACGCCGGTGGCGGTGCAGGTGGCGGGCTTGATGACCATCTCGATATAGCTGTGGACATGGGTCTCCGTCTCGGGCGCCTTGCTCTCGGCGGCAGAATCCACTGCGGCAGCGGGATCAACGCCGGCAGGAGGCAGCGTGGAAACCTGGGGCTCCTCAACCTTGCGGATGCCCAAAGCGGCAAGGATACGATCAAAGAATTTCATGTTCATTCCTCCGTTACTGTATAGGATTCTGCTCTCTCCTCTCCCGGGCCGCCGGGCGGCACAGGGCGAGAACGGATACCAGATAGCGACGCCAGGCAGAGCGGAAGCCCCCATCTGGTCACTATTTCTCTGCTTAATTCTACGCCTTTACGCCCTTTTTTGTCAAGGTAAAATTCTGCCATTCGACTGCTCCCCCGGAATGTGCTCTTTTTCGCTTCAAAGAAGAAAAACCGGGCGTTTCTCACTGCATTTTGTGAGAAACGCCCGGTTTTTACGCTATATATGGAAAGTGCATTACAGCAGGCCCTCCACGCAGGCGCGGACCTTGGCCATGTCGGCGGTGGGCTCGAAGCGCGCCACCACGTTGCCCTCCCGGTCCACCACGAACTTGGTGAAGTTCCACTTGATGTCGGGGTTGTTCTTGTAATCCTTATCGATCTTCTTCAGCATCACTCCCATGGCCAGGGCAGCGGGGCCCTTGCCGAAGCCCTCAAACCCCTTCTGGCTCTTGAGGTAGGTGAACAGGGGCAGGGCGTTTTCGCCGTTGACGTCGGACTTCTTCATCTGGGGGAACTGGGTGTTGTACTTCAGGGCGCAGAACTGGTGAATCTCCTCGTCGGTGCCGGGGGTCTGGCCGGCAAACTGGTTGCAGGGCACGTCGATGACCTCAAAGCCCCGGTCACGCAGGTCCTCATACATTTTCTCGATGGGCTCATAGTGGGGGGTGAAGCCGCAGCCGGTGGCGGTGTTGACAATCAGCAGCACCTTGCCCCGGTAGTCCTCCATGGAGATCTCCCCGCCGTCGGGGGTGGGCAGCTTGTAGTCGTAAATGCTCATGGAAATCGCCTCCATATTTCATTTGTGTATCTATTGTATCCAAAAGGGTGGAAAAACACTGTCAGCTTTTGCCGTGAATCTCCCCGCCGCACTTGGGGCAGGTGATGATGATTTTGCCCTTGCCCCGGGGCACACGGCACACGGTATGGCAGTTGGGGCAGGCGAAATATTTATGCTCCTTGTCCCTGGCCCGGCCCAGAGCGTCCCGCACCGGCTGCCAGAGATGGGTGAGGAACCACGCGTTCTCCCTCCGGCGGGCGTAGAGATTCTTGGAAAAGAGGCGGAACACCTCCCACAGCAGCAGCGCCGTGGACGCCAGGGAGATGACATGATGGGCCGCGTCGCTGCGGACAAACCAGTTGACCGCTTCCAGCAGAATGGCCGTCCAAAGGAGGCCCAGGCCCAGGTGGTCCGCGCCGTTGCGGCCGTACATAAAGCGGGAGACGCCGTTTTTCAACCGTTGGAGAAATGTCATAGCAAAACGCCTCTGTTCTCTGATACTGTCTGCATTGTAGTGTACTTTCCGCCAAAAAGAAAGTGGGGCGGCGCAAAATTCACAAAATGGTAAAAAATAATGGCGCCCCGCCCGGCAATGCTTTTTTTACGCCGCAAAGGGGCGGCGGCTCTTTACGCCGGGACATAAATATGGTATATTATTTTATTGGAATACAAGCCGGCGGCGTCCCCCGAAAGCAACGCCACAGTGAGGGCCGGCAGGTCTGCCCCACCGGCCCCCTATCTCAAAAGCGGACGCCCGGCAGCGGGCGGAGCGGGCAGCCGTGACCTTCGGGCGCCGCTTGCCCCATTCTATGAGACGGGACGCCGCGCCGTGCGGAGAAAGGAAAACGCCATGATTAAGATCGCACCCTCCATTTTAAGCGCCGATTTTGCCAACCTGGAGCGGGATATCCGGCGCATCCACACCGCCGACTACGTCCACGTGGACGTGATGGACGGCCAGTTCGTGCCCAATATCACCATCGGCGTGCCGGTGGTGAAGTGCATCCGCCCCACCACCGACCTGCCCCTGGACGTGCATCTGATGATCGACCGGCCCGTGCGGTACGTGGAACAGTTCTGCGACGCCGGGGCCGACATCGTCACCTGCCACGTGGAGGCAGACACGGAGGAGAACATTTCAGCCGCCCTCCGGGCCATCCGGGCCAAGGGCAAGAAGGCCGGGGTGGTGGTGAAGCCCAAGACCCCCGGCAGCGCCGTGCTGCCCTTCATCGACCTCTGCGACATGATACTGGTGATGACGGTGGAGCCGGGCTTCGGCGGGCAGAAGTTCATGGGTGACATGATGCCCAAGGTCCAGGAGATTCGCCGCTACATCGACGCCCTGCGCCCGGGCTGCGACCTGGAGGTGGACGGCGGCGTGGACACCGCCACCGCCCCCATCTGCATCGCCGCCGGGGCCAACGTGCTGGTGGCGGGCAGCGCCGTGTACAAGGCCGATGACATCCCCGCCAAGATCCGCGCCCTGCGGGGGCAATAAGCAAAAGAGAGGATTAACGGTATGGAATACTTTCCCGCGCCGCTGGAAAAGCTGACGGAGCAGTTTGCCCGGCTGCCGGGCATCGGCGGCAAAACCGCCCAGCGCCTGGCCTTTTACGTGCTGCGCCTGCCGGAGGAGGAGGCCCAGGAGTTCGCCGACGCCATCATGGACGCCAAGCGCTCCGTCACCCTCTGTCCCGTGTGCCGCAACCTGTCCGCCGGCGGGCTGTGCCCCATCTGCGCCGCCCCCAAGCGGGACAGCTCCGTCATTTGCGTGGTGGCGGACCCCCGGGACGTGGCGGCCATGGAGCGCGCCCGTGAGTACCACGGCCACTACCACGTGCTCCACGGCGTATTGAGCCCCATGAACCACGTGGGGCCCGACGATCTGCAGATCAAGCCCCTGTTGGACCGGGTGGCCAAGGGCGGCGTGGAGGAGGTCATCATGGCCACCAACCCCGACACCGAGGGGGAGACCACGGCCCTGTATATCGCCCGGCTCTTAAAGCCCTTCGGCGTAAAGGTGACCCGCCTTGCCTACGGCATCCCCGTAGGCGGCCATCTGGAATTTGCCGACGACGCCACGCTGATGCGGGCGCTGGAAGGGCGGCAGGAGCTGTGAAGCGGCTTGGCTGCCTGGTGCTGGCCCTGGTGCTGGCCCTGGCCCTCACCGGCTGCGGCGAGCCCGCCCAGGCGGGCTTTTTCGCCATGGACACCTACATGACCGTCACCGCCTACGGCCCCCGCGCCCAGGACGCGGTGACCGCCTGCGGCATCTTCATCAACGCCCTGGAGCGGGACATCTCCCGCACCATCAGCGGCAGCGACGTGGACGTGCTGAACACCGCCCATGCCGCGGACCTTGCCCCGGACACCGACATCCTGCTGGCCCTGGCCCAGGAGTACAGCGCCGTCACCGGCGGCGCCTTTGACATCACCGTGGCCCCGCTGGTATCGCTGTGGAACGTCACCGGCGACACGCCTCACGTGGCAAGCGAAGCGGAGATCGCCGCCCTGCTGCCCTATGTGGGCAGCCACCATCTCCACCTGGACCGGGAGAACCGTCGGGCCACGTTGGACGAGGGCTGCGCCATTGACCTGGGCGGCATCGGCAAGGGCTACGCCAGCGATCTGGTGAAAAATATCCTCGTGGATAACGGCGTCAAGCGGGCCACCGCCGCCCTGGGGGGCAACGTGATGGTGATGGGCGGCAAGGGGCGGAACACGCCCTGGACCGTGGGCATTCAGGACCCGGCGGACCCAGAGGGCTACGCCGCGCTGCTGGATATTTACGACGGCTTCGTGGTCACCTCCGGCGGCTACCAGCGGTATTTCACCGCCGAGGACGGCACCGTGTACCAGCACATCATCGACCCGGCCACCGGGGCCCCCGCCGTGACGGATTTGACCTCCGTCACCATTGTGGCGGACAGCGGCACCATGGCCGACGCCTTTTCCACGGCGCTGTACGTCATGGGCGAGGCGGAGGCCGTGGCCTTCTGGCGCTGCCATCAGGCCGACTATCCCTTTGATATGATCCTCATTACCGCCGATGGGCGGCTGCTCTACACCCCCGGCCTTGCCCTGACGGCGCCGGAGGGCTGCCCTTACACCTATCAGAGCATCCAATGATGAAGCACCTTTTGGGGAGGAACGTATGGATAAGAAAGACGAAATCATTTTGCAGCAGCTGGACGTGATCCGCTCCATGACGGAGAACAACATAAGCCGCATGTCCAGCGATTTCTGGGGCGCGCCCAAGGCCCAGCAGGGCGCCGTGCCCAAAAAGGACCAGCCCCCCACCGCCGACGGCACCCCCGGCAGCGGCGGCGAGGCCAAGGAGGAGCCGGCCCAGCCCAAGGAGAAGATTGAGGACATTCTGGCGGAGCTGGACGGCTACATCGGCCTGGACGCGGTGAAGGAGGAGGTACATAACCTCATCAACATGGTGCAGGTATACAAGCTGCGGCGGGAGCACGACCTGCCCACCACCGATATGTCCCTCCACATGGTGTTCACCGGCAACCCCGGCACCGGCAAGACCACCGTGGCCCGGATTATGGCCCGCATCTACCACTCCCTGGACATCCTCTCCAAGGGCCAGCTGGTGGAGGTGGACCGCAGCGGCCTGGTGGCGGGCTACGTGGGCCAGACCGCCATCAAGACGGCCAAGGTCATCGACAAGGCCATGGGCGGCGTGCTGTTCATCGACGAGGCTTACGCCCTCAACGGACGCAGCGAAAACGACTTCGGCCAGGAGGCCATCGACACCATTTTGAAGGCCATGGAGGACCACCGGGACGACCTGGTGGTGATCGTGGCGGGCTACACGGAGCTGATGGATCGGTTCATCCACTCCAACCCCGGCCTGGAGAGCCGCTTCAACCGCTTCCTGGAGTTTGCCGACTACACCACCGATGAACTGGTGGCCATCTTCCGGATGCAGTGCAAGAAGGGCTGCTACACCCTGGACGAGGGCGTGGAGGACCTGGTGCGGGACTACATCGCCGAGGAGAACGCCGACAGCGACAGCTTCGGCAACGCCCGGGGCGTCCGCAATATCTTCGAGCATATCCTGGTGGCCCAGAATAACCGCCTGGCCGCCATGGAAAAGGTGACGAAAGAGGATCTGATGAAGATCACGGAGGACGACGTACTGCACGCCAGAGGGAAGATCGACGAGGAATAATTCTCATTTTACGCATGAAAAGACCGCCTTTCGGCGGTCTTTTTGCTATAAACAGAAACAATTACTCCAACTCGTCCAGTGTCAGGGAGAAGGACGGCAGGCAGTGTTCCATGAACCAATCCAGCTCCGGCATGTGGTACTCCTGCAGGGCGGTCAAGGTCTGCTGGGCGGCCTTGCGGAACTCGGTGTTGCCCGCCTTTAATTCCTCCAGGCACTTGATATGGGCCGACAGCTTGTCGGCGGCCTTTACCAGCCGTTCCACCTCATGGGGCGGCGTCAGGGCGGCGGCGTAGTCGCCCCGGAGCTCCGGCGGCAGCATGCCCAGCAGCTTTTCCCCGGCGATGGCCTCCACCTGCTTGTAGCTGTCCCGGATGGCGGGATTGTAATATTTAATAGGGGTGGGCATGTCGCCGGTGAGGATCTCGGTGGCGTCGTGGTACAGGGCCGCCACCGCCACCTGCCCCGCATCGTTGTGGCCGCCGAAATAGCGGTTGCCGATGAGGGCCAGGGCGTGAGCCAGCACCGCCACCTGGTGGCTGTGCTCCTGAATATTCTCGGTGTAGCTGTTGCGCATCAGCGCCCAGCGGTTGATAAACCGCATCCGGGCGATGTAGGCAAAGAAATGGTGCTTCATTGTACGACCTCCCCCACGAGAATTTCTCCGTCTGTGCCAGTGATCTCCACCGTAAGCAATTTATTATGTAAACCTTCGCCCGCCACGGCCACCTCCATGTAATCGGCGCTGTGGCCGTGGTAGCGGCCGTCCTCCCCGGGCTGCTCAAACAGCACGGCACACCGTGTGCCCACGCAGCTATTAAGATACCGTTGGTGCATCTCCCGGGCCACCTCCGCCGCCTGGGCGGCACGGCGCTCCTTTACCGGGCCGCTGACCTGGGGCATGGCCGCCGCCTTGGTGCCGGGGCGGATGGAGTAGGGGAAGATGTGCATATCCGCAAAGCCGCAGCGCCGGATGAAGGCCAGCGTCTGGGCGAACTCCTCCTCCGTCTCCTCCGGGAAGCCGGTGATAAGGTCGGTGGTGACGGCCACCCGGGGAAAATACTGCCGCAGCAGCGCCACGGATTCGTAATACCGGGCCGTGTCGTACCGCCGGTTCATCCGCCGGAGGGTATCGTCGCAGCCGGATTGCAGCGAGAGATGAAAATGGGGGCACAGGTTGGGCAGGGCGGCGCAGCGGCGGCAGAAGTCCTCCGTAATGGTCCGGGGCTCCAACGAGCCCAGGCGGATGCGCATCTCTCCCGCCGCCGGGCTGATGGCCTCCAGCAGGTCGGTGAGGGTGGTGCCGTCCTTAAAATCGCTGCCGTAGGAGGATATCTCAATGCCGGTGAGCACCAGCTCCCGGTACCCCTCGGCGGCCAGCCGGGCCGTCTCCGCCACGGCGTCTGCCAGGGGCAGGGACCGCACGGGCCCACGGGCGAAGGGGATGATGCAATAGGTGCAGAAGTTGACGCAGCCGTCCTCCACTTTCAGCATGGCCCGGGTGCGGCTGGCCATGCCGCCGCCTGGCAGCGCCTCAAACCGGCGGCGGCGCAATGCGTCGTCCAGCAGCGCCGAGCCCCGGCGCTGGGCCCACTCCTGCTCCAATAGATCCAGAAAGGCCATGTGGTCTCCCGTCCCGGCAATCAGATCCATGTCCAGCTTGGCCGCCTCCTCCGCATGGGTCTGGACGTAGCAGCCACAGGCCGCCACCACCGCCTCTGGGTTTTGCTTGCGGCAGCGGCGGATCATCTGGCGGGACTTCTTATCGCTGACGGCGGTGACGGAGCAGGTGTTGACGATGTAGGCGTCGGCCACGCCGTCAAAATCCGTCAGCGTGTGGCCCCGCCGCAGCAGCTCCCGCTCCATGGCCTGGGTCTCATATTGGTTCACCTTGCAGCCCAAGGTGTAAATGGCAACCTTCATGGGGAAATCTCCTTGCGCTTTCCATTGGAGTTCTGTATAATAACGTGTTAGCAATTTATTATAAAGAAATTTTCCGCCGCTGGCAAGTCCCGCCGGTGGGAAAATGAGGGTAACTTATGATTTATCTGGATCACGCCGCCACCACCCCCCTGCCCCGGGCCGTGGCGGAGGCCATGTATGACGTGCTGGTGGGCGACTTCGCCAACCCCTCCGCCCAGTACCCCGCCGGGGTGGCCATGAAGAAGCGGGTGGAGGGCTGGCGCGCCGCCATCGCCGCCGCCATCCCCTGCCAGCCCCGGCAGCTCCACTTCACCTCCTGCGGCACCGAGAGCGACAACTGGGCCATTCAGGCCGCCCTGTGGCAGAACCGCCGGGTGGGCCGCCACATCATCACCACCGCCGTGGAGCACAGCGCCATATTGGAGCCGCTGAAGCTGCTGGAGCAGCAGGGCTATGAGGTCACCCGGTTAAAGCCGGGCCGCGACGGCATGGTGACGGCCCGGCAGGTGGCGGACGCCCTGCGGGAGGACACCGCTCTGGTGACCATGATGCTGGTGAACAACGAGACGGGCTGCGTGTTCCCGGTAGCGGAGGTGGCGGCGCTGCTGCGGCAGCGGGGCAGCCGTGCCCTGCTCCACACCGACGCGGTGCAGGCCTTTTTGAAGGTGCCCTGCGACCCCAAGGCCCTGGGGGTGGACATGATGAGCCTCTCCGCCCACAAGATCGGCGGCCCCAAGGGCATCGGCGCATTGTACGTGGCAGACACCGTCCGGGCCATACGGCCCCTGCTGCCCGGCGGCGGCCAGGAGGAGGGCACCCGCTCCGGCACCGAGGCCACGGCCCAGATCGCCGGGTTTGCCAAGGCGGTGGAAGTGCGCCGGGGCGACGCTGCCGCCTCTCCCGCCCGCCTTGCCGCGTTGAAGGACTACTGCCGCCAAAAGCTCCTGGCTATCCCCGGCGTGGTGGAGGTGGCGCGCGGCGACGCCCCCCATATTATAATGGTATCCCTCCCCGGCTACCCCAGCGCCAACGTCATCACCGACCTGGGGGCCCAGGGCATCTGTATCAGCGCAGGCTCAGCCTGCCACCGGGGCAGGCTGAGCCACGTGGTGGAGGCCCTGGGGCTGGACAAGCGCACCGCCGCCGGGGTGCTGCGCATCAGCTTCGGCCCGGAGAACACAGAGGCCGACGTGGACGCCCTGGCCGCCGCATTGGACGCCCACCGCGCCCGGCGGTTCCCCATGCTGTAATCCCCCCGTTTGGAGGTAATAACAATGTTTGCCGTATTACGACGCGAAAGCGGCTTTTACCGCCGCCTGTGGCAGCTGAGCCTGCCCATGATTTTGCAGCACCTCATCACCTTTTCCCTGGGGCTCATCGACACCTTTATGGTGAGCCAGCTGGGCAACGACGCCATGGCCGCCGTCACCGCCGCCAACGTGCCGGTGTTCCTGCTGATGTCCATTGTGTTCGGCGTCCAGTCGGGCCTGGGCATCCTGGTGAGCCAGTACTGGGGCAAGCAGGATCACGCCGCCATCAGCCGTGCCATGGGCGTGGCCTCCTTCTTCGGCATGGGGCTGTCACTGGTGCTGGCCCTGGCCTTCTTCCTGTTCCCGGTGCCCATTATGGATCTTTTGAGCAACGACCATCATCTGTCCCTTTTGGGCGCCCCCTACCTGCGGATCATCGGCTTTTCCTACTTATTCAATATGTTCTCCAGCATCTACGTGGGGGTGCAGCGCAGCGTGGAAAACCCAGGCTTTGGCCTGAAATTGTACGGCTTTTCCACGGTGCTCAACACCATCTTGAACTATTTCCTCATCTTCGGCAAAATGGGCTTCCCCGCCCTGGGCATCGCCGGGGCGGCGCTGGCTACGCTGTGCGCCCGGGTGTCCGAGTGCGTCATCTGCGCCGTGTCCATCGGCCGGAGCCAGACCATCCGCATCCGGTGGGACGCCTTTTTCCGCCCCGGCGGGGAGATGGCAAGGCGGTTCGTGAAGTACGCCACGCCGGTGCTGGTGAACGAGATTGCCTGGGGCGCGGGCAACAGCATGCTGACGGTGGTGCTGGGCCACACGGTGAACTCCGTGGCCTTCCTGTCGGCCTACTCCGTCACCGGCAACCTGGGGCGGCTGTTCCTGGTGGTGTGCTTCGGCCTGGGCGCCTCCACCGCCGTCATGGTGGGCAAGGCCATCGGCGAGGGGCAGAGCCATCAGGAGGTGCTGTCCTTGAGCCGGTGCCTGCTAATGTTCACGTTCCTGGTGGGCGTGGTGCTGGCGGCGGTGTCCACGGCGCTGGTGCCGCTGCTGTTCCGGCCGGTGGTGTTCCCCATCTTCAAGCTCTACGGCGAGCCGGCCCGGATCGCCACCGCCCTGGCGGTCACCGCCTTTGTGGCCATCCCCCTCCACGCCTACACCATCTCCGCCGTCACCGGCGTGCTGCGCTCCGGCGGCGACGTGACCTGGGCGGCCCTGCTGGATCTGCTGCCCCAGTGGTGCATCGGCCTGCCGCTGACGGCCCTGTTCGCCCTGGTGCTGCGCCTCGACCCCTGGTGGATCGGCATCGCCATGCAGGGTGAGAGCATCGTGAAAATGCCCCTGTGCCTGCTGCGCTGCCGCAAAACCGCCTGGATTCACGACGTCACCCTGTCGGAGGCGGAGCTATGAGCCTCTTTGTCTGCCCCCTGTGCGGCGCCGCGCTGACCCGGGAGCCCGGGCGGTACTATTGCCCCAGCGGCCACAGCTTCGACATTGCAAAGGAGGGCCACACCCACCTGCTGCCGGTGAACCGCAAGCACAGCAAGATGCCCGGCGATGACAAGGGTATGGCCAAGGCCCGGCAGCTCTTTCTGGACACCGGCAGCTACGCCCCGCTGCGCGATGCGTTATGTAAACTTGCCGTCTCCCTCACCGGCGACAACCCCCGGGTGCTGGACACCGGCTGCGGCGAGGGGTATTACACCGTCGGCGTCTACCGCGCCCTGTTGGACGCAGGAAAGCGCCCCCAGATGGCGGGCATCGACATCTCCAAGGAGATTCTCCGCCTGGCCGCCCGCCGGGAAAAAGGCGTGGCATTCGCCGTGGCCAGCAGCTACCACCTCCCCGTGGCGTCACGCTCCATCGACCTGCTGGTGAACTGCTTCTCCCCCCTGGCGCTGGCGGAGTTTCAGCGGGTGCTGGTGAGCGGCGGCCATTATCTCTACGTGGTGCCGGGGCCGAAACACCTGTGGGAGATGAAGGAAATCCTCTATGAAAACCCCTACCCCAACGAGGAGAAGGCAACGCCCTACGAGGGCTTCCGCTACCTGGACATCGTGCCCGTGGAATACTCCTTCCGCCTGGACAGCCAAGAGGCCATCGCCGCCCTGTTCCGCATGACGCCCTACTACTGGAAAACCCCGAAAGCAGGGGTGGAACGGCTGGCCCAATACGACGCCCTGACCCTCACCGCCTCCTTCGCCATCCACGTGTTTGAACGTATTTGACAGCAAAAATCCCCATCCAAACGGATGGGGATTTTTATTATGTCAACCGATTATTTGGCCTTGCCGCCGTGGGTGGCCTTCATGCGCTTTTCGTGGTTTAAGATGGTCTTGCGGATGCGCAGGCTCTTGGGGGTGACCTCCAGCAGCTCGTCGTCGGCCAGGAATTCCAGGCACTGCTCCAGGCTCAGGCGGCGGGGCGGCACCAGGCGCAACGCCTCGTCGGAGCCGGCGGCGCGCATGTTGGTCATCTGCTTGCGCTTGCACACGTTGACCACGATGTCCTCCACCTTGGGGCTGACGCCCACCACCATGCCCTCGTACACGTCCACGTTGGGGCCGATGAACAGGGCGCCCCGCTCCTGGGCGTTGAAGAGGCCGTAGCTGACGGACTCGCCGGTCTCGGAGGCCACCAGGGAGCCGGTGTTGCGGCGCTGCAGCTCACCCTTAAAGGGGGCGTAGGAGTCGAACACGCTGGCCATGATGCCCTCGCCACGGGTGTCGGTGAGGAACTCGTTGCGGTAGCCGAAGAGACCGCGGGAGGGCACCAGGAATTCGATCTTCATCCGGTTGCCCACGGGGGTCATCTCCACCAGGTCGGCCTTGCGGGAGCCCAGCTTCTCGATGACGGCGCCCACGCTCTCGCTGGGCACGTCCACCACCAGGCGCTCGATGGGCTCGCACTTCTTGCCGTCGATGGTCTGGTACAGCACCCGAGGGGGAGATACCTGGAACTCGTAGCCCTCACGGCGCATGGTCTCGATGAGGATGGAAAGGCTCATTTCGCCCCGGCCCGCCACGTTGAAGGCGTCCATGACGCCCTCCAGCTCCGTGACACGGAGGGAAACGTCCTTCAACGTCTCCCGCATCAGCCGCTCCCGGATCTGGCGGGAGGTGACGAACTTGCCCTCCCGGCCTGCCAGGGGGGAGTCGTTGACGCTGAAGGTCATCTCCATGGTGGGGGCGGAAATCTTCACAAAGGGCAGGGGCTCCACGCAGGTGGGCGCGCAGATGGTGTCGCCGATGGTGATGTCGCCGATGCCGCTGAGGGCGATGATGTTGCCGGCGGTGGCCTCGGTGACGGGCTTTTTGCCCAGGCCGTCGAACTCATACATGGACACGGCCTTGGCCTTCTTGGGAGCGGCGTCGGGGTCGTGGTAGTTGCACACGGCGATCTCCTGGTTCTGCTTCAGGGTGCCCCGCTCAATGCGGCCGATGGCAATGCGGCCCACGAACTCATTATAATCAATGGCGGACACCAGCATCTGGAAGGGCTGGTCCACGTCGGCCTCGGGGGCGGGGATGTAGTCCAGAATGGTGTCGAACAGGGGCTTCAAATCGGTGCCCGCCACGTCGGGGGAGTAGCTGGCGGTGCCGTTGCGGGCGGAGCAGAACAGCATGGGGCTGTCAAGCTGCTCGGAGGTGGCGTCCAGGTCCAGCAGCAGCTCCAGCACCTCATTGATGACCTCCTTGATGCGGCGGTCGGGCCGGTCGATCTTGTTCACCACCACGATGACCCGGTGGCCCAGCTCCAGGGCGCGGCTGAGGACGAAGCGGGTCTGGGGCATGGGGCCCTCGGCGGCGTCCACCAGCAGGATGACGCCGTTGACCATCTTCAAAATGCGCTCCACCTCGCCGCCGAAGTCGGCGTGGCCCGGGGTGTCCACGATGTTGATCTTGGTGTCGCCGTACTGGATGGCGGTGTTCTTGGCCAGGATGGTGATGCCACGCTCCCGCTCCAGGTCGTTGGAGTCCATGACCCGCTCCACCGTCTCCTGGTTCTCACGGTACACGCCGCCCTGCTTCAGCATCTGGTCCACCAGCGTGGTCTTGCCGTGGTCCACGTGGGCGATAATGGCTACGTTTCTCAATTTCTCGTTCTGCAAGGAAAAAACCCCTTTCTTGGGTAAAAATCAATCATTTACGCATTAACCTCGCTATTATAGGCGTTTATACGCCCAAATGCAAGGGGCAATTCCGGTTTTTTGCCAAATTTGCGTTGACAAAGGGCGCGCCGGCGGGGTACAATGCTCTTTGGCTGGCGGCAACCGCCGCCTGTTACATACGCCCGCGTAGCTCAGCAGGATAGAGCGACCGCCTCCTAAGCGGTAGGTCGGAGGTTCGAATCCCCTCGCGGGTGCCATGAAAAAACCTCGTTGAAAGACGAGGTTTTTTCAGTTATATTCGCCTTCGGCGAGTGATATTGCTTCGCAGTGCTATTCGGCTTACAACCAGTGATATTGCGCTTCGCGCAGTTTTGAGGCGAATATAATATCACTGCGCCCCAGGCACAATATAACTGTCCCGAAGGGACAATATCACTGCCGCCAAAGGCGGCAATATCACTTGAAATCTCGTGAGTCCGAAGCCACTTGGCAAAATCATAAATCCATCTTTTTCGTACTCCATAGACAGAAAAAAGCAGCCGAAAGGCTGCTTTTTTCAATGATGTTTGCCCCTGCGGGGCAAGTGATGTTTGGCTGCGCCAAGTGATGTTGCCTGCGGCAGTAATGTGTGCCTGGCGGCACGTGGGGCAAACATCCCATCACTGCGTCCCACGGACGCAGCATCATTTTGCGGCGTGAGCCGCAATACATCACTATGCCGTAAGGCATAACATCACCCCCTCACCTCCCCGCCTTGACGATTCACCGTTCATTTGTTATAGTAAAGCCAACACCATGCGTCTATCCATTCCATTCTCATTCTCGGAGGGGATTGCCGTTGAAAACCAACCGTCGCATGCGGATCATTCTCATTTTTGTGGTCTCGCTATGCCTCATTGCCGCCATGCTGGCCGCCAGCGTGGTGATGAACCACGCCTACAACAGCAAGTGGCATCTGACCACCTTTGAAGGCCCCGCCCTGTTCTCCCCGGAGGAGCAGGCGGAGGTGTCGGTGGTGGGCGTGGCCCGGGGCAGCACGTGGACGAAGGTGTTCGACTTCAACAACGAGGGCCTGACGGAGCACAACTACCAGGCCTTTACCTACGATTTCACCGTGGCCAACAACACCCGGGACCAGGTGGAGGACTTCTCCTTTGTCCTCACCTTCCACCGGGACGTATACCTCATGTCCGGCTGGAACGGCGCGCTGGAGATCCACCAGTTCACCGCGGATGACGAGATTGTGGACACCATCCACGACCTGCGGGAATACGACCCCGCCGCCCACAGTCTCAACTACGTTGTGTTTGACGGCGAGCCCCTGGTGGTCATGCACGACGGCGACTATATGGTGTACCGCCCCAGCAAGACCATGAACGCCAGAGAGGTGCCCATCGAGCCCTTTGAGGCCACCACACCCGGCTTCATCCTGTACGTGGCCATCGGCGAGACCATCGAGGACAGCTCCCTGGAGCTGGCCTACCGCTTCCATCGCCTGCTGACGGACGAGCCTCTGTTCCGGATCGCCCTGAGCCTGCTGGCGGTGTGGATCGTGGCCCGCATCGTGTCCATCATCATCTCCATTCAGATCCGCAAATACCAGGCCCGCCACGAGCGGGACAACGAGATCATCAACGAGTCCATTGAGACCTTCACCGGCTTCATTGACGCCAAGGACCCCTACACCAACGGCCATTCCAAACGGGTGGCCATCTACACCAAAATGATTGCCCGGGAAATGGGCTACGAGGGCGAGGAGCTGGATCGCATCTACTACATCGCCCTGCTCCACGACTGCGGCAAGATCGGCGTGCCCGACGACATCCTCACCAAGCCCGGCAAGCTCACCGACGAGGAGTTCGCCGTGCTGAAATCCCACCCCCAGCGGGGCAGTGAGATCCTCCGCAGCTTCAAGAGCCTGCCGGACGTGGACAAGGGCGCCCACTACCACCATGAGCGCTACGACGGCCACGGCTACCCCGAGGGCCTGGCAGGAGAGGACATCCCCCTGGTGGCCCGGATGATCTGCGTGGCCGACTCCTTCGACGCTATGGCCACCAACCGGGTCTACCGCAAAAAGCTGCCCATGGAGACCATCATCAGCGAGATTGAGACCAACAAGGGCCGCCAGTTCGACCCCAACATCGCCGACATCATGCTCCGCCTCATCCGGGAGGGCAAGGTGCCCGTGGAGCTATAACAGTTTTTCTTCCCCAAAAGTGCCGGAAATCCTCGATTTCCGGCACTTTTTTCCTGTCCATATACATTCTTCCTCCCCCGCCTTGACGCGCTATTCTTTTTGAAATATAATGAATGTAATCCATCCCAGGGAGTGATTTGAAAATGATACCCAAGCAGGAACGGGTGGTGGTCACCTTTTACACCACCGCCGAGGCCATGGCCACGGAGAAGCTGTGCGCCGCCCACGGCTTGCCCGGCAAGCTGATCTCCGCCCCCCGGGCCCTCAGCGCCGACTGCGGCATCGCCTGGAGCGGCCCCGCGGACACCGCCGACGCCCTCCGGGCCGCACTGGAGACCGGCGGCGTGGAATATGCCGGCATCCACACCATGACCCTCTGAGCCGTTTCCCCCTTTTCCGGGGAAACGGCTTTTTTCTCAATCGTTTCCATTTTACCCGTTGACCTTTTCGGCGTGATATTTTATAATGGATAACGATATGGAGCGTCACACATCTGCGGGGCAGATCGTGCCCCCGGCGCTGACGCCCGCCGGAAAGGAGAGAGAATCAATGACAAAACGCATCAATCCTCTGGTACTGATTGCCGGCTTCGCCGTGGGCGTGGCGGCGCTGGTGCTGACGGCCCTGGGCAACCCCGCCAACATGGGCTTCTGCATCGCCTGCTTCGTCCGTGACATCGCCGGCGCCACCAAGCTGCACACCGCCGCGCCGGTGCAGTATTTCCGCCCGGAGATCGTGGGCCTGGTGCTGGGCTCCACCATCATGTCCCTGGCCACGAAGGAATTCAAGGCCCGGGCCGGCTCCGCCCCCGCCACCCGGTTTGTGCTGGGCGCCTTCGTGATGATTGGCGCGCTGGTGTTCCTGGGCTGCCCGCTGCGCATGGTGATCCGCATGGGCGGCGGCGACCTCAACGCCTTTGTGGGTCTGGCCGGCTTCTTCATCGGCATCCTGCTGGGTGTGTTCTTCCTGAAGAAGGGCTTCTCCCTGAAGCGCAGCTACACCGTGGCCACCGTGGAGGGCTATACCCTGCCTGCCACGCTGGTGGTGCTGTTCATCCTGGTGCTGGCGGTGCCCGCCCTGTTCGCCTTCTCCGAGAGTGGCCCCGGCAGCAAGCACGCCCCCGTCATCGCCTCCCTGCTCATCGCCCTGGTGGTGGGCGCCCTGTGCCAGCGCTCCCGCATGTGCATGGTGGGCGGTATGCGTGACGCCGTGATGTTCCGCGACTTCAACCTGCTGTCCGGCTTCGGCGTGATCTTCGTCACCGTGCTGCTGGGCAACATCATCCTGGGCAACTTCAAGGGCTTCTCCGCCTATTTGCAGCCCATCGCCCACGCCTCCCAGCTGTGGAACCTGCTGGGCATGGTGCTGGTGGGCTGGGGCAGCGTGCTGCTGGGCGGCTGCCCCCTGCGGCAGCTGATTCTGGCCGGCGAGGGCAATGGTGACAGCGCCGTTACCGTGCTGGGCATGCTGGTGGGCGCCGCCTTTGCCCACAACTTCAAGCTGGCCGGCTCCGCCGCCGCCCTCAATGACGGCGTCTACTCCCCCGGCGGCATCGGCACCACCGGCAAGGTGGCCGTCATCCTCGGCTTTGCCGTGCTGCTGGTGATTTCCCTGCTGAATCTTCCCAAGGAGGCGAAACAAAATGGTTGACGCCAGAGGTTTGTCCTGCCCGCTGCCCGTGGTGATGGTGCAGAAGGAAGTGAAGGCCAACGCTCCCAAGGAATTGGAGGTCAAGGTGGACAGCATGGTGTGCGTGGAGAACGTGAAGCGCTACGCCGCCTCCCAGGGCTACGCCGTGTCCGTAAAGGACGAGGGCGACGAGTTCACCATGATGCTGACCAAGTAAAGCCCGTACATAGCGAAATATCCCGCTGCATCAGCAGCGGGATATTTTTTATATAAGAATCAGCCCTCGGCCACCTTTTTGTCCAGTTCCCGGATGACCGCGTCAATCCGCCGGGCGATGGCCGCGAAGTCCTCCGCCGTCTTGCCACGGGTGGTCTCGGCGGCGGTGCCGATGCGGACGCCGCTGGCCTCCATGGGGCTGCGCTTCTCTCCGGGCACGCAGTTCTTGTTCAGGGTGATGCCGTGGCGGTCCAGCTCCTCCTGGACCATGGCGCCGGTGAGGCGGGGATGGGTGCGGCTTAAATCCAGCAGGAACAGGTGGTTTTCCGTGCCGCCGGTGACCACGTGGTAGCCCATTTTGAGAAATTCCCGGCACATGGCGTCGCAGTTCTCCACCACCCGCCGGGCATAGTCACGGAACGCCGGCGTGCAGGCCTCCTCCGCCGCCACCGCCTTGGCGGCGATGACGTGCTGCAGCGGGCCACCCTGGGTGCCGGGGAACACGGCGCCGTCCACCTTCCCCGCCAGCTCCGGGCGGCAGAAGATGAGGCCGCCCCGGGGGCCCCGGAGGGTCTTGTGGGTGGTGGTGGTGACGATGTCCGCCAGGCCGAAGGGCGAGGGATGGACGCCTCCCGCCACCAGCCCGGCGATGTGGGCCATGTCCACCATAAACCAGGGCCGCCGGCCGCCGGTGGCGCACTTGTCCAGGATCTCCCTGATGCGGGCAAAGTCGATGATGCGGGAGTAGGCGCTGGCCCCGGCCAGCACCAGGTCGGGGTGATACTGGCGGATTTTCCGGGCTATGTCGTCGTAGTCGATGAAGCCGTTTTCGTCCACGTCGTAGAACACGGTGTGGTAGATTTTCCCGCTGAAATTGGCGGCGGAGCCGTGGCTCAGGTGGCCGCCGTTGTTCAGGTCCATGGCCAGAATGGTGTCTCCCGGCTTCAGCACTGCCTGGTAGGCCGCCAGATTGGCCTGGGAGCCGCTGTGGGGCTGCACGTTCACGTGGTAGTCGGTTTGAAACACCTCCTGCCACTTGGCGCAGCAGTATTCCTCGATGCGATCCACCACCTGGCAGCCGCCGTAATACCGCCCCTTGCGGCCCACGCCGTCGTGGCGGTAGGCGGGGTAGCCCTCGCTGTATTTATTGGTGAGGCAGGACCCCATGGCCCGCATCACATTGTCGCTGGTGAAATTCTCGCTGGCGATCAGCTCGATGGTGTTCTCCTGCCGCTGCCGCTCCTGCTCGATCCATTCAAAAACCTTGGATTCCATATCTTTTTCTCCTCAATGGTCCGAAAAGGACCTCATTAAGCAAAAATAATATGCCCAAAGGGCTCTGCTGTCAATACCTAATCCCCAAAATCCGCCGTAGACGGCAGGGCGGAATTGTGTTATAATGGCACAAATTATGGAAAATGAGGAACCATTTATGAGACGATTCTTTTTGGTGGACTACGAAAACGTGTCCGACGGCGGCCTCCACGGCTTTTTTGACCTGACGGGGGACGACACCGTGGCCCTGTTCTATACCATGAACGCCAACAAGATCAGCATCGACTTTTTTGAAATCGCCATGCGCAGCGACAAGGCCGCCAACATCGCCTTCATCAAGGTGAATCCCGGCAACCAGGCCCTGGACCTACAGCTGGCCTCCTACCTGGGGGCCCTGATGGCCAGCGCCGAGGACGACTGCGCCTTTTACATCGTCAGCAAGGACAAGGGCTTCCAGTGCCTCATCCCCTTCTGGGGCGCCCACCACGGCGGCACGCCGCTGTACCAGGTCCGCAGCATTGAGGATGCCCTCTACCCCGGCGAGCCCCAGCCCACGGAGCCAAAGCCCGCCGAGGTCAAGCCTGCCTGCACCGCCCGGCGGCCCCAGCGCAAGGCCGCTCCCCAGCCCCCCAAGCAGCCGGAAAAGACGCCGGAGCCTCAGCCGGAGCCTGCCGCCGAGGCCCAGGCAGCACCACTCGTCGAAGATAAGCCCCAGCCCCCCGCCCCGGAGAGCAGCACCACACCGGTGAAGCCCAAGAAGGCCGCCAAGGCCAAGAGTTCGTCCGCCTCCTCCGCCGGCAAGGCCGCCGCCAACAACATGGTGCAGCAGGTGCTGAGCAAGGCCAAGGTGGACAGCCCCGACATCGCCTTTATGGCCTCCCTGGTGAGCAAGCACACCGGCCAGGAGAAAATGAAGCAGACCGTCTACCGCGCCACCATCGCTAAATTCGGCCAGAAGCGGGGTTTGGAGATCTACAATCTGGTGAAATCCCTTTTGAAGTAAACGTCATTCCACAAGGGAAAAGGCGCAAAAGCCGCCTTTTCCCTTGTTTTATGCGCCCAGCGGTGCTATACTGACAAAAGGCTGTTTTTGGGGGAGGGTGAATCCATGGGCCGATGTGTCATCGTGGGCGGCGCGCCCATTGCCGACTATGCCGAAGTCCGCCGCGCCCTGGGCGGGGATGACTATATGATTTACTGCGACAGCGGCCTCCGCCACTGTGACGGCTTGGGCCGGGCCCCGAACCTGATCGTGGGCGACTTCGACTCCCACCCCCGGCCCGAGACGGACGCGGAGACCATCGTCCTGCCCCGGGTGAAGGACGACACCGACACCGTCTACGCCGTAAAAGAGGCGCTGCGCCGGGGCTATGACGACTTTCTGCTGCTGGGCGTGGTGGGCCGCCGCCTGGACCACACCTGGGGCAACGTGTCCCTGTTGCTGTATCTGGACACCCTGGGCAAAACCGCCGAAATTTGGGACGATTATTCGGAGCTGTCCGTGGTGTCCCGGGTTCCGGCCCTGATTCCGGACCGCTACCCCTATTTTTCCCTGCTGAACGTCTCCGGCCTGGCGGAGGACGTGACCATTGAAAACGCCAAATATCCCCTCCGCGGCGCCGCCATCACCTGCGACTACCCCATCGGCGTCAGCAACGAGGTGACCCCCGGCGCCACCGCCCGGGTCACCGTGGGCCGGGGGCGGCTGCTGCTCATTAAGGTGCGGCACGAATGATTCCATCGGGAGGTGCGCCATGCGCTACGATGCCCTTTTCTTTATCAATAGTGTTCTATTCGGCGTGGGCCTGGCCATGGACGCCTTCTCCGTGTCGGTAGCCAACGGCCTGCGGGAGCCCCACATGCCCCGCCGCCGCATGGCGCTGATTGCCGGCACCTTCGCCTTTTTTCAAATCGTCATGCCCCTGCTGGGCTGGCTGTGCGTCCACACCGTGGCCACCGCCTTTGCCGCCGCCCAGAAGGCCATCCCCTGGATCGCCCTGGCGCTGCTGGCCTACCTGGGCGGCACCATGATTCGCGAGGGCCTCCACCCATCGTCCGACGGCGGCGAGGCCCTGCCGGTGGGCTTTACCGCCCTGCTGGGGCAGGGGGTGGCCACCTCCATCGACGCCCTGTCCGTGGGCTTCACCATTGCGGACTACGACTTCCCCGCCGCCCTGTTGGAGTGCCTCATCATCGGCGTGGTCACCTTTGTCATCTGCCTGGCGGGCCTGGTGCTGGGCCGCCGGTTCGGCGCCCGCCTGGCGGGCCGCGCTCCCCTCCTGGGCGGCGTCATCCTCATCGCCATCGGCCTGGAGATCTTCATCACAGGTATTATGTAAACCAGTTTCAGACAGATGAAAACCGCTGCCCCGGAGGCAGCGGTCAGATTGTCAAAATAGCATCGCAGATTTCGCGCCCGCAGGCGCGAACCCATGAAATCCGAAAAAACTGACGACATGTACCCCAAGGGCACTGGCTCCACCAGCCGCTCATTCTTCGCGGGGTGTCGCTGGCGCGCGTCAGTTTTTTCACTTCTCAGGCTACGAAGTGTGCGAATAGTGCGCCAGAGGCGCACTATTCGCGCGCGCAGTAGACTGCAATCCCATTGTCAAAAAACGGCATAGCCGTTTTTTGACAGGCTGAACCGCTGCCGTGGAGGGAGCGGTTTTTCTGTTATGCCGGCAGCAGCATGTAATAGGTCGCCAGGCTGTTGCACCAGATGTGGAGCAGAATGGGAAAGGTGATGTTGCCGGTCACGTCGTATACCGCCGTCAGCACCACGCCGCCCACCAGGTACACCAGACCGTCCAGCATCTGCCGCCAATCCCCGTCGAACACCGCGTAGGCCCACACGTGCATCAACGCGAACAGCCCCGCCGTCACCACATAGGCCACAAAGCGGCTGCGCCGCTCCAGGGGCCGGAAGATGCCGTAGCGGAAAATCAGCTCCTCCAAAATAGGCCCCGCCACCGCCGTCACCAGGATGAACAGCCAGGTGTGGGTGCCCGTGACGGCCAGCGCCTCGATGGCGGACTGGTTGCCGGATACCACGCCCATGGTGCCCTCCAGCCAGTCGGTTATCAGCCATTCCCCCCAGGTCATGGCCTCGTCGATCACCGGCAGCAGCAACAGCGTCACCACCAGCCGTCCCTTGGGATAGGCCCGCAGCCCCGCCCAGGCCTGGGCCAGGGGCCGCCGCAGCAGCCATATCGCCGCCAGGCACAGCGCCACGTCGTACAGGTCGAACAGCAAATCCTGGTTGCTGTCCACCGCCAGAAAATGGTAGAGCCCGTCGCTCCACTCCGCCGCCAGCCACAGCAAATCCATCACCGGGTAGAGCAGCAGCACGTAGCAAAAGAGCAGCACCGGCCCGATCCACCAGCGTTTTTTATCGTATTCCTCCGCAAAGGGTCGTATCAGAAGCATAGAGGAAACCAATTCCTTTCAACTTTTTCCCCATTATACCACGAAGACCGCCGAATGCAAATCGCCCTGTCCATTCTTCCCCTTGGCAAATCCCCCAAACCGTGGTACACTGGCCCAGATGACATTTTTTACCGGAGGCAACTATGAAAGAGTATCCCATTTTGCGGAATAAGTGGTTTTTATATGTGACGGAGTTCTTCGCCGGGGTGTCGGTGATGGCGGTGGAGCTGGGGGCCAGCCGGCTGTTGGCGCCCTATTTCAGCTCCTCCCAGATCGTGTGGACCATCATCATCGGCACCATCATGATCGCCATGGCCGCCGGCAATCTCTACGGTGGCCGGGCCGCCGACAAGAATCCGGACCCCGCCCGACTCTACCGCCGCATCGCCATCGCCGCGGTGTGGATCGCCGCCATCCCGGTGGTGGGCAAATATCTGATTTTAGGCGTGTCGGCGCTGCTGATTTTCACCGTCAGCACCCATCTGCTGGTCATCGCCGCCTTCGCCTCCTGCCTGGTGATTTTCGTCTTCCCCCTGTTTCTGCTGGGCACTGTCACCCCCTCCCTCACCAAGGCTGCCGTAGAGACGCTGGACGAGGGCGGCCGCACCGTGGGCCGCCTGGGGGCCTGCAACACCGTAGGCAGCATCCTGGGCACCTTCCTGCCCACCTTCGTCACCATCCCCACCGTGGGCACGTCGGTGACCTTCCTGCTGTTTGCCGGGGTGCTGCTGGCCATCGCCCTCATCTTTTTCCTGTCCTCCGGGGTGGGCAAGCGAGGCTCCGCCGCAACCATTGCCCTGTTCCTGCTGTGCGCCGCGCTGGGCCGCAGCGACTCCTTCGCCTTTTGGGAAAAGGATTTGCGCTATGAGGGCGAATCGGTGTACAACTACCTCCAAGTCAAGGAGGATGACCGCCAGGTGGCCCTCAGCACCAACGTGCTCTTCGGCGTACAATCCATCAAAATGAAAAACGGCGGCCTCACCGGCATGTATTACGACTACGCCCTGGCCGCCCCGGTAATGGCGGGGGCGGAGGCCCCGGACGTGCTGGTGCTGGGCAACGGCACCGGGACGTATGCCACCGCCTGCCGGGAGCGCTTCCCCGGCTGCACCGTCACCGGCGTGGAGATCGACGGCAAAATCACCGCCCTGGCCGGGGAATTCTTCGCCATGAGCGACGAGATCGCCGTCACGGAGTACGACGGCCGGGCCTATCTGATGGCGGTGGATGATCTATACGACGTGATTTTGGTGGACGCCTACCAGGACATCACCATCCCCTTTCAGATGTCCTCGGTGGAGTTCTTCACCCTGGTCCGGGACCATTTGAAGCCCGGCGGCGTCATGGTGGTGAACATGAACATGCACTCCGACGGCCAGGGCAGCATCAACGCCTATCTGGCCGACACCATCGCCTCCGTCTTTCCCCAGGTGGCCACGGTGGACGTGCCCCGCACCACCAACCGTGAGCTGTTCGCCGCCATGGAGGACGCCCCTCTGGCCCAACGGCTCAATAGCGGCCTGGCCGCCGTCACCGACGGTGACCTTGCCGCCCTCCTCACCCGGGTGGCCGACCACCTCACCGACTATGTACCCGGCGCTTACCTGCTCACCGACGACAAGGCCCCGGTGGAGGTGCTGGGCATGCGGATGATCGACGTCATCATCCAGGACGAGGTCAGCTACTACAAGGCCCTCTACCGTGAACGGGGTCTTTCCGGGCTGATGGCCGCTTTTTCCTGAAATAAAGCCGTTTTCCCCCTTGACCGGGCGGCTTTTTTGCGATACTCTTGGCAGAGTAAACTGTCCGTAAGGAGGACACAATGGAGCATAAGATCTGTAAAAAGGGTGAAGTCATCGTTCACCAGGGCCAGCGGGGCGACAGCATGTATAACATCCTCTGGGGCCGGGTGGCGGTATATTCCGACTACGGCACGGCCCGGGAGCAGAAGCTGGCGGAGCTGGGGGCCAACGATTTCTTTGGTGAAATGGAGCTGCTGGACAAGGCGGCGTGCAACGCCACCGTGGTGGCTCTGGACGCCAAAACGGAGCTGGAGGTCATCACCGACGACGATTTCCAGGAGTTTTTCGGGAAAAATCCGGCGAAAGCCTACTATATCCTGCAGCGGCTGTGCCAGAAGCTACACAAGACCAACCAGGATTATCTGCGGGTCTGCCACGTGATCCACCGCTGGATGGACGCCCAGCAGAGCGGCGTGACCGACGAGGCGCTGCACCGGGATATGGTCCGCATCCACGATCAGTACACCGCGTAAGGAGGCCGCCATGGAGACGAAACGATTTGCCAAGGGCGACGTGATTTTCCGCCAGGGAGATATGCCCGCCTTTCTCTACGACATCGACAGCGGCGCCGTGGGCATCTATGCCGAGCAGGGCACCGCCGACGAGACCCACATCACCACCTTCGGCCCCGGCCAGGTGTTTGGTGAAATGGAGCTGATTGCCAGCTGTCCCCGCAGCGCCACCGCCGTGGCCTTGGAGGACACCGCCGTTCACGCCCTGACCCAGCAGGACTTCTCCGCCTATTTTGAGGACAAGCCCGACAGGGTGCTGGCCATCATGCGCCAGGTGAGCCAGCGGGTCCGGGAGACCACCGACGACTATCTCTCCGCCTGCCGCACCGTGTACGACGCCGTGGAGGCGGAGCAGGAGGGCCAGCCCAAGGCCCCCACGTTGCTGGAACGGCTCAACTTCTTCGCCAAGGTGGGCGCATTGCTAGGGAAATAAAACCGCATATAAAAATCACCTCTACCGGGTCAAACAGCCCGATAGAGGTGATTTTTTGTCTTTGAAAGACGTATTTCTTTCGTCGGTATTCGGCGTTATGTCAACCGCTGTAACAGCGCCTCGCAGCCCCGCAAAATCTCCCGGTAGGCCGTCTCAAAGTCGTCGGTGTACCAGGGGTCGTCGATGACGCCGTCACGCCCGGTGAAGGACAGGAGGGTGTGGATCTTCCCCGCCGGGTCGGAGGGGATGATGCGCTGCAAATTCCGCCGGTTGAGAGCGTCCATAATCACCAGATAGTCGTACTCATCATAGTCCGCCGCCGTCACCTGCCGGGCCGCCCGGCGGGTAAAGGGCACGCCGTGGGCCGTAAGGCACCGCTTGGCGGGCGGGTACATGTCGTTGCCGATCTCCTCCCGGCTGGTGGCCGCCGAGGCCACGGCAATGTGCCCCGCCAGCCCCGCCTTCGCCACCAGATCAGCCATAATAAACTCCGCCATAGGGCTGCGGCAAATATTTCCATGACAGATGAACAGTATCTTCGTCATATCACACACTCCCGGTAAAGATATCCCATTATACCCCATCTCTCCCCTGTTTTCCACCGCAAAATGGCCCCGTACCGGCTTTCGCCGGTACGGGGCCATTGTCATAAGGCTGCGGGAGCTTACTCCGGGATCTTGATGGTGATGTTGCTGAACTGGGCGTGGCAGTCATTGGCGAACACGCCGATGTGGGCGCCGTTGATGGAATGGGAAATACGGGAGCTGAGGGCCTTGACGCCGTCCACGTACATGATGACGATCTCGTTCTCGCACACCAGCTTCACGTGGTGGGTCTCGCCCTCCCGGAAGATAAAGCGGGCGATGCCGGTGGGCTCATAGTAGTTGATCTCGTTCACCTCGTAGCCCTCATAGTGGAGCATATCACGGGTGGAGTCCAGGCACAGGGCGGTGTAGGTGGGGTCGCTCTCGCTGCCGCCAAAGGCGAAGCCGGCGCAGCCGATGAGATCCAGGCTCACGTCACACTCCAACGTCATCCGGGCGGGGCGGGTGCCGAAGTCCGCCAGGGCGTAATCGTTATCGTCGGCGTCAAGGGCGATGTTGCTGCCGTCCACGGTGACGCCGCCCTGGATGGCCACGGGCTTCAAGGCCTTCTCCACGGTGAAATACTCATCCAGAGAATCGGGGGCCCACACGCCCAGGGTACCGTCCTCGTGCTGGACGATCTGGTGGTTCAGCACGTTGCCGGCCCACTGGTACACGCCAGAGTCGCCGCTGAGGCCCGCCCGGCCCAGCCAGCCGCACAGCAACGTCTTGCCGTTCATCTGGGCGGTTTTGGCGGCATAGAAGATGAAGCTGCTGCCCTCAAAGGAGCCGGCGCCGTCGAACAAATTGTCCTCGGGAGCGAAGAAGGGGCCGTACATAGAGTCGCTCATGGCGTAATAGGTGACGCAGTCCCAGCTATAGGTGATGTAATACTTGTCGCCAATGCGGAACAGGTCGGGGCACTCCAGCATGTACTGCAGCCGGGGGGCGTACAGGACGCCCTGATACTCCCAGGTAATCAAATCGGTGGAGGTGTACCGGGCGATGACGCCGCCCAGGGTGTTCTCCCGTCCGGCAATCAGCAGCCAGTAGCACTGCTCCTCCTCCACCCAGAACACCTCCGGGTCACGGAAGTCGTCCTTGGAGTAGTTGTCGGGGCTGAAGAAGGTGTACTCGGGGTGCTTCTCCCAGGCCTTGCGGTCGGCGGAGGTGGCGTGCATGACGCACTCCTTGCCCTTACCGCCGTTGCCGTTGTCGTT
>CAMKGX010000021.1 GCA_946412355.1 uncultured Clostridia bacterium
CCGGCGTCGAAGGTGGTGGACTTGATGTGGTAAATGGTGCCGTCGGTGCGGGTGATGAGGTAGCCCTTGTGGCGGCAGTAGCGGTAGAGGCGGCTGTCCTTCACCAGATAGGGGTTGATATACGCAAGAAAGCGGACGCCCCGGGCGTTCAGCTTGGCGATAGCGCCCTTTAAGTTGGGGTAGAGCTTCTCGTCCACCTCCCAGTTCCACCACACCTGCTTGCCCATGACGGTGCGGTTCTCACCGGACCAGTCCTGACTCCACACACCGCAGATTTTAGCCCCGGCGTCCAGCATGGCAAAAGTCTTGTCCAAAATGGCCTGGGTGCCGCCCTGGATGCCCAGGATCATGCCGTCGTGGCACCAGTCGGGGATATATTGCCGGTTGGGGATGCGGCGGGCGAGCATGGCGGATAGATCGGCGTAGCTGTCGCCGTGGAGCAGCACCGCGCCACGGGGGCAGCGGTCGAAAATGAAGGTATAGTGGTCGGTGCGGAAGTCGGAGATGCCGTCCCAATCGGTATCGAAGAGGAAGAGACGGCGGCGATCGGTGGTGAAAACCGGCATGGGGGAATAGCTGCCGATGCTGCTGTGGGGCTTTTCCTTATAGCGGCCACGGGGCAGCAGGGCCTTTTCCAGAATGGTGGTGGCCTTGATGTGCTCGGAGACGAAGTTCACCACCTGCTCACCACGGAGGTTGGTCTGGCGGTACTGCTCGCCGCCGCCAAACACCGCCTCGCCGGGATAGCCCTGCAATGTGAACTGGTACGACCAGCCCTCCTCCCCGGTGAAGCGAAGCTCCGCGCCGCCCTCACACTCTGCCACGGCAACGCGGAGGGCGTGGTCACCGCCCCGGAAAGTGACGCCGTCATCGGCGGCGGTAACGTCCGTAAGGGCCACACGCTCCGTCTCCACCACGGTGGTCTTGACGGTGCCCCGCTGGGCCTCGTAGCGCTTCTCCCGGTGAATCATCACCGCAAAGGGCTGCTGCGGCGTGTGGACGATGGCGGCCTCGCCGTCCAGGCTTAGACGCCACTCATTCCCCTCGGCGTGGATGGTAACCATGGTGCTAACCCCTCCTTTATGGCGGAGGGCATAGCCGTCCACTTTTATCACACCAGCAATTTTACTACTGTTTAGCGGAAATTGCAACGGAAATTTGGTGATTTTGGCAGAGGCGGCGTCATAGGTATCATGGTGAAGCCACAAGGGGGGATAAACTTCTCGTCCATCCACAAGCTCCAATAGGAAAGGCCACCCCTTTGGGGCGGCCTTTCCTATTGGAGCTTGTGGCCGGACTCGAACCGGCGACCTGCTCATTACGAGTGAGCTGCTCTACCAACTGAGCCACACAAGCATTTTCACGACGCTGAATACTATACCATAAATCCTCTGCCGCGTCAACTGTTCATTTTATTTCCTTCCGGGAAATATACATAACGTAATCAGCCCGGCAAAATGCAATGTATACTTGCATAAAAACTGAAAATGCAAGAGAAATCCCCTTTCGGGACAGGGCGGCAGGATAACCCAAAATTCGACAAATTAGGGATATTAGGGGATTATGTCTGCCATAAGGCGACAGCATTTCTCCTTTACGGATATTTGACATAATTCTTTATCCAATAATCTCTACAAAAAGTTATCCACAATTTCCACAGAGTTTTCCACAGGGGTGTAAATCCCTTTATTAAGCCGTTTTTTTACAGTTTGACAAGAAATCGCAAACCCGCAAAATGGGTTTGCACCTGTTGAAAATAGGCTGTTTAGTTTACATAAGCCATTATCGATACGGCTTATGTCGGAATCTGTCACATTTTTGCAAGTTTGCCTTCATTCTTTCGGCAGAATAGGAAAATGTAAACCCGCAGCCCTGTCGGCTGCGGGTTACGTATGGCGTTATTTGTCAATGTCCATGGTGGCGTAGGCGTTGAGGTGCAGGTCCGCCGTGACGCCGGCGCAATACTCATAGTAGCCCTGGGCGCCGATCATGGCACCGTTGTCGCCGCACCAGCGCAGAGGCGGCAGATACAGCTTGACGCCCCGCTTTTGGCACTCCCGCTCCAGATCGGCGCGGATGATGGAGTTGGCCGCCACGCCGCCGGCGGCCACCAGCTTGGTGCGGCCGGTCTGGGCAAGGGCCTCCATGGCCCGGGGCACCAGCTCGTTGCTGACGGCCCGGGTGAAGTCGTGGGCCAGGGCGGCGGCGTCCAGGGGCTCCCCCTTCTGCTGGGCGTTGTGGGCCAGGTTGACCACGGCGGTTTTCAGCCCCGAAAAACTCATATCCAGCGGCGCGCCCTCCACGTGAGCAGACGGCAGCACGTATTTGCCGCCCTGGGACTGCCGGGCCAGGGCGTCCATGGGCTTGCCGCCGGGATAGGGCAGGCCCAGCACACGGGCGGCCTTATCAAAGCACTCCCCTGCCGCGTCGTCACGGGTGGCGCCCAGGATGGTCATATCGGTATAGTCCCGCACGTCCACAATCAGCGTATTGCCGCCGGAGATGGCCAGGGCCAGGAAGGGCGGCGTCAGGTCGGGGAAGGCCAGATAGTTGGCGGCGATGTGACCCCGGACATGGTGGACGGGAATCAGCGGCACACCCAGGGCGTAGGCCACGGACTTGGCAAAGCTGACGCCCACCAGCACGGCGCCGATAAGGCCGGGGGCGTAGGTAACGGCCACGGCGTCCACCTCCCGGCGGGTGATGCCCGCCTGGGCAAGGGCGCTGTCCGTCAGGGCAGCAATGGCCTCCACGTGCTTGCGGGAGGCGATTTCCGGCACCACGCCGCCGTAGAGGGCGTGCATATCCGCCTGGGACAAGATGGCGTCAGCCAGCAGCTCCCGGCCATTGCGCACCACCGCCACAGCGGTTTCATCGCAGGAGGATTCAAAGGCAAGGATAATCATTTCATGTCCTCCTCATAGAGGAAATAGCGGGTGAGGATGAGGGCATCCTCCCGGGGCAGGTCGTAATAGTTTTTGCGCCGGCCCACCTCTTCAAAGCCGAAGCTGTTGTACAGGGAGATGGCGGGGGCGTTGCTGGGTCGCACCTCCAGCGTCAAAAAGGCCAGATGGTTGCCCTGGGCAAAGTCGCAGAACACCTGGATGATCTGCTCCGCCACGCCCCGGCGGCGGTACTCCGGGAACACGGCCACGTTGGTGATATAGCCCTCGTCGGCCATCACCAAAAGGCCCGCGTAGCCGATGACTTTATCCGTCCCCGGCTCCAGCGCCACCAGAAAAGCGGCGCACTGGTTCTCCAGCTCCTCCGCCAGCATACGGCGGGACCAGGGGCGGGAGAAGCAAATCTGCTCCAGGCGGGCGATGTCATCCAGATGATCCGCCGTCATGGGCACGATGCGTACTTTCATTTTATTGTCAGTCATTGTTTGGCCTCCCACCAGTTTTTGCCCGCGTGGGCCTCTGCGTTCAAGGGTACGGACAACGATGCCACCTGCTCCATCTCGCGGCGCAGCAGCTCCGTGACCTGGGCCTGCTCGGACACCGGGCACTCCACAATCAGCTCGTCGTGGACCTGCATGATAAGGCGGGCTTGCAGCCCCTGGGCCCGCAGCTCACGGTGCACCCGCACCATGGCCAGCTTGATGATGTCCGCCGCCGTGCCCTGGATGGGCATATTCAGCGCCACACGCTCACCAAAGGCCCGGAGATTGAAGTTGGACGATTTCAGCTCCGGAAGGTCCCGCCGCCGGTGCCACAACGTCTCCACATAGCCCTTTTCCCGGGCCTTTTCCACCACGTCGGCCATATATTGCCGCACGGCGGGGTAGGTGTCGAAATACCGCTCCATGAAGGACTTGGCCTCCGCCACCGTGACGCCGATGTCCTGGCTGAGGGAGAAAGCGGAGATGCCGTAGACGATGCCGAAATTCACCGCCTTGGCGCTGCGGCGCATGTCGGCCGTCACCTCCGACGGGTCCACGTGGAACACCCGGGCGGCGGTGACGGTGTGGAAGTCCTCACCGGAGCGGAACGCCTGGATCATAGCCTCGTCGCCGGCGATATGGGCCAGGAGACGCAGCTCAATCTGGGAATAGTCGGCGTCCACCAGCACGCAGCCCTCCGCTGCCGGGAACAGCTTGCGAATCTGGCTGCCCAGCTCCGTGCGGGTGGGGATGTTCTGCAAGTTGGGCTCGGTGGAGCTGAGGCGGCCGGTGGCGGTGACGGTCATCTGGAAGCTGGTGCGCACCCGGCCGTCGGGGTCGATGACCTTCAAAAGGCCGTCGGCATAGGTGGATTTCAGCTTGGTATACTGGCGGTAGGTCAGCACGTCGTCCACCATGGGGTGGATGAAGCGCAGCTTTTCCAGCACGTCGGCATTGGTGGACCAGCCGGTTTTCGTCTTTTTGCCGTGGGGCAGCCTAAGCCGCTCGAAGAGGATGACGCCCAGCTGCTTGGGGGAATTGATGTTGAACGTCTCCCCTGCCGCGTCGTAAATCCGCTGCTCCAGGGTGTCGATCTCCCCTTGCAGCCAGTCGCCGAAGGCACGCAGGGCCTTGGCGTCCACCGCCATGCCGGCAAGCTCCATGTCCGCCAGGACGCGGCACAGAGGCAGCTCGATGTCGTTCAGCAGAGGCAGCATCCCCTGCTCCCTCAGCCGGGGAAGCTGGTATTCCCGCAGGGCGGCGATGGCGCTGCACCAGCTGTCCAGAGCCGCCAGGGCTTCGTGGTGGTCGCCCAGAGGTGAAAAAGCGTCTGCCGCCAGATGCAGGGGCTTCATCACCTCGGCGTGATAGTAGGCCATAAAGAGGCGGTCAATGCCGTACTGCCCGGCGGTGGCGTCCAGCAGGTAGCCGCCCAGGGCGGTGTCGAACACGAAACCCTCCGGGTCAATGCCCTGGGCCAGCAGGGCCCGGGTCAGTTCCTTGACCTGGTGGGACACCTTATGAATATCGGCGGCGAACAGGGCTTGCAGCAGGGCCTGCCAGTCGCCTGTATAGGCAAAGGGCAGCAGGTTGGCGGTGGAGGCGCTGTCCGCGCCGGTATCGCAGTCCACGGCAATGGCGGACAGGTCCGGGGTAGCGTAGACGGTGACAAATTCCGCTTTGCGCCACTGACGCAGCAGCTCTTCCGCCCGGGCAGGGTCAGTGACGTCCTCGGCGGTGACGGTGACCTCCCGCTGCTGCGCAGCCGGGGCGGCATCCCCCGCCGGGGTGAGGCCGTATTTCTCAATCAGCTTGGCAAATTCCAGATGCAGGAACAGATCGTACAGCTCCGGCTTGAAGGGACGGCGCAGGTTGTCCTCGGGGCGGAAGTCCAGGGGGGCATCGGTGACGATGGTGGCCAGCCAGTAGCTGTGGCGGGCGCTCTCCTCCCCCTCCGCCAGCTTTTTCACCATGGCGGGCTTGGCGTGGACGTCGGGCATGGCGGCGTAGAGGGCGTCGATGGAGCCGTACTCCTGCACCAGGGCCATGGCGGTCTTTTCCCCGCAGCCGGGGACGCCGGGGATATTGTCGCTGCTGTCGCCCATGAGGGCCTTCAGGTCGATCATGTGGATGGGGTCGAAGCCGTACTTCTCCCGGAAGGCGGCGGGGGTCATATCGGTAGTGTTGGTCTGGCCCATTTTGGTGGTCACCAGCTTCACCATGGTGTGGTCGGTGATGAGCTGCAGGCTGTCCTTATCGCCGGTGACCAGCACGCAGTCCCAGCCATCGGCCTCGCAGCGGCGGGAGATGGTGCCCATCAGGTCGTCGGCCTCCCAGCCTACCAACTCGTAGGTGGGGATGTCCATGGCGGAGAGCACCTGCTTCAAAACCGGCATCTGCATGGCCAGCTCCTCCGGCATGCCGTGGCGGGTGGCCTTGTAGGCCGCGTCCGCCTTGTGGCGGAAGGTGGGCTCACGGCGGTCAAAGGTGACGCAGAGGGCCTCCGGCTTCTCCTCGTCCAGCAATCGCTGCAACGTGGTAATGAAGCCATAGATGGCGTTGGTGGGCAGCCCCTCCTTGGTGGACAGGGGGCGTATGCCGTAATAGGCGCGGTTGATGATGCTGTTGCCGTCAAGAGCCATCAATTTCATGGGTGGGCACCCTCCTCGTTTTTTCCTGAATGGGTATTATACACCATTTCCATAGATTTCACAACCGGGCATTTCCGCCGCTGTGCAGAAGAAATGCCCGAAGGCGGCAGAACACACCGCCTCCGGGCAAAAACCGTTTATTCACCTGTCCAGGGGGCGGAGATGTCCACCTTGCCGAAGGTGCGGCTGTACTCGCCGTCCACCAGGAACTGCACTGCCATCACGCCCTCCACGGAGCGCAGGGAGCGCACCAGACCCATCAAAATGATCTCCTGGGCGGCATCATCCTCCGGCAGCAGGGCCGCCGACTCGGCGGAGAGGTTGAGGTAACACATCTCGTCATCCAGCCGAGCGGAAACAACGGAGAAGCCCTCCGGCACCAGCGGCAGCAGAGCGTCGCTCTCCGGCCCGGCCAGCACGGCGTCGATGACCACGCCGGCCCGGCTCTCGCCCTCGTAGAGGTTCAGGAGCCTGTCCTCCGCCGTCAGGGCGCCGTCGCCGTCCGGGAAATAGAGCTGCACGGCGAGAGAGCGCACCACATCATCCGTGGAGGTGAGCAGCACGTCGCCCGCCAGCAGCAGATTGGTGTCACGGTAGGCAAGCTCCCGGCCCGCCACGGTGATGCGCACCACGTGGACGCCTTCCAACTGGGTCAGCGTCAAGGTGACGCAGTAATCGGCGGTGGTCAAGTCCATGCCGCTGAGCTGGCCGTAGGCCTCGGAGAAGTCCACCCATACGGTGCCGCCCACCATGGTGCAGCCCAGGAGCCGGGTCCCGGCGGGGATAGGGCTTTCAAACCCCTCCCGGCTGCCCATCAGCAGCGTCAGCGCCGCCTCCACCCTTTCCTGCCGGTCGCCGTCGGGCAGCGTGTCCCAGGGCACGGTGGCATAGCACAGGGCGTCGCCGCCGGAGAGATGGGACAAATCGGCGGGACAATAGTAGAGCTTGAGGCCGCTTTCCTCCTGCCGCAGCCGGGCTACGCCGCAGCCTGCCAGGGCAAGCGTCAGACAAAGGGCCAGGACTATGGAGATGATGCGTCTCATTGGGCGTCACCTCCCTCCGCCAGAGGCAGCGTGACGGTGAACACCGTGCCACGGCCGCTGGGGCGATGGGCCGCAGTGATGGTGCCGCCCCGGGCCGCCACCGTGTCCTGCACGATGCTCAGCCCCAGGCCGGTGCCGCCGATGGCCCGGGAGCGCATTTTATCCACCCGGTAGAACCGCTCGAAGATGTGGGCCATGTCCTCGTCGGGGATGCCGATACCGTTATCCTCCACGGTGATGACGACCGTGTGGCCCTCCACCGACACGGCGGTGTGAACAAAGCCGTCCACAGTGGAGTACTTAATGCCGTTTTCCATTAGATTATACAGTATCTGGTGTAAATCGTCCTCGGTGGCCATGACGGCGGCCCTGGGGTCGCACTGATGGGTCAGGGTGATGTTGTGGTCCCGGGCCACCATGCTCAGCATCCGCACCACCCGGTCCAGCACCGGGCATACCTCCACCCGCTGCGCCTCGGGCACCACAGCGCTGTCCAGCCGGGTCAGCCGCAGCAGATTTTCCGTGATGCGGGTCAACCGCTCCGCCTCACGGCCGATGTCGCTCACGAACTCCCGGGTGGTATCGCTGTCCATATCGTCGCTGTGGAGGATGCTGTCGGTCAGCAGGCGGATGCCGGCCAGAGGCGTCTTCAGCTCGTGGCTGGCGTCGGACACAAAGCGGCGGCGGGCGTTTTCCGTGGTCTGGAGCCGGTCGGTGAGGCTGTTGAACTCGGTGGCGATCTGGCTGATCTCATCGTTGCCCTTGACGGCGGCACGATGGGTGTAGGCGCCCTCCCGCACGTGGCGGATGGCCGCCAGCAGCTCGCCGATCTGGGCCGTCAGCACGCGGCTGAGCACCACGCTGAGCACCAGCACCGCAAGGGCGATGATGCCGGAGATTTTCAGCAGGTTGGACTGGAAGCTTTTGAACAGGTCCGCCTGCTCGGCGTCGTATTCATAGGCATACACGGCGCCCACGATCTGGTTATGGTACACCACCGGCGAGGCCATGCGGCTGATGAAGGCGGCGTCGTTATAGGTGCAGAACACGGCGTCATTGCCCCGCAGGGCCTGCACCACCTCGGTGTAGAAGGCGTACAGCCCCTGGGCGCCGCCGCTCTCGCGGCTGTCGAAGAGGATGCGTCCGGCGGTATCGGTGACGAGAATGCGGCTGACGCCGGTCTCCTCCATGCCGCTGAGGGCCTGACCCACGTTCTCCTCCGTCAGCCGTTCCAGGCCGGACAGGGCCGACTCAATCACCTTGACGGAGCTGGTCATCCCGGCGGCCTTGGACTTGAACACCAGGTTCTGGGACACCAGCAGCGGATAGGTGTTGAGCAAAATCAGCACGGCGGCGATGATGAGGATGTAGCTGGCGCCGAACTTAAATTGTAGGCTGGCTCTCGGCTTTAAAATAGTAACCCACTCCCCACTTGGTCATAATGTGTACCGGCGTTGCCGGCTGGGCCTCCAGCTTTTCCCGGAGACGGCGGATGTGGACGTCCACGGTGCGGTAGTCGCCGGCATAGGTGTAGCCCCACACCAGGTTCATCAGGGATTCCCGGCTGTACACACGGCCGGGATTGCGCATCAAAAGCTCGATCAAATCGTACTCCTTGGCGGTGAGGTCGATAATCTTGCCCTCCCGGATGGCCACCCGTTGGGAACTGTCCAGGCGCAGGTCGCCCACCGTCAGCATATCGTCGGCAGCGGCGCTCGCCGCGCTCTGCCGGGGGGCAGAGCGCTTCAAAAGGGCCCGTACACGGGCTTTCAGCTCCAAAATATTAAAGGGCTTGGTGACGTAGTCGTCGGCGCCGCAGGCAAAGCCCATCAGCTTGTCGGCGTCCTCGCCCCGGGCGGTGAGCATGATCACCGGCACGTCGGAGAACTCACGGATCTGCATACAGGCCTCGGTGCCGGAGAGCACCGGCATCATCAGGTCCAGAATGATGAGGTCAAACTCCCCCGTTCGGGCCTGCTCCACAGCGGCGGCGCCGTCGTAGGCTGTGGCCACCTGGTAGCCCTCTTTTTCCAAATTGTACTTGATGCCTTTCACCAGCACCTGTTCGTCATCCACCACCAGAATTTTCATCATTTTCCTCCCAGGTGATATAGTCCTGTAAGCCCGCCAACGTCTTCGGCCCGATGCCCTGCACCTGCAAAAGCTGCTCCGGGTCCGTAAAAGGGCCATGGGCCTCGCGGTAGTCCACAATCCGCTGGCCCAGCACCGGGCCGATGCCGGGCAGCAGGGTCAAGGTATCGGCGTCGGCGGCATTGATATTGATTTTGCCGTCACGCTCCGACGCGCCCCGCTCCACCGTCACCCGGTAGCCCGGGCCGCTATGGCCGGGAGCGGTCAGCCACAGCGCCACCGCCACAATGACAAATATTGCCGTAACTGCCAGAAGATACCGGTGGGTGGCAGTCCACCTTCCTCCATGTGTCACAGTTGACGCGCCGCTCCTTTTCGCATATAATAACGGGTGTATGAACATACCATGCGGGCATCCCGCCCCATTGTTTTACCTATTATATCAAATCCCGGAGAAGTTGTCATTATGAAATTACATCGTTTCTTATCCCTGCTCCTGGCGCTTGTCCTGGTGATGGCGCTGTGTGCGCCCGCCGCCGCCGAGGAGGAGATGCATATCGAGGCCAAGGCCGCCACGCTGCTGGACGCGGAGACAGGCACCATTTTATACAGCCAGAACGGTGACGCCCAGTTGGACATCGCCAGCGTAACCAAGGTGATGACGGCGCTGCTGGTGATCGAGGCCGTAGACCGGGGGCAGCTGAAAATGGAGCAGATCATCACCGCCTCCCCTGCGGCGCTGATGGGGCTGCCCGCCGACGGCAGCAACGCCGACCCGGCGCTGGTGGCCGGCGAGGAAATGTCGGTGCGGGACCTGCTGTGCTGCGTGCTGCTGGTGTCGGCCAACGAGGCATGCAACGTGCTGGCGGAGGCCGTCAGCGGCACGGTGGCAGACTTCGTGGAGGCCATGAACAGCCGGGCCGCCTCTCTGGGCTGCCGCAACACCCATTTCACCAACACCAACGGGCTTACCGCCCAGGGGCATTATTCCAGTTCCGACGATCTGGCGGTGATTTGCCGCTGCGCCATGCAAAACCCCATCTTTGCCGACCTGTGCAGCAACACCATCATCAACATCGCACCCACCAACAAGTGCGACAAGACCCGTACCTTACATACCACCAACTCCCTGCTGGACAACTGGCGTTACATGGGCTACCGCTACGCCTACGCCAATGGCATCAAGACCGGCACCACCGACGCCGCCGGGCACTGCCTGGCCGCCTCCGCCACCAAGAATGGGCGGACGCTGATCAGCGTGGTGCTGGGCGCCGATGTGGCGCCGGACGGCAAGGGCGGCACTGACATTCAGAGCTTCACCGAGTCGGTGCGGCTGCTGGAGTGGGGCTTTGCCAGCTTCAGCACCAAGACGGTGATCACCGCCGAGGAGCTGATTCAGGAGGTGCCGGTGACGCTGAGCAAGGAGGCCAATTACGTGGTGGTGCACCCCGCCCAAACGGCCACCGCCATACTGCCCAACGACGTGGACCCCGCCGACCTGGAGCGGGTGGTGACGCTGTATGAGAGCGAAGTGGCGGCCCCCGTCACCGCCGGGGACGAGCTGGGCAGCATCACGCTGCGGTTCCGGGGCAGCGACATCGTCACCGTGCCGCTGCTGGCGGTCAGCGACGTGTCCGCCAGCCGCTTCCTGGTGGTGAAGAGCCAGGTACTGGCCTTTCTGTCCCGTACCGTGGTGAAGGTGGCCATCGTTGCGCTGGCCGCGCTGGTCATCGCCTTTACGGTGTGGTGGAAGGTGTTCCGCCGCCAGCGCCGCTATGGGCGGGGCAGCGACAAGCACTATCAGCACCGCAGCTATCGGGGCAGGAGATTTTAACCATGCGGATTCTCTATGAAGACCCCTATCTGGTGATTGCGGTAAAGCCCGTGGGCGTGCTCAGTGAGGACACGGAGGGCGCCGCCTGTATGCCGGCGCTGCTGCGGCAGCACTTCGCAGAGCAGGGAAAGCCGGACTACATCGCCACCGTGCACCGGCTGGACAAGGTGGTGGGCGGGGTGATGCTCTTCTCCCGCCGCCCAGACGTCACCGGCAAGCTGACGGGACTGGTGGCCCGCCATGAAATCACCAAGGAATACCTGGCGGTGCTGCGGGGTCATCCGGCAGAGCCCTCCGCCACCTGGACGGACCTGCTGTTTCGTGACAGCCGGGTGAACAAAAGCTACGTGGTGCAGCGCATGCGCAAGGGCGTGCGGGAGGCCACGCTGGACTACGTGGAGCTGGGCAGGAGCGATGATTTGTCCCTGGTGCGGGTACATCTCCACACCGGGCGCACCCATCAGATACGTGTCCAGTTCTCCCACAGGGGTCTGCCCCTGCTGGGGGACATTCGCTACGGCAGCAAGGCGGAGTGTACCACGGCGCTGTGGTCGTACCGTCTGGCTTTTCGCCATCCCATCACCGGGAAAGCGGTGGACGTACACTGTCCCCCGCCGGAGCAATGGCCCTGGACGCTGTTTGAAAGCGCCGTTTCAGTGTAAAGCAAAACCACATGACAAAGCCCGTGAGGATTGACCTCACGGACTTTCAGATTATCAAAAAAGCATCGCAGATTTCGCGCCCGCAGGCGCGAACCCATGAAATCCGAAAAAACTGACGACATGCGCGTCAGTTTTTTCACTTCTCAGGCTACGAAGTGTGCGAGCGAAGCGAGTGCGCGCAGTAGACTGCAACCCCATTGTCAAAAAACGGCATAGCCGTTTTTTGACAGGTGAAAAGCCCGCGAGGATTGACCTCACGGGCTTTTGACGTAGAAGCAATAATCACACCGCCTGGGCCAGGGCCTGCTCCAACGCCTGGGAGAGCTGGTCGGGGCAGGAGGTGGGACGGAAGCCGCAGCGGATGCCCTTCATGCGCGCAATGGCGTCCCGGGCGGACATGCCCACCACCAGGCGGGAGATGCCCTGCAAATTGCCGTTGCAGCCGCCCTCCACCTGAACGCTGCGGATGACGCCATCCTCAAGCTCCACCGTCATGCGGCGGGAGCAAACGCCCTTGGGCGTATAGGTATATGTCATAGCTCTGTACACTCCTTATTGTCAATCTGGGGTGTATTATAGCACGGCGTGTCAACCTTTTCAACCACCAGCGGCAGGATTACCACGTTGATCTGGTGGGAAAAGGCATAGGTCAGCGTACTCTGGGTGCCGCCGCTGACGCCGTCGTGTACTGCCAGCAGAAGGTCGCAGTGGTCCACCATATAGCGGTTGCGCTGCTGCATACAGCCGGGGACGTAGTGGTCATACAGCACGGTGCGCTGGTCACACTCCGCCAGCATGGCATCATACCGCCGCCTGTCCGCCTGGGGCCAGCGCTGGGCCTGGTCGGCGCA
Source organism: uncultured Clostridia bacterium (assembly GCA_946412355.1). Lineage (GTDB taxonomy): Bacteria > Bacillota > Clostridia > Oscillospirales > Oscillospiraceae > Vescimonas. The sequence continues at coordinate 12,518 of CAMKGX010000021.1, forward strand.
GGGCACGGCCGCCTCCAGCGTCACGTCGTGCCACCGCTCCTTGAGGGACAGCACCGCCTGGGCAAACCAGGTGTCGCAGCCCCGGGCCATGCCGCACACAAAGTGGCGAAAACCCGCCAAATACGCCTGCTCCACCGCATCGGCAATCCGCTCCTGCAGCGCCTGACACCGGGGGTCCTGCTCGTTGTCGCCCCAGGGCAATTTTTCCGGCCGGTGGCCGGTGAAAGCGCAGGTAATGGCCTGTGCGCGCATGGTCTCACCTCCTGATCGGCTCCATTATCGCACGTTTGTTCGATATTGTCAAGGCGAGTAATTCACTATTGCCTTTGGCCGGGAACTGTGGTATAGTGTCAGGCGAACACAATTGGATCATTGGTCTTCGGGGCGGGGTGCAAGTCCCCACCGGCGGTATAGTCCGCGAGCCCGTTTTCACGGGCAGGAACCGGCGCAATTCCGGTACCGACAGTCACAGTCTGGATGAGAGAAGGCGTGTACGGCATTTGAATGCTCTATTTGCGTGCACCTTGGAAGACGATCTTCCAGGGTGTATTTTTCGTAAAAGGAGTATTTTTATGTCCGCAGAAAAGAAAAAAACCTATCGTCTGGCGGTGGCCGCCATGCTCAGCGCCATCGCCGCTGTGCTGCAATTTGTGGAGATTTCCATTCCCATCATGCCCACCTTCGTGAAGCTGGACGTGTCCGACCTGCCGGCGCTGCTGGGCACCTTCGCCCTGGGCCCGGTGTGGGGCGTGGCCATCGAGCTGGTGAAGAATCTGCTGCACCTGCCCTTCGGCCACAGTGCCGGCGTGGGCGAGCTGTGCAACTTCCTGCTGGGCGGCGTGTTTGCCTTCGTGGCGGGGCTGGTGTACCACCGGAGCAAGAACCGCCGCACCGCCGCCTGGGGCGCCGTGCTGGGGGCGGTGGCCATGGCAGCCGTCAGCCTTCCGATGAACTACTTCCTGGTCTACCCCGCCTATGTGGTGCTGTACCGGATGCCGCTGGACGCCATTGTGGCTGCCTACGAGGCCATTCTGGGCACCATCGCCCACATCCCCACCGGCAACGCGCTGCTGAACTGCCTGGTGGTGTTCAACGTGCCGTTCACCCTGGTGAAGGGGCTCATTGACGTGGTGCTGTGCTTTATCATTTACAAGCCCCTGTCCCCCCTGCTGCACAAGTGATTCCCGCAAAGCGTCGCCACCACGGCGGCGCTTTGCGCCTGTCAAAAAACGGCTCCGCCGTTTTTTGACAATGGGATTGCAGTCTACTGCGCGCACTCGCTTCGCTCGCACACTTCGTAGCCTGAGAAGTGAAAAAACTGACGTTCACGCCGTCAGTTTTTTCGGATTTCATGGGTTCGCGCCTGCGGGCGCGAAATCTAAGATGCTTTTTTGACAATCTGAAAGCGCCGCCACGGCGGTGCTTTTTCTTTACCGCGAGAGGGAAATATGCTATACTATATAAAAGGGGGTGGCGCCGTGGACGACCGGGTGATATTGCACTGTGACCTGAACTGCTTTTTTGCCTCGGTGGAGATGCTGTCCCACCCGGAGGTGCGGGACATCCCCATGGCGGTGTGCGGTGACCCCGCCTCTCGCCACGGCATCATTCTGGCCAAAAACGACCCCGCCAAGCGCCTGGGCGTTACGACCGCGGAAACGGTGTGGCAGGCCAAGCGGAAGGCGCCGGGCCTGGTGCTGCTGCCGCCCCACCACGGGCTGTACCGGGAGTACAGCCGCCAGGTGAACGGTATCTATGAGCAGTTCACTGACCTGGTGGAGCCCTTCGGCATCGACGAGAGCTGGCTGGACATCACCGGCAGCCTCCACCTGTTCGGCGGCGACGCCAAGGCGGTGGCGGACGAGATTCGCCGCCGGGTTAAGGAGGAAACGGGTCTTACCGTTTCTGTGGGTGTCAGCTTCAACAAGGTGTTTGCCAAGCTGGGCAGCGACTATAAAAAGCCCGACGCCACCACGGTGATTTCCCGGGAAAACTGGCGGGACATTGTGTGGCCCCTGCCGGTGGGCGACCTTTTATATGTGGGCCAGGCGGCCCGGGAGGTACTGGGCAAGCACGGCATAAAAACCATCGGAGAGCTGGCCGCCGTTGAGGAGGACAAGCTGACGGAGTGGATGGGCAAGATGGGCCGGGAGCTGCATCTCTACGCCAACGGCATGGAGCACAGCCCCGTCCGCCGTCCGGAGCAGCAGGAACCGGTGAAATCCGTGGGCAACGGCAGCACCTTCCCCCAGGATCTGACACGGTGGGACCAGGTGCGGCCGGCACTGGGGATGCTGTGCGACAGTGTGGCCATGCGGCTGCGCAAGCACGGGCTCTACTGCGGCGGCGTGGCGGTGACGCTGCGGCGCAGCGACTTCACCCAGCGCTCCCGGCAGACCCAGCTTCCCTCCCCCACCCATCTGATGCGGGACATCTACGACACGGCCCTGGCCCTCACCGGCGAGCTGTGGCACAGCGGCGAGGCCATCCGCTCCCTGACGGTGACGGCGCTGTACATCACCGAAAGCGGCGACAGCTTTCAACAGCTGGACCTGCTGGGCGGGACGCAGCAGCAGAAAAACGAGAAGCAGGAGAAGCTGGAGGACGCCATGGCCGCCATCCGGGGAAAATACGGCACCGGGGCCATCCACTTCGCCCAGAGCGGTCCGGGCCACGGCTGGGACGACTGATGGTTTTCCAAAAACCGGATATTTCTACAGGGAACGGCTATCCTATGAGGTAGCCGTTCCTTTTTTGGTGACGCGCTCAGGCGGAATTTGCAAAATGACGCAGCCCGTGTTATAATGCCAAAATGTGATTTTCAATGGCCGCAGTCCCGATTTTTCGCCGCTGTCGCGGCTTTCTATAAGGAGAAACACTATGTCTGACACGCCTAAATCCCGGCTGGACGCCAAGGCCGCCCCCAAGGCTGCCCGGGTGCTGCCCCTGCTCTTCCTGCCCTGCGCACTGGTGTACCACGAGTGGCTTTTGCAAATTTTTGATAAGGAGAACCCCTTCTTCTCCCCCTCCCTGCTGCCCATCACCGCATTTGCACTGGCCACGGGCCTCGTGTTGGCCCTGGGGCTGAATCTGATTCGGCAGCAAAAGGTAAAGACGGTAATCGCCGCCGTGCTCACCTTTGCCTGGACGGTATTTGAATGCATCGAATACTGCTGCAAGAGCTATTTCAAGTCCTATTTCGGCTTTGGCTACATGGAGGCCATGACAGGCCACGTGCTGGACAGCTTTTTCGGCACCATGATAGAGGTGATTCTGGAGCGGATTCCCTTCATATTGCTGTCCCTTGTGCCCTTTGCGGCGCTGCTGATCTGGCGCAGGGTGATTCTCGCCCCCATCCCCTACCGCTCCGCCGTAAAGTGGACAGCGCTGGTGGCCGCCATCGTGCTGCAGGTGTGCGGCATGGTGATGGGCCATTTCGGGCCATACCGCAACGTGTACACCTACGATTTCACCGCCAACAGCACCATTCCCCGGTTCGGCCTGGTGACACAGCTGCGGCTGGAGGCGCTGTACGCCGTCACCGGCGTGCCGGAGCAGCCTGCGGTGGACATCACGCAAATCGTGGACGAGACGCCAACCCTGCCGCCGCCGGAGGAATACGGCGAAAACGCGCTGGACATCGACTTTGCCGCCCTGGCGGAGAGCGAGAGCAACGAGACATTGGCGGCCATGCACCGGTATTTCGCCGCCAAGCCCGCCACGTATCAGAATGAATACACCGGCCTATTCGCCGGGAAGAATCTCATTCTCATTACGGCGGAGGCCTTTTCCCCTTACGTCATCTCCCCGGAACTGACGCCCATGCTATACAAGATGACCCACGAGGGCTTTGTGTTCACCGACTACTATCAGCCCGCCTGGGGCCAATCCACCACCGGAGGCGAATACGCCTCCATGACGGGCCTCATCCCCACCTGGGTAAACGGCAACGTCAGCTTTTACGCCAGCGCACGGGACTATATGCCCCTTGCCATGGGTAACCAACTGGGCGCCCTGGGCTACGACTGCCGGGCCTGGCACAACAACGAATACACCTACTATGAGCGGGATAAGACCCACCCCAACCTGGGGTATCTCTACGTGGGCTGCGGCAACGGCCTGAAGCTGAAGACCAACGGCGACGGCTCCTGGCCCTACTCCGATCTGGAGATGATGGAGGCCACGGTGGACGAATATCTGACCAATTACGCCGACCACGGCACCCCCTTCCACGCCTACTATATGACCGTCAGCGGCCACGCCAACTGGGGCTGGAGCCAGGCCATGTCCGCCCGACACAAGGCGGAGGCCCAGGCGGCTTACCCCAACGCCTCCACCACGGTGCAGGCCTTCATTGCCGCCAACCTGGAGGTGGAGCTGTCGCTGCAATACCTTTACGACCGGCTGGAAGAGGCCGGGGCGCTGGAGGACACGGTGATCTGCATGACGGCGGACCACTACCCTTACGCCATGGTGGGCGAGGGCTTTGACTATTATCCGGAGCTGTCGGGCATCGACGACACGGAGAAGGACATCAGTCGCTATAAGAGCACGTGGCTATTGTGGAGCGGCAGCATGGACGCGCCCATCACCGTGGACACCCCCTGCACCGCCGTGGACATTCTGCCCACTCTCAGCAATCTCTTTGGCCTTTCCTACGACTCCCGGCTGCTGTCGGGCCGCGACGTGCTGGACAGCCACGTGTCCCCCACTGCCGTCTCCGCCTCCATGCCCATCGCCATCATTCCCACCAGCGCGGGTGTGAGCTGGCGGACGCTGGCCGGCACCTACGACTGCCATTACAACACCTTCACGCCCCGCCCCGGCGTCACTGTGCCGGAGAACTACTGCGACAACGTCATCGCCCTGGTGGACGCCAAATACAGCTACGCCAAGCTGGTCATCGCCTACGACTACTACAACGCTGTCTATCCCGGCGGCACCGGCAACGCAGCGGCCTACGTGCCCTATAACCCGCCTGTCCGGCAGCCTGTCAGCTCCGCGCCGGTGGAACAGACGCCTGCTGCCACAGGGGAGGACTGGCCCATCTATACGCCGACGCCCACGCCTGACCCGACGCCCACGCCCGACCCGGTGCCAACACCTGTGCCTGACCCGACGCCAACACCTACCCCTGACCCGACGCCGACGCCTACCGATACGCCTACGTCCACCGGCGGGTAGGAACAGCCGTAACTGCCGTCATAACAGGAATTGCACGCGAAAATACCGGAGCTGCCGTATCGGCAGCTCCGGTATTCTTATTTCATCATCAGTGGTTGGAGCTGTGCGCCCAGTGCTCATCGTCCTCGTGGAGGATGCTGATGTCGTCCAGGTAGGCGGTGTCCAGGGGGTTGGTGAGGGGCGCCATGGCCTTGTACTGCTCCAGCTTCATGCGGGAGCGCTCCGGCGGCTGCACCGTGCCGGCGCCGGCCACGCAACCGCCGGGACAGGCCATGCCCTCCAGCAGATAGCCGTCGTACTTGCCGGTACGGGCGATACGCAGCATCTGGCGGCACTCCTTCAATCCGTCGGCGTGGACGGTCTTCACCTCCATGTCGGGGTGGTTGCGGTGGATGACCTCGGCCACTGCGTTGGCCACGCCGCCGCTGGCGGCAAAGCCCACGCCGGGGGCGGAAGCCTCATACTCGGCGCCGTTGTCGGGCACCTCCTCCCAGTTGATGCCCTTGGCGCGCAGCATACCCCGCAGCTCCTCGAAGGTCAGCACAAAGTCCACGTCGCTGCGGATGGTGCGGCGGCTGGCCTCCAGCTTCTTGGCGGCGCAGGGGCCGATGAAGGCAATCTTGCAGTCGGGGTGGCGGCGCTTCTGGAGCCGAGCCGTCAGCACCATGGGGGTCATGGTCATGGAGATATAGGGCGCCATGCCGGGGAACTCTTTCTTGGCCATCACCGACCAGGCGGGGCAGCAGGAGGTAGCCATAAAGGGCTGCTTCTCCGGCACGTCGCGGACGAACTCCTCCGCCTCCTCCACAGAGCACAGGTCGGCGCCCACAGCCACTTCCTCCAGACCCTGGAAGCCCAGAATCTTCATGGCGGTGAGAATCTTGCCGGGGGTGGCCTTGTCGCCGAACTGGCCCCAGAAGGCGGGAGCGATGATGGCGATGATCTTGTCGCCCCGCTTGATGGAGTGGATGAGCTGGAAAAGCTGGCTCTTATCCACAATGGCGCCGAAGGGGCAGTTCACCAGGCACATGCCGCAGCTGACGCACTTATCGTGGTTGATCTCGGCGCGGCCGTATTCATCGCTGCCGATGGCGTCCATGCCGCAGGCCTCGGCGCAGGGCCGCTCGAAGCGGATGATGGCCTGGTAAGAGCAGCTCTGCTTGCACTTGCCGCACTTGATGCACTTGGACTGGTCGATGTGGGCCTTGCCATGCTCAAAGTACACAGCCTGCTTGGGGCAGACGGTGGAGCAGTGGTGGGCAAGGCAGCCCTGGCAGGCGTTGGTCACCTCCAGATGGGTGGGGGGGCAGGCGTTGCAGGCAAACTTGATGACGTTGATCAGCGGGGGCTCATAATACTTCTCGGCGATGGCGCTCTCCTGCACGCCGTCGGAGATCATATTGTGCTCCTCCACCTTGCGCAGGGGCAGGCCCATGGCCAGGCGGATGCGCTCGCCCACGATGGCGCGCTCCAGGAAAATGGAGTCCCGCTGCTTGCCCACCTCGCCGGGGACAATCTCATAGGGCAGCTTCTCCATGCGCTGGGTGTAGTCGCCGCCCTCGTAGGCCATACGGGCCACCTCGGCGAACACGCGCTGGCGCATGGTGGTGATGTCGCATTGATAGTTACGCATAAGGCATTTCCTCTCACGGTATAAGTCAATTTATTATCGTATGGGACGGAATAAAAGTCAACTGGTATCGCAAGAGAATTTTGCCGATTTTTCTCGTTTTTCTTTCCCGGTTTTATGCTACATCTTCCCCTCCAAGCCCTCCGCCAGCTTTTCCAGGGCTTTTTTCTCAATGCGGGAGACGTAGCTGCGGCTGATGCCGTACCGTTTGGCGATTTCCCGCTGGGTCTCCGGCTCGGCGCCCCCCAGGCCGTAGCGGCGGCGAATCACGTCCGCCTCCCGCTCGTCCAGCACCCTGGCCACCAATTGGCGAATGAGAATCCGGTCATCCCTGTCCTGCAGATCCGTCAGCATGGTGTCCTCCTCCCCCACCACGTCCGCCAGGTGCAGCTCATCGCCGTCACCGTCCCCCTCGATGGCGTCGGACAGGGACACTTCACCCTGCAGCTTCTTCCGGGAGCGGAAGAACATGAGGATTTCGTTCTCAATGCAGCGGCTGGCGTAGGTGGCCAGGCGGATGCCCTTGTCGGGGCGGAAGGTGTTCACCGCCTTGATGAGGCCGATGGTGCCGATGGAGATCAGGTCGTCCTGTAAATCCGCCTGGGTGTAATACTTTTTTACAATGTGGGCCACCAGGCGCAGATTGTGCTCCACCAGCTTGTTCCGGGCGTCCAAATCGCCGGCGGCGGCAAGGCGAAGGCATTCCGCCTCCTCCTCTTTGGACAGTGGCTTGGGGAACGAGCCGCTGTCGTTGGCCAGATGCAGCGAAAGAAACAGGCAATTACATAGAAATAGCAAAGCAGCGCTCCACATGGCAATCCCTCCTTTGGCCCCACTGTATGCGCAGCGGGAATGTCCCTATGCGGAAAAAGGGTTGCACAGGCGGGGGAAATATGGTAAATAACACTATATTAAATGATGTGAGGAGGCGGCCCATGGCTGTCAAATGTTACTATTTCGACGTGTCGGCCCTGACGGGGACGCAGTATGACGCAGCGCTGGCCGCTCTGCCCTGGGAGGAACGGCGGCAGCGGGTGGGCCGCCTTGTGCAGCCGGAAGCCCGGCGGCTCACCCTGGGGGCCGGGGCGCTGCTGGCCTGGGCCCTGGGGCAGGCCGGGGCCACGGACCTGACTTTGTCCTATGGTGAAAACGGAAAGCCTCGCCTTGTCCATCATCCGGACATTCATTTCAACCTGTCCCACAGCGGCACGCTGGCGGTGTGCGCCGTGGCAGACCGGGCCGTGGGTGTGGACGTAGAGCGCCCCCGCAGGGTGGACGGCGCCCTGGTGCGCCGTGTGCTGACGGCAGCGGAACAGGCATGGCTGGCGCAGCAGGTGAATAAGGAGGCGGCGTTTATCCGGCTGTGGACCCGGAAGGAGAGCTTTCTCAAACTGACAGGCCAGGGATTGTCCCGCCGGCCGGACGGCTTTTCCGTGCTGCCGCAGGCGGAGGATATTGCCCCCGCCGGATTTGCGGAAGGAGACATATCGGACTACCGCGTATGCGTATGCTGTGAAGGGGCGGAGACGACACTGTTTTTCCCCTGGCAGTTTCCTGCGCCGCCGGCGGAAACCCAGGCTGACATTTAATGGCTTGTCCAGAAAAATTTTATAATTTGTTTGTTATTTTTTTGCTAATTTCTTGCGTTTTTGCTCTGAAAACCCCATTTCCACGCAGAAGTTCGTTGACAGGAAAAAGCATTCTGCACTAAAATTCGGTGTCTATTTTTACTATGGTAATCCCATTTTCACTGTGATATACTACCTATGGCGTCTTTCGCGCCTACATTTGACAGATAAAGGAGCGTTTGATGATGTCAGAGCGTATCTGCCTTCTCAATGATTCTTTTCCCCCTATTATTGACGGCGTAGCCAACGCGGTGGTCAACTATGCCACCCACATCCAGGCCCATCACGGCCATGCGGTGGTGATGACCCCCGCCCACCCTGAAGCCGACGACAGCGGCTACGCCTTCCCGGTGGTGCGCTATCCCAGCATTGACCTGCGCAAGCAGGTGGGCTACATGGCGGGCACCCCCTTCTCCCCGGAGATTGCCCGGTATTTGCAGGAAAATCCCGTGGATTTGCTCCACACCCACTGCCCCGTGGCCTCCACCATCCTGGCCAGGTCGGTGCGGCACATCGCCAACGCGCCGGTGGTGTTCACTTACCACACCAAGTTTGACATCGACATCGCCAAGGCGGTGCGCAGCAAGCTCTTGCAGGAGGGCGCCATCAAGGCCCTGGTGCAGAACATCGCCGCCTGCGATGAGGTGTGGGTGGTGAGCCGGGGCGCCGGTGAAAACCTCCGGTCCCTGGGCTACACCGGCGACTATCTGGTGATGCCCAACGGCGTGGACGTGCCCCGGGGCCGCGTCAGCGAGGAGGCCATTGCCGCTGCCACCGCGGACTATGACCTGCCGGCAGGCGTGCCTGTGTTTCTGTTCGTAGGCCGCATGATGTGGTACAAGGGCATCCGCATCATCCTGGACGCCCTGGCGGCGCTGCGGGAAAAGGGCGTGGACTTCCGCATGGTGTTTATCGGCAAGGGCAGCGACGAGCAGGAGATTCGAGACTATGCCGCCCAACAGGGTTTGAATGACCGCTGCTTCTTCACCGGTGCCATCTATGACCGGGACGTGATCCGGGCCTGGTATTGCCGGGGCGATCTGTTCCTCTTCCCCTCCACCTTCGACACCAACGGTCTGGTGGTGCGGGAGGCTGCGGCCTGCGGCCTGGCCAGCGTGCTGGTGCGGGGAAGCTGCGCCGCCGAGGACGTGACCGAGGACGAAAACGGCTTCCTGATCGAGGAAAATGCCGATTCCCTCTGCGCCAGGCTGGAAACGCTGGTGCAGCGGCCGGACGCCATGCACACCGTGGGCGAGAACGCCATGGCCCAGCTCTACCTCTCCTGGCAGGACAGCGTGGCCAACGCCTTTGCCCGCTACCAGGTAGTCATCGACCGCTATAAATCCGGTGCCTACGACAGCCACGACAAACTGCCCGATGAAGTATACGCCCGGGCCGGAGAGTGGATGAACGCCCTACAGCGGGCGGGCAGCTTGGGTGAAAAGCTGCAAGAGGGCGCCGGGCAGGTGCTGGAGCAGACCCGCCAGACCATTGAGCAAACCATCGAGCGAACGAAGCAGACTGCCGAGGACGCCATCGAGCGGACGAAGCAGAGCGCCGAGGACGCCATTGAGCGCACACGGCAAAGCGCCGAAAAGAAGCTGGAACAGACGCTGCAAAAAGGCGAAGATCGCGCCCAGCACGCCTATGAGGTTTTCTGGGAGCAGATGGACCGTTATCTGTAAAGCCACCCTATTGATACACAGAAAGCGCCGGGAAGCCGCAACTGCGGTTTCCCGGCGCTGTTTCTATGTGTGGTAACGCTGAACGAATCAGAACTCCAGGTTCTTCTCGGTCTCCTTGGAGAACACGTGGGCCACGTTGCCGCCGAAGGTGAAGTGAACGGTGTCGCCCAGGTTGTAATTGCCCTTCATGTCGATGGTGGGCACAATGATGATGACGTCGCGGCCGTCGGCGTTGACATGCAGGTGGACGGAGGAACCCATCATCTCGGCCACTTCCACCTTGGCGGTGATGCCGCTGTCCGCCACGTCGGTGTGCTCGGGGCGGACGCCCAGGGTGATGGGCTGGGACTGGACGTCGTTCTTCAGCAGGCGCTCTTCCTTCTCGGGCGCCAGCTCCACCTTGATGCCGCCCACTTCCACGAAGTACTTGTCGCCCTCGCGCTTGAGCTGGGCGTCAAAGAAGTTCATGACGGGCATGCCGATGAAGCCGGCCACGAACAGGTTGGCGGGATGGTTGAACACGTCCTGGGGCGTGCCGATCTGCTGGATGTAGCCGTCCTTCATGATGACGATACGATCGCCCAGGGTCATGGCCTCGGTCTGGTCGTGGGTCACGTACATGAAGGTGGTGTTGATGCGCTGGCGCAGCTTGATGATCTCGGCGCGCATCTCGTTACGCAGCTTGGCGTCCAGGTTGGACAGAGGCTCGTCCATCAGCATGACCTTGGGGTCACGGACGATGGCGCGGCCGATGGCCACACGCTGGCGCTGGCCGCCGGACAGGGCCTTGGGCTTGCGCTCCAGATACTGGGTGATGTCCAGAATCTCGGCGGCCTCACGGACCTTCTTGTCGATGACGTCCTTGGGCTCCTTGCGCAGCTTCAGGGAGAAGGCCATGTTGTCATACACGGTCATGTGAGGATACAGGGCATAGTTCTGGAACACCATGGCGATATCGCGATCCTTGGGGGCCACGTCGTTCATGACCTTGCCGTCGATGATCAGCTCGCCGCCGGAGATCTCCTCCAGGCCCGCCACCATGCGCAGCGTGGTGGACTTGCCGCAGCCGGAGGGGCCGACCAGCACGATGAACTCCTTGTCCTTGATGTCCAGGTTGAACTCCTGCACCGCCACCACGCCTTCGTCGGTGATTTGCAGGTTTACCTTCTTCTTCTCGGGTTCATCGGCCTTTTTCTTCTTGGATTTCTTTTGCTCGCCGCTGACGAAGGGGTACACTTTCTTGATGTTTTTCAGCTGAACAGATGCCATAATTTCGACTCCGGACACACGGCCTCCGCCAAATGTGCCCTCACAGCCCACTTCCGTGGCGCTGCTTTTACGACAGGTCTCCACACTGCCGCAGCCCGAGCCGGGGCGTTTTCATCCTCCTTTTTTTCACGGCGAGTCCGGCCAGAAAGTGGAGTGGTCGGGGCCGTGGAAATTACGATTCAGTGATTCGCCAGAATGGCCTGCACCTGCTCCGGCTCCGGCATGGAGCGGATGGCGCCCTTTTTGGTGGTGACCAGATATGCCGCTGCGTTGGCGAAGCGCAGCATGGCGGTCAACTGCTGCTCTGTGAGGCCCTCGATGCCGTTCTCCAGCGCGAAATGCAGCACGGAGGCGCAGAAGGTGTCGCCGGCGCCGGTGGTCTCAATGGTGCCGCCTAGGCGGAAGCTGGGCACGAACACGTGCTTATCGCCGTAGAAGCAATAGCTGCCGTCGGCGCCCGCGGTGACGTTCAGCACCCGGATGTTGGGGTAATCCTTTTGCAGCATGGCGGCCCCGGCTTCAAAATCGGTCTGGCCGGTCATAAATTCCAGCTCATTGTCGGCGATCTTCAGAATATCGCAGTGGGCAAGGCCCCAGGCGATCTGCTCCCTGGCCTCGTCCAGGCTGGCCCACAGGGGGGGCCGCAGATTGGGGTCAAAGGAAATCAGCGCACCGGATGCACGGGCAACGGCCACCGCCTTTTTCGTAGCCTCCCGAACCTCGGGATGGGTCATGGACAGGGTGCCGAAGTGGAAGATGCGGGTGCTTTGCAGCGCCTCCATGGGAAGCTCGTCGCTGCGCAGCATCATGTCCGCGCCGGGATTGCGGTAGAAGGAAAAGTCACGGTCGCCGCCGGGGTAGGTCTTGACGAAAGCCAGGGTGGTATGTACGTCGTCGTCCTCCAGCAGATAGTCCATGCAGATGCCGACATCCGCGGCGGCGTCCCGGAGCTGGCGGCCGAACATATCCTTGCCCACCTTGCCCACAAAGGCCACTTTTTTGCCCAGCTTGGCCAGCATAGCCAGCACGTTGCAGGGTGCGCCGCCGGGGTTAGCCTCCATGAGGGGATTGCCCTGCCCGCTCTCGCCGTTTTCGGTAAAGTCGATCAGCAGCTCGCCCAGGGCGATGACGTCAAAGGTCTTTCCCATAAGTCAGTTCATCTCCAACTCGTATTTCTCCACGTCCATCAGCACGCTGCCGTCGGAAGAGAAGCTGATGGCGTTGGCCTCCAGGGGCGTGTACAGCACGAAAGAGGCAGCCTGCTCGCCGTCGTTGACAAACAGCTCCAGACTGTAGCGGTCCATAATGACCCGCATTTTCAGCACGCCGTTCTTCATCCAGACAGGGAACTCCCGGACGTTGACGATGTCGTGTGGGAAGCCGCTGTGGGTCCGGTCCACCTTGATGGTGCTGGTGTCGGGGCGGAAGCGAATCAGGGTAAAATGCTCGCCGTCCCGGGCCACATACAGGCGGAACCACTTAAACATGCTGGCCTCGTTGCCCGGCCGGATGGTGACGGTCATATCCAGATACCGGCCGTTGATGCCCCGGAGGCTGGTCTCGCCGTTAATCAGCACGTAGTGGTAATCGATCTTGATGCCGCGGTATCGCTCCAGCTCCCGGACGGGATTCTGGTACAGTCGGCCGCCCCGGATGGACAGCTCACGGGGCAGCGTCATCTGACCCATGAAGCGCAGGGAGGACAGTTTGCAGGAGGAGGTCTCCCAGTTCTGCATCCAGCCGATCATCACCCGGCGTCCGTCCTCTGTCAAGAGGGTCTGGGGGGCGTAGAAGTCCAGGCCGTAGTCAATGGCCTGCACGTTTTCACGCATCAGGTGGTGGGTGTCGGGGTCCATCTGGCCGATGAGACACACGTTGGCGTTGCCGGGGTGGAACTCCAGGCCGATGGCGGTCATCTCCTGGGGAGAGACCAGCAACACGTCCTTCTCATCCAGCCGGAACAGGTCGGGGCACTCCCACATGCTGCCGTACTGGTTGTGGCAGGCGGACACCACGCTGACGAACTCCCAGTGCATGGCGTCGGGGCTGCGGTAGAGCAGGATGTTACCGCTGGTGTCGGCGCAGCGGTTGCCGATGACGGCGTAGTACATATCCCCTTCCCGCCAGATCTTGGGGTCCCGGAAGTCCTGGGTGCTGCCGCCCTCGGGCAGCAGGTCGCCCTGGATGACGGGATTGCAGTCCACCTTCTCGTAGTTCACGCCGTCGCCGATGGCGATGCACTGGGTCTGAAAGGCCTCAATCATGCCGTTGCGGCGGCGGACGTTGCGCACGCCGGTGTACATCAGAAGATGCTTGCCGTCGGGGGTCTCCACGGCGCTGCCGGAGAAGCAGCCGTCCCGGTCATACTCGGTGTCCGGCGCCATGGCAGCGGGAAGACGCTCCCAGTGCAGGAAGTCGCGGGTCTTCACGTGTCCCCAGTGCATAGGGCCCCACTTGGTGTCGTAGGGATAATACTGGAAAAACAGGTGGTATTCCCCCTTATAAGGGGCAAAGCCGTTGGGATCGTTGATCCAGCCGATACCGCCGGTGAGATGGAACTTGGGCTGTTCTGCCTGCACATAAGGCAGATACTTCTTTTCAAAATCCCTTACTTTTTGCAGGGCCTTACTGGTCATTTGATTTCCTCCTATCGGGGTTTGGCAAAGAGAAGGGTTCCCACTGCGGAAGCCCTTCTCTTCGCCCGCCTGGGTCGCCCCAGGCGGGGAAGACAGCCGCTTCTTATGGGCAAAGAGGCGGGCAAGGTACAGCTATTAGCCGGCCATGTAGGCGTCGAAGTACTTCTGGAAGATGGACAGGTACTGGTCCACGTTGTAGGCGGCCAGGTCGCTCTGCAGCTTCTCCCAGTCGGCGTCGGTGACACCGTTCATGATGCCGTTGGCGCGGAAGGTGTTGATGCACTTATAAATATCCGCGTTCAGGTTGGAGATGGTCTTGGTATCCTCGGTGCTCATGAACACGTTGGGGAACACGTACTTGGTGTGCATGTCGGGGGTGTAGATGTCCTTGATCCAGTCCAGACGATACTGAGCGTCGTCGGGGCAGGTGACGTACACGCCGTAGTAGCTGTCCAGGATGGCCAGGGGGCCGCCCACGCACTCCGCCTCGCGGACTTCCACGGGAGAGTGGTCGCCCAGGTTGGCGTGCTGCAGCATGGGCTCGCCATTGGCGTTGGTGCCCATGACGAAGATATCGAACCCGTCATCCTCGCCGTAGGTACCCCAGTTGTTCTGGGGGCTCTGCAGAGGAGCATACATCTGATCCAGCCAGGCGCAAACCAGGGCGGGATTCTTGGCGTTGGCGGTCACCACGCAGCGGCCGCGATCGAAGCCGGAGGTGTAGGAACCGTTGCAGGGGGTCAGGTTGCGGACGTCAGCCTCCAGCATGGGCAGAGGAGCCCAGGGAGCGGTGCCGTCGATGATCTCGTTCATGGTCAGGCCAACGATGTTCGCCACGTCCCAGCTGAAGCAGACGCCGTAGCGGCCGGACTTACCCTTGGCCACGTAGGTGCTCCACTCCTGGGTGAAGGCCTCGGGGTCAAACAGGCCCTCGGTGTACAGCTTGTGCAGCCACTCCACGCCCTTGCGGTAACCCTCGGTGGAAGCGGAGCAGATGACCTTGCCCTCGTCGGTGACGACGATGTGGCGGCCGTCATCGGGATCGCCGTAGCCCTCGCCGAAGCCGTTGGTCAGCACGCGGCAGTCCTCGTTGCCGGAGCCCACGATGCAGGCCAGGGGGATGATGTCGCCTTCGATGTTGAACTCAGCCTTCAGCTTGTCAGCGTTGTCGCGGAACGCCAGCAGCACCTGCTCGAACTCGTCAACGGTGGTGGGCATCTCCAGGCCAAGGAAGTTCAGCCAGGCCACGTTGATGAAGGGCATGTTGCCGATGGTCTGGATGGCGGTCTTCTCATAGCCCAGCTGCTCAATCCAGGGCAGCGCCCAGATGTGGCCGTTCTCGTCGGTGCACATGGTGCGATACTCGGGAGCCTGCTCAAACACCTTGCACAGGTTGGGCATATACTTGTCGATGTAATCCTCCACGTTGATGATGACGCCCTGCTTGGCGTACTTCAGCAGGTCGGGATCACTGAAGCCGGCGGAGAACACGAACTCAGGGAGGGTCTTGATGTTGGACATCTCCAGGGCAATCTTGTCGCCCCACTGGTCGCTCTGGATGGCCTTCCAGGTCACGTGGACGTTGGTCTGCTCCTCCAGGCGCTTGAAGATGGTGCGGTTGTTGGGCTCAGACTCGGTGCCCGCGGGGTAGTTGATCAGGCCGCTGATCTGAGCGGTCTCTGCCAGGGGGAACTGCAGGGAAGCAGGATCCACCTCCAGGCCGGCCTCGCCGCCGGTAGGAGCGGAGCTGCCGCCGCAGCCGGCCAGCAGCACCATCGTCATGGCCAGGGCCAGAACGACGGCAAGGATTTTGCGCATTTTGCTCATACTTTTTCTCCTTTATGCTTATAAACAGGTTTTGCCTGTGAAGGCCGCATCAGCCCTTGACAGCGCCGGCCATAATGCCGTTGTCAAAGTACTTCTGGAAGAAGGGGTACATGATCATCAGAGGCAGGGAGGAAATGATGATGGTGGCGTACTTCAGCAGCTCGGCCAGCTGGGCGCGCTCAGCGGTGGACTGCATATCGGACACCATGCCGGGCTCCGGCTGGCTCTGAATCAGGATGGCCCGCAGCACCAGCTGCAGGGGCTGCTTGGAGGCGCTGTTGAGATAGATCATGGCGTCGAAGTAGCTGTTCCACATACCCACGAACTGCCACATGGAAATGGTGGCGATGATGGGGGTGCAGACGGGCAGCAGGATCTTGAAGAAGTAGATCATTTCGGTGGCGCCGTCGATCTCAGCGGCCTCCTGCAGGTCGCGGGGGATGCCCATGTAATAGGTGCGGGCGATGATCATGTTCCACACGCTGAAAGCAGGGGGAATGAGGATGGCCCAGATGGTATCCAGCATGCCCAGGTTGCTGATCAGCAAGTAGGTGGGGATCAGGCCGCCGCCGAAGAACATGGTGATGACGAAAATGGTGTTG
>CAMKGX010000022.1 GCA_946412355.1 uncultured Clostridia bacterium
CCTCATTCCCCCCAGTGTGCGCACTGGGGTACCTTCCCCCCAGGGGGAAGGCTGTAAAATGTCTCTCCGGTAACACCCCGGTAACAAAGGTTACAAATGGTTACAGATTCCCCAAATCCCTTGACGCTCTCCTTTTCCCTTGCTATAATGCAAACCGTAAAAGGATGGGTTATCCAACCGAACAAATGTAAAAATTTTTAATGGAGGAAAAAACAATGAAGAAGATTGTTTCTCTGGTGCTGTGCCTGGCTATGGTCCTGGCTCTGGGCACCGTCGCTTTCGCCGCTACCGCTGGCTTTGAGAGCGGCAAGGCTTATGTCCTTGACGCTAACAAAAAGGTCGCCGAAGACGCTTCTGCCACTGACGTGACTTTCAAGGCCGCTGACGCCGCTCACAATAAGATTGCTCACTATGTGATCGCCGGTGACACCTATGTCGTCGTCGACAAGGCTGACTACGCTAACTACGCTGTTCGCAGCGGCAATAGCTGGCTGTACCTGGCGGCTGCCGATGTTGAATACATTGCCGAGGGCGAGCTGGTTGGCAAGACCGTGAAGAAGGATGACGCCACCTGCAAGACTTTCTACCAGAAGAATGCTGAGAACGTCAAGGGCCGGGACGTCGCTTCCTATGTGGATGATGATGAGACCTATTATGTCGTCGTTAAGGCTGGCGAGCCCTCCGAGGAAGGCTACCTGCTGATCGGTGGCAAGATGTACGGCATCCTTGGTGAGGCCAAGAACGCGCCCCACGCCTGGCAGTATATCTTCGCTGAGGATAAGGTCACCGTTACCGGTCGTACCTGCCCCGACTGCGGCAAGACCCAGAAGGCTGTCAGCTACAACGACTGGCTGCTGCTGGCCGCCAACAAGCGTAATAAAGACGTTGAAAACGGCTACTTCGAGATCGGCGCTGCCCCTGCCAAGGATGGCAAGACCGAGGGCGTGACCTCCGCCAAGACCTTCGATGCCGGTGTTGCTATGTACGCTGGCCTGGCTCTGATGAGCGTCGCTGGCTCCGCTGTCGTGATCGGCAAGAAGAAGGAGTTCTAATTAAACCTTTCGGTTTCTAACCAAAACCTTACGGTTTGATAAAACATCCATACACAACGAAGCCCCGGCTTACGCCGGGGCTTCTTGTTTTTACCCGCCTTCTCCTCGGGGAGAAGGCTGTGAAAAGTTTTATTTTATCGCCCCGCCTTCCCCTCGGGGGGAAGGTGGCACGGCCAAAGGCCGTGACGGATGAGGGGGCGATGCCCGCCCAACTACCGCTAGCCGCGCCTCATGCCAGCGTCCACGTCTGCACCACTTGACCGTCCACCACCTGCCGCACCTCAAAGGTGACGGCGGGTGTTTTTTGCGTTTCCGCCCCGTAGGCCACGCCGAAATAGTCGCATACCGCCTGGGCCGTCTCGGCGGCGATGGCGTCCATGTTGTCAATCAGCCATTGCGCCTCCGCCAAATTGTCGTGGAAGCCGAACTCTGGCAGCACGGCGGCCATTTTGGTGGCTTTCAGCTCATAGAGTGTGGCGCTTTCCACCAGCTTGTCGCTCCCGCCGGGGGACAGGGGAGCGATGCGCGCCTGGATCAGCTTGCCGATTTTTCGGGACTTGTCGCTGGGGTAGCAGTGTACCCGCGTCCCCGCCACGGTGCCGTCAAAGCCGTTGGTGTGCAGGGCGATGTACAGGTCGGCGCCCCAATTGTTGCCGTCCTTCACCCGGTCATACATGTTGCCGTACTGCATGTTTTTCACTTCAAATCCGCAACGGACCAACTCTTTTTCCAGCAAATCCGCGCAGCGGCGCATCTGCTCCTGTTCGTTTGTGCTACGGCCCCGGTACATCGCCTGGGGGTGGTAGGTGTTGGTGCTCCTATCCTCCGGGGACAGGGCGATTTTATAGGCCATCTGCCTCTTCCTCCTTCCGCTCTGCGGCGCTGTCCACGGTCTGCTTCAGCCTGCCCAGCAGCCGCCCCAGCCAGGGCGGCACCGGCCCGTCCATAGCCGCCACGTTTTCCAGTATCGAGATAAGCTCGTTGATAATCAGCCAGCAGGTCACGATCATCCCCAGCAAAAAGGGCAGGTGGATGTCCACGCCCGCCTGGGCCAGGCCGTAGGCGAGGAGCCAGTCCATCACCCCCGCCACCGCCACCGTCACCACGTAGCCCAGCTTTTTCAGGATGCCCCGGGCTCCCACCCGGCTGCTGAGCTCCCCCCGGTGCCACGCCTTGGCCATGCCGGTGGCGTAGTCCAGCAGCATCACGCACAGCAGTACGATCAGCGGCACCATGATTTTGATGCAGTAGGCGCACACCAGCCCCCAGAACGCGGCCAGCACCGCTACGCCGTTTGTTTCAGTTTTCATCTTGTTTTTCTCCTCTCAAATCGTCCACTTCACGCCCCAGATGGCCCGAGGGATGCCAAATTCGCAGTTTCTGGTGATTGACGAACTGCCATATTTTCCCCAGCCAAAGGATATGACCCCACCGCTAATGGATGTAATTTCCCTGACGGCCATGTTTAAGCTACTATTATCAACCAACCAAAAAGCGGGGACTAAAAAATTACTTGCATTTTTTGGTACATATGATGTAACAACCGCCCCAACATATGTTCTGTATTTGACAGAGATAAGGTATGCGTCATACTCATCTGGAACGATAACATCTTGCTCATAAAATGCCGAGGAAGGGGCAGGATTGGTCCAAAGCAGCTCCGGCTCTCCGCTGCCGCCGCCGAAAGTCACCGCGTTGCCGATGATGCTCATGCCGTCACCTCCGTCACCGTGCATTGCACCGTCATGGTCGCCGAGGGCGCCGCCCCCAGGGCATAGGCCGTCAGCGTGCCACCGTTATTCTCTATCCACAGCGCCGCCACGCCGTCGTCGGCAAGCTGGGCCAGCGCCGCGGCGCCGGGCTGCACGTCCACCCGGCTGCTGGCGGTGACGGTGGCGCCGGTGACGGTGACGGCCTGGGTGTAGGGCCCGCTGCCGCTCCAGGTGGCGGACAGGGTGATGGTGCCCGCCTGGGGCCTGGCGCTCTGTATGGCGTCATACACCGCCCCGGCAGTCACCAGGTTGACCAGTCCCTGGGCCACGGAAGTGGCGGCGCCCCGGGCCAGCAGCTGGCCGCCGTTGTTGAGCAAATAGCCGCTCCCCAGCGTCACGGAGGTGTCGCTGCTGATGACGTTGGGCCCGGCGGGCCCCTGCGGGCCCTGGGGACCGGCCAGTGCCCCCAGGTTGACCCACGCCGCGCCGTCCCACACGTACAGCACGTTGCTGGCCGCCGTGCCCACGGCGTACACGTCGCCCTGCCCGGCGGTGGGATGGGCGCTTTGCAGCGCCGCCAGGGTGGCGTACAGCCCCAGGATCACCAGCCCGTGGCCGTCGGCACCGTCAAAAGCGCCGCTGTCCGCATCATCACGCACGCTCTGGGCGATGGCCTGGGCCGTCTGCGCCGCCAGCAGCACCTGCTGGGCCAGGGTGGGGGTGATGCCCGCCGCCTCGTCTGCCACCGCCGCCCCCTGCTGCACCGCGCCGCAGTCGCAGAAGGGGGTGGGGGCGGGCCAGGTGGCGCCGCTTGCCGCCGTGCCGTATACGCCGATATACAGCGTTCGCCCCGGCGTGTGCAGCACCTCCGCCGGGATGACGGCACCGCCGTTTTCGTCCAGCACCATCTGCCGCTCCACGTCGCCGCAGCGGAACACCGCCGTCCGGCCGGAAATGGCGCTCCATGCGCTGTCAAAGACGAACTGCACCGGTGCCCCCGCCATGCCGGTGGTGACGATGCTCCGTTCCAGGCAGCGGATGGCGCTGCCGTTTACTGTCAGCTTCATTTCCGCCCCCTCCTTTTCACACCGTCATAGCCACGGCGTTGCCGCCCCGGCGGAATACGGTGGCCGCCTTGGCGGTTTTGGCGGTCTTTGTGGTTTTGGAAGCGGTTTTCACCGCCGCTGCTGCCGCCTTCTGGGCTGCCTGGTACTGCTTCACGTAGTCCTGATACTGCTGGTAGGCCGCCTTGTCCGCCGCCAGCAACGCGCTGTACTCTGCCCGCAGGTCGTTGCCCTCGTTGCGGTAGCGGTTGTAGGCCTGCTGGTACAGCGTGGGCAGCACGCCCCACAGCTTGTTGATGTAGTTCAGATAGTCCTGCTGGGCGGCGCTCAGGCCGTAGCTGGAGCCGTAGCCCCCGGTGAGGGCGGCGGTGCGGCCCAGGGTGTCGTCCCGGGCCTGGGCGGCGGCGGTGGTGTACTGCCGCCGGTAGTAGCGATACACCGCGTCGTTCTCCGGGTCATAGGTGAAGGTGGGCCGGTTGGTCATCATCTCATACAGCGTGGCCATCCGTCCGCCCACCGGCGACTCATAACGGCCTATGCCGCCTCCCTTTTCAAACAGGCTGTTCATGGTCAGCGGCCCAACGACGCCGTCCACCGCCAGGGCGTTGCGGCTCTGGTAATCCCGCACGGCGGCATCGGTGGCCGCGCCGTAAATGCCGTCCACCGCCAGGCTGTACCCGGCGGCATTGAGCTGCTTTTGCAGCGAGGCCACTTCGTCGCCCCGACTGCCATAGGATAAATTGGTCAATGGAATACCTCCTTTTTATGTCTGGTGCACCATTCGGTTTACATAATCTGCCAGCGTCTCGCCCCCCAGGTCGATGGCGCCCGCTCCGCCGCTGACAGATAGCGCTGCCGTGGCGATACCGGTGGCGTCGCCCACGGCGGCCGGGGCGTTCACCGCCCCGGAGAGGGACACCGGCCCCACCTGGATGGCGCCGCCGGTAATCTGCTGGCCCTGCACCGTCAGCTTTTGCAGGCTGCGCTGCACCAGCGAGCGGATTTCCCGGGCCGACAGCGTGGCCTCCATGGCCCCCGCGCCGCCGCTTTCACCGGCAACCCCGGTCAGATCCTGCAACAGCAGGTTCAGCCGCTCCGCCGTCTGGTACAGGTAGTCGTATAAATCGTCCCCGCCGCTGCGCAATTCCGGCGGCGGCAGGGGAAACCGCTCTGTCACCATAGCTGGTCGCTGCCCCCTTCCCAGTAGGCGGCGATGGCGTCCAGCCGGCAGGGCCGGTTGCCGCTGAGCCGCAGATACACGGCGCTGCACCGCCGGGGCTGCACCGGCAGCACAAAGCTGCTCTGGCCGTGGCCCTCATAGGTGCCGCCTTTTTCCCAGGGGCCGTCGTCATAGCGGATTTGCAGCCGGAACCGCCCCTGGGTTTCACACCGCACCACAAACCGCCTTACGTACTGGCTGCCCGGCGACCGGGCGTGCAGCGGCCCGCTTTCCGCCACCCAGTCCATGGGGGCCTGGCCGTCTCCGCCGTCCATGGCGAAGAGCTTTCCCTCCGCCGTCAGGCAGTAGAGCTGCCCGCCCCACAGGGAAAAGGCTACGGCGTGAGTATCATCCTGCCGGTGCCAGATGCGGCGCTGGGCGTCGTAGGTGAAAAGGTGCCAGGTGTGGTTGTCGCTGCGGCGCATGGAGATGTAGTAGCACCCGTCCCAGCCCCCGGCAGCGGCGCTGTCGTAGCTCACCCTGCCCAGATCGGCGGACACCGCCCGGGGCAGGGAGCCGGTGTAGGCGCACACCCCCTGGGGCGAGAGATAGTACAGCGTCTCGTCCACGATCTGCAGGCTGCGGTGGCACCCCGCCGCCACGCCCCGGCACCCCAGAGACACGATGCGATGGGCGCCGGTGGCGGAGGGATACACCTTCTCCAACGCGTTGGCCTTGAAGAAAAGGGGCTGTGCGCCGTATGTCACCGCCCCGGTCCAGGGGCCGTCGCTGCCCCGGGCGGCGGCGTAGCTGTCGGTGGAAAGCCCCTGGTAGCACCGCCAGTTGCGGAAGTCCCCCAGCTTGCAGGCGTAAATCTCGTTCACCTGCCGGCCCTCCACCGTGCCGTAGCGGCAGCCCCAGATGCGGTTGTCGCACTCCGTCACGAAGTCCATATCCGGCACCGTCCGGGCCACGGTGAGCTGTCCGGAGCAGTTGAGGGTGGCGGCCACCATCCCCGGGATCACCACGAAGTCATTCTCCGACGCCTCCGCGGGGAAAACGCCGTTGAGGCTCTCATCGCTGAAGCCCGACACCTCCAGCCCGTCGCCTCTTTGCAGCCCCGCGCCGATGCCGGCGGAGGCCAGCTTCACGTAGGTGGGGCTCTCCACCTCCCAGGCGGCGCTGTCGCTGCGCCATGCTTTCAGCTCCGGCGGCGTCACGGAGGTGTCCAGCCAACGCTCTCCGCCGGCAGGGCTGGCAGGGGCGGTGGCGGAGCGGGTGCAGGTGATGTCGCTGCCGCCCTGATCGCACAGCGTCACCACCGCGGAGGTCACCGTGTTCACCTGCTCCATGCTGCCGCAGTCGGTGATGTCCGCCGTGTTCACGTATTTCTTGTCGGGCCACACCAGCAGATACGCCCCCATGGACACCATCTGCTTCTCGCCCGCCGTCAGCCCCAGCTCCACCGCCACGTCGTCGTGGCGCAGCTTGCTGCCACTGACGTACCACAGATGTTCCTTGGCCAGCAGCCCGCCGCCGGCGTCGGTGACGGGTATCTCCCGCCGGGGCAGCCGGGTGGAAAGGGCGGGGTAGCGGTGGGCGGAGAGGTTCTCCTCCCAGGCAAACTGGCCCGCCACCGGCGTCTCCGTGGCGCAAAAGCCGCCGAAGCGATCCAAAAACCGCACCGTGGCCCCCTTTTGCCGCATTCTCACAAGCTGTTCCATCACAGTACCCTCCAGCGTGCGGCGTCGCTGACGGGCATGTGGGCGCGGCGCAGGGCGTTGCAGTAGTTCCGCAGGGCTGCGTCGTAGGCGGCGGCCGCGTCGTTGAACCGCTCCGTCTCGCTGTTGGCCTGGGCCACCTTGGCCTGGAGGTACAGCACGTACAGCTCGCTGTAAGGCTCCTCCACCAGCAGCACCGTTTCCGGCAGCAGCGGCCCGGGGGCGTCTGCCTCCGTGCCCTCGTGCCGGGCGATGACCTGCTCGTAAAGCTGCCCCTCCAGGGCGGCCAGCCATTGGAGCTTCCGCTCGGTGGAGAAGGTGTTGGGCGTCAGCTCGTCCAGGGCCGTCAGTACTTGGTTTACCGTCATAGCGTCCCCTCCTTACACTTCCTGCTCGCTCTCCTTGGCTGAGCGTTTCAGCTCCGCCATCATGGCCTCGCTGCGGTCGGCGGCGAAATCCGCCATGGCCCGGGAATGCATAATCACCTCGTAGATGGGCAGGGGCACGTCGTGGCTCTGGCCGTCCCGGGGAATCTGAAAGTGCCGGTCGTTGACGCTGACCCACTGGAAATTCTGCTCGTTCTTGCTGTGGCGGGGCAGCGTCACCTGCCGCATCTCCTCCCAGGGGTCGTACACCTGGGCGTTTTTCTTTTCAGACATGGAAACATCCTCCTTTTATGATAAAAATAGGGCGGAGCGCCCGGTTACGACCGCTCCGCCTGGTGGCGTCAGTTGGCCACGTCCTCGCCGGAATAGTGGCTGCAGCTCTCCACCCGCACCATGCGGTCCTCATAGAGCACCTTGGCGCCGTTGGTGGTCAGCTTGTAGCCCACGGTGCTGAACTGGTCCAGGGGGCCGCCGGCCTCGCTGGCGCTGTGGAGGATCATCTGCAGGCCGCCACCCTGCAAATCGATGCAGCCGAAGGCGTCCTTGCCCAGGAACAGCGTGGCGTACACCGCCAGACGGCCATTGTTGCCGTCGCTGGGGCAGGTGCTGTCCCGGAACACCTTGGCCTGGCTGGACTCCACGAACCGCACGCCGTCCAGCTCGCCGATCTCGCCGGAGAAGATCTCCTTCGTGCCGGCGTACTTGTGGTACTCGATCCAGTCCTTGTGGGAGGTGAGATCGTAAGCCACGCTGGGGTGGATGATGGCCACGTACTTGCCGTCGATGGTGGGGGCGTGGAGCTTCTTCAGCTTGGTCTTGGCCCGCTTCACGGTGTCGGGGGTCAGCACGGCGGTCATGTCCAGGCCGCTGCGCTGGGACACGTCGGTGGCCACGCCGCTGACCACCTTCTGGGCATACAGCACGTTGGTGCCGGTCATCAGGTCGTTGCGGCACAGCTCATCCTCGGTGCGGCCCGCGGAGGCGGACAGCTCCACCTGGGCCTCCATGGCCACAGGGTCGATGGCGGTCAGGTCCAGCATGTCGGAGATGGCCACGTAGGTGCCATACTGGCTCACCTCGTCGGTCAGGGTGGACATGCCCAGCTTCTGGCCGGTGGGAATCACGCCCTCGGTGAGCTGGGAGGCGGGGGCGATGGTGTTGAACTTGCGCCACTCCACCGTCTTGCCGTTGCCTCGGGGCAGGGGAGTGCGCTTGGCGAACTGGCTGTGCACCATCTCCGCCTTGGCGTTTTCCAGCAGGGCGGTGTTGTAGAAGGTCTTGTTCTCCGGCGACAGGGTGTTGCTGCCGGAAAAAGCCTCGTAGGTGCCGTCATAGGCGTTCACGTACTGGTTGGTGGCGTTCACCAGCGTGCCGCCCTCGGCAAAGCGCTGGAGATCCATGAAATTGTGCATGTTGTTTTCTCCTTTCAAAATGAAATTCTCTCGCCCCGCAGCACCCGGCGGCGCACGTCCTCTATCTGTCGCGCCGTCATGTGTGTGGGGTCAGGGCCGGCGGTCACCGCTGGCCCGCTGCCGGTCTCGGCGGGCCGGGCCTGACCGGAACGGATGCTGTCCGCCATGCGGGAGCGGGCCTGTGCCACGGCGTAGCCCAGCACGCTGGCCATGATCTGCTCGTGGTGGGCCGCCTGGTAGGCGGTGCGCAAGGCGTCAGGCCAGCCCAGTCCGTTGAGGGTGGCCAGCAGCATGCCGAACTGGGGGTCCGCCATCTCCGCTTCCAGGTCGAAGGCGGGGTAATCCTCCCGCAGCGCCGCCGCCTCCCGGGCGATGGCCTGCCATACGGGGTCCTCCGCCGGCTGTGGTGCCGGGGCTGCCTCCTCCTGCGGGACGGGGGGCGTCATCCCGGCCGTAGGGGCCGCTGCTTCCGACGCCGTTTCCAGGCTCTCCGCCTGGGTCTGGGTGGTGTTATTGTCCATGTGTTGTCTCCTTTCCCGCCTCGCAGGGGAGGCGATTTCCTTTCGTGCCGTCCAGGGCGATGATGTGGCGGGGGTACTGCTCCGCCAGGGCTTTCACCCCGCGCCAAATCATGGCCATGGCCTGTTCTCCCGCCCGGCTGCGGCTCACCGCCCGGTTGCCCGCCGTAGCCACGCCGTCTTGCAGCGCCAATGTGCCGTACAGGGCGGACACGGCGGCACACACGATGTCCTGCCCTCTGGCGGCATACCCGGCGTGGCCCCAGAACACCATCTCCGGCGGGTCATACGTCACGGTGATCATGGCCGTCACCGGGGCCGGGTGGCCTGGTGTACGTTGCTTCTGGCCCGGAACACGTTGGGATCCTCGCCGCCGGTGGGCCAGTTGATGCCGGGCCGGAGGCCGCCTGCCGCCATGGCGGCGTCCGCCGCCTCCATAGCCCCCTCCCGGATGCGCCGGGCCACCGCCTCCTTGCCCTTGAAGTCCATCATCTCCAGGCAGGCCAGGGCCTGCCGTGCCCTGCCGGGGTCGAAGAAGCCGCCGCTGTACAGCGCCATAGCCAGCTCATTGTAGGCCGCGGTGGTGTAGCGGCTCTCGTTCTGCGGCGCCACGTCGATGTCAAACTCCGCCGCCCGTACCCCCAGCGCCACGCCAAAGGCGCTGTCCTCGGCCCCCACAAGGCCGCTGTTCTGGTAGCGGATGAAGCCGCTCTCGCCGTCTGCGCCCACCACCCGGAAGGTGCGGGGCGTATCGTAGAACTGGCGCATCAGCTCGATGCACAGCAGCACCACTTCCTCGAAGGCGTCGTAGGTGGTGCCGTTCATGTCCCGGCTCAGCTTGCCGCTGGCCTCCTGCAGCGCGGCGATGGCGCTGGCCGCCGTCACAGCGCCGGTGGCCACGCCGGTGGCGCTGTCGGTGTTGCCGGAGGTGAGGCGCATCTCCTGCACCTTCTGCTGCAATACGTGGAGCGCCGTGGCGGGCAGGGGGGAGGTGGGCACCGGCAAAATGGCGTCCTGTCCCAGTGCCCCGTCGGTGTGGACAAAGGGCTTTGTCCAGTCGGCGAACTCCTCCTCGTTGATGCTGCCATCGGCGCGGATGAAGAACCGGGGCGTGGCCGCGGCAATGGTGTTCTTCAAAATGGCCTGGTTCAGCACGTCCACGTACTTCTGGGGATCCTTGCAGATGTCCACGTAGCCGAAGCCGCAGGGCGTCCCCTCCTCGGGATACAGCGTGTCCAGCACAAAGGGGTACCGCCCGTGGTTGTACCACCCGGCGTCACCGTAACGCGCCTCATTCTCGGTGGCGAACAGCACCTCGTCGCCGCAGAACTTGCAGTAGTGCAGCCTGTCCCCCTTGCGGTAGTACCAGTCCACCACCAGCGCCTTGTCCGTCACGTCCACCTGGTCGTCGTAGAGGTAGTGGCTCACCTCGCCGCTGCCGCCCACCGCCTTGTCCTGGAGCTGGGGATAGCGGCTGACCAGCTCATCCTTGTGGCACAGCTCCACGCAGAACACGTTGCGGCTGTCCTGGATGTCCTCAATGCCCGGCTCCCAGAAGAGATTCAGCAGGCTGACCCGGCGGATGGCGATGTCCCCCAGGCCGTGGAGCTTCCGGCTGTCCCAAAACACGCCGTAGGCCCCGCAGCCGGATTTCAGCTTGTCGTACATCACCCGGCTGTACGTCTGGCGGAACCGGCAGTTCCGCAGTATCACCGGCAGCACCTGGTTCAGCGTGGCGGCCTCCGGCTCGTCGTCCGCCGCCCGGGGCAGGCAGGTGGGCTGGGGATAGGCGTCCATGGCGTCGGCGTGGCGGTTCAATATCACGTTCACCAGCCAACCGCTGACGGGCTGGGGGTCGCCGCCGTTGCCGGCGCGGTACTGCTGCCAATGCCGCAGCTTCCAATACTGCTCGTTGTCGATGAGCCGCTGCTCCAGGCTGGCCTTGCCCTGCTTGTAGCGCCGCAGCGTCTCCATGGCCTGCCGCACCTGCTCCTTGCCGATGGGCAGCGCCGTCTCCGCCGCCTCCGGGGCGGCGTCGGTGTGGGAATCGAAATTTTTGGTTGACATAATACCTCCTCTTATGATGGGGCCCGTGGGGCCCTGTCCGGAATGGGGGCGCATCATCGCCCAAAGGCGTTGCGCCGGGGCACCGTGCCCTCCGCCAGCGGGTCAAAAAGCCGTGGCTTGGGCGCTTCGATGGGCCGGGCGGCCACGGGCCGCATCATGCAGAAATACCGGCTCTCGTCGGCCACGTGGTCCTCCAGGTCGGTGTCCAGGTCCTCCGGGCGGCGGCTGTCGTAGAGCAGCAGGGGAATGGTGCGGATAAAGGCCCTGCACGTCTTGAACACGTACAGCTGGGCCCGCCCCTGGCCGTCAAAGCTCATGCGGTAGTGCATCTGCATCCATCCGGGAATCCGCTGGTTGTCCCCCTTCTGAAACCATACGCCGCACCGCCCCGCCGTCTCGGCGATGCTCTCGCCGTGGGACTTGTCCCAGATGGCCGGGTCCGCCACGCCCCGGATATTGCGCCCCCGCAGCCAGGGGTGCTCCCGCTCAATGCGTCCGATTTCCCGAAACTGCCGCTCCGGCGCCCACCGCACCCCCTCGTTGGGCGTCTCGGTGCAGCCGTACAGCTCCAGAAAGCGGTAGGCCACCCCGTCCTCATCCATGGCCCACCAGGCGCAGGAAAAGGGCTTGTTGTACCCAAAGTCGTAGCTGCGGTACACGCTCCACCCCGCCGGGATCTGAAACGGCTCGATGACGTGGGTGAACAGGTGGTCGTCGTAGTGGGCCGGGTCGTCCCGGAACTCGGCGAAGAACTGCCCCGCCCCCACGTCCCACCGCCCCTCCAGCCACATCTGCCGCAGGTGGGGCGGCAGCGTGCGCAGCTGGGCGATGTATTCCGGCTGGGAGCGCAGCAGCGCCGTGTTGTCCGTGACCAGCGCCTGGATGAACCGGTATTCCTCCGGCCGCTCCGCCTCCCTGAACTGCCTGTCGATAAACAGCCGCTTAAAGTACCCGTGGGCAGGGCCGCCGGGGTTCAAG
The DNA here is from genome assembly GCA_946412355.1 of uncultured Clostridia bacterium. Lineage (GTDB taxonomy): Bacteria > Bacillota > Clostridia > Oscillospirales > Oscillospiraceae > Vescimonas. The sequence goes on from CAMKGX010000022.1 coordinate 12,070, forward strand.
GTGTAGTAGGCCCGCTTGGGAAAATCGTTGACGCCCCGGACGCAGGCGTTGAGCTGCTCGATCCACTCCGGCATCAGCTGCCCCGCCTCGTCGATGAAAATCACGTCGTATTCCGCCCCCTGGTACTGGTCCAGGTCGCCGTCGCAGGCGCAGTAGCCCATGGCAATGGTGCTGCCGCCGGGAAAGGTGAACACCTTGTCGGTGCTGTGGTACACGGCGATGCCGTGTAGCTGCCGCCGCAGGAAGCTGACGTGGTTGTTCATCAGCTCCCGGTAGCTCCGCCGGAGGATCAGTATCTTAATGCCCGGCCACCGCAGCGCCAGCAAAACGGCCTTGGTGCGCACCGCCCAGCTCTTGCCGCCGCCCCGGGCCCCGCCGTAGGCCACGTGCCGCTGCGTGGCGGTGAGAAACTGCTGCTGCTTGGGGTTGGGCGGGTCAATGTGCAGCAGCGCGCCCAGCTCCTCACTCTGCATATTCCTCCGCCGCCCCCAGCTCCACCTGGATGGCTGTGGCGGTGGGTTCGCCGCACAGCTTGTCCAGCTTTTCCGCGGCGGTCAGCAGCTTCCCCAGCTTGTCCGCCTCGCTGCCCTCCGTCTCCGCCACCGCCGCCTCCAGCCGGGTGAGGATGGCGTCGTACAGCATCTCCATCCGGCTCTGCCGCGTCTGCCTGTCCCGGTGCCGCACCCACCCCTCGCTGCGGATGTGCCGGTTCACCGACTGGGCCGTCACGCCGTACTTCTTCGCCACCTCCGCCGCCGTCTCCCCGGCCTCATACAGCCGCCGCGCCGCCGCCCACTGTGCCGGTCTCACGCCTCGTCCTCCGGATACTTGGCGTACATCACCGTGGCGTAGCGGTAGCACCGCTTGTAGCTGTCGCAGCAGCAGAAATCCGTCATCTTCTGCTGCAAATCGGCGCTGCGGGGATACGCCGTGGTCTCCACCGTGCCGTCCTCGCTGCCCTCACAGCGGATGGTAGAGCGGCTGTGGCTGTGGAAGAAGGGGCACACCACGTCGGCGCTCCTGTCCCGGAATCGATACTTTTTCTGGCTCATGGCCGTCACTCCTTTCTCCGTTCCCCCTTTTTCCCTGCGGCCATCGCCCCACTGTCCTTTTTTTCGCCCTCCCGGGATGATACACTGTGCCTGCCGCCGTAAGAGAGCAGCGCTGTCGCCCCCTCGTTTCGACACATTTTTCCCTTTTTCGATAAAAAAACGTTGACAGTGCAGCATTTATGTACTATAATGGCGACCACAAAGAAAAAGTGCATTTCTCATGAACTCATGGGTGCATAATAGTGCATTCAAAATGAACTGTCAAGGGGAAAGAGTGCATCTAATATGAACTTTGTGAAAATTGCTCAAATATGAGGGAGCCGGTATGTTTAATTTGTACGACAATATTAAGAGCCTCTGTGCGCGCCACGGCACCACGCCCAGCCGCCTGTGTGAGGAGGCGGGCGTCAGCAAATCCGCCCTGTCCAATCTGAAAAACGGCCGTGCCGCCACGCTGTCGGTGTCCACCTGCGAGAAGATTGCCGACCATCTGGGGGAGCCCCTGGACCGGGTCATGCACGGTGACACCGCCGATGACAGCGAGCGTCGCCTGCTGGAGCAGCTTCGCAGCAGCGGCGCCACCCGTGCCCTGCTCCATAGCCTCCGGGACATGAGCGAGGAGGAGATTCGGGCCTATGCCGATTTTGTAAGGAGTCTTCGCAATGCCAATTGAAGGATCCGACTATTTTATCTACTTGGTGGATTTCCCCGACTGCCGCGCCGGCGGCATGGTCACGCCCAATGACGACGGCACCTTCTCCGTCTATCTCAACGCCCGCCTCTCCCGTGGCCAGCAGCTCACCAGCGCCGCCCACGAGTGCCGCCACATCGCCCACGATGATTTTTACCGCGACGAGGACATCGTCGAGATGGAGCGCCAGGCGGACACCCCTTCTCCTCGGCGCTAAACGGCGGAAAATCTTGCTTTCCCTGGCGAAATGTGGTATTATTCAGGGGATAATAACGGAATGCGGAGAGAGTGTCCATGACTTTACATGATTTCTATGTGGCGATAGGCGGCGACTACGCCGCGGCGGTGTCCGCCATGGGTGACGAGCAGCAGGTGGTGTCCCGTCTCCGGGCCTTTCCCTATGCCCAGGACTACGCCGGTCTGCTGACCGCCATGCGGGACAGCCGCTGGCAGGATGCCGCCGACTGTGCCGCCGCCATCTCCCGGGAGGCGGAGGCGCTGTTCTGCCCCGGCCTGCAGCGGGCGGGTGATGCGCTGGCGGAGGCCCTGACATGCTCGGAGGGGGACGTGCTCACCCTGCGGGAAAACCTGGCCCGGGAGTATCGTAACGTCATCGCCGCCATCAACGGCGTCACCAACTGACAAAACTCCATGGGAAAAGCTCTGCCGAAGGCAGAGCATTTCTTATTGGCAAGAAAACAGGAGGTACTATGGAATCCATTTATCAGCACCCCTTCCGGGTGCGCTATTGCGATGTCACCGCCGGCGGCACGCTGCGCCTGTCCCGGCTGCTGGCCGAGTGGCAGGAGACCGGCATGGTGCAGATGGAGCAGTTCGGCCAGGGCAACGACGTGACGCTGCGCCGGGGCCTGCTGTGGATCATCAGCCGCCAGAACCTGCATATCACCCGCCTGCCCGCCCTGGACGAGGAGGTCATCCTCCGCACCTGGCCCGGCGAAATGCGCCACGGCCTGTTTCCCCGGTATTATGAGCTGGAGGCCGCCGACGGCACGCTGCTGGCCCAGGCGGTGTCCCAGTGGTCGCTGCTGCACTGTGACAGCCGCACCATCGAGCTGCGCCCCCAGGACTGCGGCGTGTATCTGCCCCCCGCCGTCACCGGCCGCGAGCTGCCCCGCAGCCGCAGCCTCCGGGCCGTGGACACGGACCACAGCGGCACCTTCACCGTGCCCTACAGCTTCCTGGACCTGAACGGCCACATGAATAACGCCCGCTACCTGGACCTGGCCCAGGACGTGCTGCCCCGCCAGACCCTGCCCCTGCGGGACCTGCAAATCGAGTACCACCACGAGATTTTAGACGGCGAGACCCTCACCTGGGGCTGGACGCAGCAGCCCCTGGAAAACGGCACCCGCTTCTACTTCCAAGGCGCCATAGCCGACCAACCCTGCTTCCGCCTCCAAATGGACTACGGAGAATAAAAAACCCCCGCAACCCGCCCACCAAAACCCCGGTTGCATAGTATGCGGTGCCCCATCCCGCCGTAGGGGCGGGGCTCTGCTCCGCCCAGCCTTCCCCCACGGGGGGAAGGTGGCACGGCCAAAGGCCGTGACGGATGAGGGGGCGATGATGCTGCACGTTACTGTATACCGCTCAGCACCGTTCCCACCGTAGGGGCGGACGACTCTGTCCGCCCCCTCTCCCCACAAACGCAAATCTAACACACTTTCCAATATTCCCCAAAAAACCAGGGGGCGGACTTGCGTCCGCCCCCCCCTTCTCGCATCCAAAATCCCGCCTCAGAACTGAATCGTCCCGCCGCAGTCGGCGCTCATGGTGCCGCTGATGGCCAGCTCCGCCACGGCGGGCACCGTCTCGTAGGTGCCGTCGGCGTTCTGGGTAAAGGTGGCTGCGTCCAGCACGATGGCCCCGGCCACGGTGGCGAAGGCCCCGGTGGTCTCATCGTAGGTGTAATCGGTGCCTGCCGCCAGCGCCACGCCGTCCAGCGTCACGGCGATGTTGTGCAGCACCGGCTCGAAGGTGTCGCTCACCACCACGTTGTCCCCGGCCACGGTGGCGGCGTTGCCGCTGTTGCAGAGGGTCAGCGTGTAGGTCACAGTCTCGCAGGCCGTCACGGTGGTGGGACTCATGGCCTTCACCAGGTCCAGCACCGGCTGTGCCAGCGCCATAATGGTGACGGACGCCTGGCTGTTGCCGCCGGGCGCCCCCTCCACCGTCACCGTGTTGGTGATGGTGCCACTCTGCCCCGGGTCGGCGTAATCGCTGACCTCCGCCTCGTAGATCAGCACCGCGCTGCCGCCGGCGGGCAGGTCAATGCCCTGGAACACCAGCGGCTCCGCCGTCACCACCGCCGGGTCAGCCTGCAATACGCCGTTTACATAATACTGCACGCTCCCGGCCACAAACGTCAGCGGATACACGGTCTGTCCCTGATAGACGTACCCGCCCAGGTCGTCGCTGAAAGTCAGGTCGGTGAGGGGGCCGGTGCCGGTGTTTCGCAGCGCCACGGAGTACACCTTCCGCTCGCCGGGGGTGTAGGTCTCGGTGTTCACGTTCTTGTCCACGGTCAGCCCGTTGTCCAGCTGCCCCACCGTGCGGTTGGAAAGCCGGGTCAGACCCCGGTAGGTGAGGGAAGCCTGGTTGGTAATGGTTGCCATTTACATTCCTCCATTGTATCTCTCTCTATGGGCGGTTTCTCCCGCCACCCCATCCTATGCCCGTCCCCGCCCGATGGTCCCATACACATAATAAAAAGCCGCCTTCCCCAAAAGGGAAGGCGGCCATAGTTTACATAACATTAAAGCGCCTATTGCTTCCGCGCCGTGGCGTAGTCGTCGCCGCGGCGCCAAAAGGGGCAGTCCCGGCTGTCGCCGCCGATGAAGCGGACGAAGTCGTCCTCGTCCATGTCCACCGTGCAGATGTAGTCGTCATATTCCTCGTCGTAGTCGTAAAACTGGCACGTTTCGCACTTTGTCACCGCGGCATCACCCCTCGCAAGCGTTGAGAGGATTATACCCCCGCTTCGCCGCCGCCGTCAAGTGCCCCCTTACCCATAAATTCCTCCACCGTGGCGGGCCGCATGATGCTGACCTCGTAGGCCGTTCGCTCCTGCACGCCGCCTAACGTGGCCTTGTTGTAGAGCCGGCTCTGCACCCGCCCCTCGGCGGTGAGATGCTCCCCCACCCGCAGCCGGCCCACCGCCTGGGCCAGGGCCCCCCAGGCGATGCACGGCAGGTAGTCCGACCGCCCGTACCGCCGGTTCACCGCCAGTATGGCGTCGCATATCTCTCGCCCCAGGGGTGTGTGCCGCACGATTGGCGGTTTACATAATATTCCGGAAATCTGTATCACGTTTACACTCTCCCGCCCGGTTTTTTCCAGCGTGAACGCGAATACCGACAGCACCAGCCTGGGCCCCTCGCCGCTGCGGTTGTTGAACGAGCGCAGCTGCCCCTGCACCGTCAGCGTGTCGCCGGGGGAGAAGGGGGCCAGGGCCAGCTGGGTGCCGCTGGCGATGACGGGCAGCGCGTCCACCTGGCCGCTGAGCCGGGGCACCGCCAGAATGAATTTGTAGAAGGGCACGTTGTGATTCACATGGCTCAGCACCGGCTCGCCCTGGGCCTTGCCGCACAGCGTCACATGGTTCCAATGATCGTTCATAGTTCTCCGTCCTCGTGTGTGGTTTTTCCCAACCTATGCGAGGCGGAGGGAAATTATACTCTTTTCAAATCCGCCGCCCTATGGCATAATAGACCTATCCCAATTCCCCCCAAAGGAGGCGTCCCATGCGCTATTTCGGCAAGGTCTACCGTCCCCCCTCCGAGGCCTACAGCCTCATCGTCCAGGTCACCTACGGCTGCAGCCACAACCGCTGCGCCTTCTGCGATATGTATGACGATAAGCGCTTCGCCCTGCGTCCCATGGAGGAGATTTTCGAGGATTTCCGCCTGGCCCGGGCCCGCTACGGCGCCGTCCGCCGGGTGTTCCTGGCCGATGGCGATGCCCTCATCCGCCCGGCGCCGGAGCTGCTGGCAATCCTCCATTTTATTGACAGCCTGTTCCCCGAGTGCCAGCGGGTCACCTGCTACGCCTCTCCCAAGAGCCTTCAAATCCGCACCCCAGAGGAGCTGCGTGCCCTTCGTGAGGCGGGCCTTGCCATGGTCTATATGGGCCTGGAATCGGGCTGTGACGATGTGCTTGCCCGTATGAACAAGGGCCACACCGCCCAGGCCATCGTGTCCGCGGGGCAAAAGGCCCGGCAAAACGGCCTGGCCCTGTCCGTCACCGCCATCTCCGGCCTTGGCAGCGTGGAGAACTGGCGCCGCCACGCGGTGGATACCGCCCGGGCCCTCAGCGCCATGAATCCCGAGTATATCGGCCTCCTGACGCTGATGGTGGAGCCGGGCACCCCCCTGGAAACATGGGTGTCCGCCGGGGATTTCACCCTCCTCACCGCCGACGAGGTGCTGAAAGAAACGGAGCTCCTTTTGCAGTCCATCGACTCCCCCGGCAGCGTCTTCCGCATGAACCACGCCAGCAACTACCTGTCCCTGAAAGGCACCCTCAACGCCGACATCCCCGCCATGCTGGCGCAGATCGAGGCGGGCCTCCGGGGCAAGGGCTTGAAGCCGGAGTTTCTCCGTGCCCTTTGATGGACGAAAATTCGTTCTTGACAAACGCATACGGCAGGCGTATATTGCAGACAATATTTCAAACCGATGCGGAAGAGTAGTACCCCATCGGCGACCCTTTCAGAGAGCGGCCCACATGGTGCAAGGGCGGCAGGGGAGCGGCGGGGGAATGGACTTCCAAGGGGACGAAGAAAGCCTCCGGGCGAGTAATGCGTCACGGCCCACGCAGCCGTTACCCCGCGTGCGCGTATGATGGTACGCGGCAAAGGGGGCGTCGATACGGCGCCAAGCCTGGGTGGCACCGCAGATTTTTGTTCTGTCCCGGGGAGCGAGCAATCGCTCCCCGGTTTTTTGTTTTCCCCCACCAATTCATCCGAAAGGAGACACGCAATATGGCTACCATTCCCTACAAAATCTACCTGTCCGAGGAGGAGCTGCCCCAGGCGTGGTACAACGTCCGCGCCGACATGAAGGTGAAGCCCGCCCCGCTGCTGAACCCCGCCACCGGCGCCCCCATGACGGAGGACGACCTCTCCGCCGTGTTCTGTCGTGAGCTGGCCCGCCAGGAACTGGACAACGACACCCCCTATATCGAGATTCCCCGGGAGATTCGTGACTTCTACAAGATGTACCGCCCCTCGCCCCTGGTGCGGGCCTACTGCCTGGAGCAGAAACTGGACACCCCCGCCAAAATCTACTACAAGTTCGAGGGCAACAACACCTCCGGCAGCCATAAGCTGAACAGCGCCATCGCCCAGGCGTATTACGCCAAGCAGCAGGGCCTCCGTGGCGTCACCACCGAGACCGGCGCCGGCCAGTGGGGCACGGCGTTGTCCATGGCCTGCGCCTATCTGGGCCTGGATCTCCACGTGTTCATGGTGAAATGCAGCTATGAGCAGAAGCCCTTCCGCCGCGAGGTGATGCGCACCTACGGCGCCTCCGTCACCCCCTCGCCCAGCCCCACCACCGCCATCGGCCGCGACATTCTGGCCCGGTTCCCCGACACAGTGGGCTCTCTGGGCTGCGCCATCTCCGAGGCGGTGGAGGACGCCGTCAGCCATGAGGGCTACCGCTACGTGCTGGGCAGCGTGCTGAACCAGGTGCTGCTCCACCAGTCCGTCATCGGCCTGGAGACCCAGGCGGCCCTGGATAAATACGGCGTCAAGCCCGATATGATCATCGGCTGCGCCGGCGGCGGCTCCAACCTGGGCGGCCTCATCGCCCCCTTCGTGGGCCAGATGCTGCGGGGCGAGGCACAGTACGACATCGTGGCGGTGGAGCCCGCCAGCTGCCCCAGCCTGACCCGGGGCAAGTTCGCCTATGACTTCTGCGACACCGGCAAGATCTGCCCCGCCGCCAAGATGTACACCCTGGGCAGCGGCTTCATGCCCTCTCCCTCCCACGCCGGCGGTCTGCGCTACCACGGCATGAGCCCCATCGTCAGCCAGCTCTACCACGACGGCTATCTCCGGGCCGTGTCCGTGGAGCAGACCAAGGTCTTCGAGGCCGCCACCTTCTTCGCCCGCTGCGAGGGCATCCTGCCCGCCCCCGAGTCCAGCCACGCCATCCGCGTCGCCATGGACGAGGCCATCCGCTGCCGGGAGACGGGGGAGGCCAAGACCATCGTCCTGGGCCTCACCGGCACCGGCTACTTCGATATGTATGCCTACGGCGCCTTCAACGACGGCACCATGTCCGACCATATCCCCACCGACGACGACATCGCCCGTGGCCTCGCCAACCTCCCCCACCTGGGGGAGTGACACTGCCCCTTGACAAATCGCCCCACGGCGGAGTATAAAACAGGGGAGAAAACGAGGTGATGCACCCATGACAGGAACATTGGTCAACGCCGCCGCCATTGTGGTGGGCAGCGTTGTCGGCGGCACCTTCCGCCGGGTATTGAGCGACCGGCTCAGCCGCGCCCTGATGGACGCCATGGGCCTGGCGGCCTTCGCCCTGGGGGTCAACGCCGCAGTGCAGAATATGCCCAAGAGCCAATATCCCGTGCTGTTCATCGTCAGCCTGGCCCTGGGCTGCCTCCTGGGCACGCTGCTCCGGCTGGACCAGCGGGTGAAGGGCCTTACGGAGAAGCGGGGCGCCGCAGGCCTGGGCCAGGGCATCCTCACCGGTTGCCTCCTGTTCTGCATCGGCACGCTGTCCATCCTGGGCCCCGTCCAAAGCGCCCTCTACGGCGACCATACCTACCTCTTCACCAACGCCTCCCTGGACTTCGTCACCTCCATGGTGCTGGGCGCCACCTACGGCGTGGGCATGGCCCTGTCGGCGGTGGTGCTGGTGGCCTGGCAGGGGGCCATCTACCTGCTGACGCTGCTGCTGGGCAGCTTCATCACCGACGCCATGATGACGGAGATCTCCATCGTAGGCGGCCTGCTCATCGCCATGTCCGGCCTGTCCATCATGAAGATCAAGGCCTTCCCCACGCTGAACTATCTCCCCGCCCTAATCGTCCCCGTCCTCTGGTGCCTGCTCCGGGGCGCAGGGGCGTGAGAGCCGCCGGAAAGAGCGTGTAGGGGCGCTTCAGGTCGCGCCCGCCGCTGCCCACCCCGCATGGCAAACTGCATAAACGTAAAAAGATTGGGAACCGCCTATCCCCGGCAGTTCCCAATCTTTTTTTATCGAAACTTGAAATACCACACCGCAAGCCCCGCCAGCGCCACCTGCACAATCAAAATGGCGGGCAGCCCCCAGCGGAAATACCAGTGCTTCGTCTTGTGGCGAAAGGTGTTCATGCCCAAAATGGCGCCCACCGAGCCCCCCAGCAGGGGCAGCAGAAACAGCGTCTTTTCCGGCACCCGCCACTGGTGGCGCCGGGCCCGCCGCTTGTCGGCGCCGTACACCAGAAACGTGGCGGTGTTGATGAGCGCCAGATACGCCAGCGCCCATTTCACAGCGGTGGTCATCTTACCGGCGGCACAGCTCCGCGGCGGTCTCGGCGGCCAGGGCGGCGTTGTTGTACACCAGCCGGATGTTGCTCTCCAAAGAGTCGCCGCCGGTCAGGTCCTTCACCCGCGCCAGCAGGAAGGGGGTGGTGGCCTTGCCGTGGATGCCCTGCTCCGCCGCCTCGGCGATGGCCTTGTCAATGGCGGCGTTGATGGTGTCGGCGTCCATGCTGTACTGCTCCGGGATGGGGTTGGTCACCAGCATGCCGGTCTTGAGGCCCATCTCCCGCTGGCAGCGGAAGGCGGCGGCAAGCTCGGCGGGGCTGTCCAGCTCGTAGTCCACACCGAAGCCGGAGTGGCGGGTGTAGAAGGCGGGCAGCTCCTTCGTCTGATAGCCGATCACGGGCACGCCCTTGGTCTCCAGATATTCCAGCGTCAGCCCCAGATCCAAAATGGACTTGGCCCCGGCGCACACCACCATCACAGGGGTCTGGGCCAGCTCCTCCAGGTCGGCGGAGATGTCCATGGTGGTCTCCGCGCCCCGGTGCACGCCGCCGATGCCGCCGGTGGCAAACACCTGGATGCCCGCCATGTGGGCGATCATCATAGTGGTGGTCACGGTGGTGGCCCCGTCCATGCCCTTCGCCACGATGACAGGCAGATCCCGGCGGCTGGTCTTGGTGACCCCCGCCCCGGTGCGGCCCAGGTAGTCGATTTCCTCGGGGGTAAGGCCGGCCTTCAGCCGCCCGCCCAGGATGGCGATGGTGGCGGGCACGGCGCCGTGATCCCGGATGATTTTCTCCACCTGCAACGCCGTCTCCACGTTCTGGGGATAGGGCATGCCGTGGCTGATGATGGTGCTCTCCAGCGCCACCACCGGGCGGCCCTCCGCAACGGCCTTTGCCACCTCGGGGGCCACGTCCAGATAACGATTCAGTTCACGCATAATCAAATAACCTCTTTTCCAAAATCCCGTAGGATAGATAGTACGTTTTCCCGGCTCATCCCGGGGTGAATGGTGGTGGCCGCCGTGCAGGCCAGCGCCCCGGCCCCCATGGCAAACCGGGCCGTGTCGGTAAGCGCCGCGCCCCGCAGCAGCTCCCATGTAATCGCCGCCGCCATGGCGTCGCCGCCGCCGGTGGCGTTTGCCACCGTCACGGCGGGGCAGGGGAGACGCACCTCTTCGCCCCGCCTGTTTTTGGCATAAATGCCCTTGGTGCTCAGGGAGATGAACACGTTTTCCACCCCGGCGGCCAAAAGGGCGTCCGCCGAGCGGCGGAGGGAGGCTTCGTCCGTAATGGTCACGCCGGACAGGGCCTCCGCCTCCATGCGGTTGGGCTTGATGGCGGCCAGATGGGGCAGCAGCGGCAGCAGTCGCCCGCATTTGTGGCAGCTCACCGGGTCGGCCACGATGGGGATGTCCACGTTTTCTCCCAGCCACCGAAGGGTCGCCTCCGGCACGTTGGCGTCCACCACCAGCGCGTCGTACCGCCGTATCTCCATAAGCCGCGGCGCGAGGGCCTCCGGCGTCAGCGCGTCCAGCACCGCCATGTCGTTCACCGCCATGGTCATGTCCCCGGTGTCATCCAGCAGCGCAAGATAGGTGCCCGTGCGCCCGCCCTTTACGGTGACGCACAGGGACATGTCCATGCCCGCCGCCTCGCAGGAGGCCCACAGCATCCTTCCCATCTCGTCGTCGCCCAGGGCCGTCAGCAGCGACACCTCCGCCCCCAGCAGCGCCAGGTTGTGGGCGATGTTGCGGCCTACGCCGCCCATGGACAGCGTCACCTGCCCGGGGTTGGAATCCCCGGCCACCGGCGGCCTGTCGCAGCGGCCTGCCAAATCCATATTGGCCCCGCCTATCACCAGAATCCGCGGCATGGCGTCCCCTCCCTTCACTCGGAAAGGTTATTCTACACGCCTTGCGCCAAAAAGTCAACAATTCAGGCTTGTCATTTCCCGCCTGTTCGTATATAATGCTACGTTGTGAAACTAACCAGTAAAGGGGTTTTTACTATGATTGAACGCACCAGAATCGCCGCGGTCTTCGCCGACGCCGACGCCCTGTCCGGCAAGGAGATTACCGTTTTCGGCTGGGCCCGCACCATCCGGGATATGAAGACCTTCGGCTTCGTGGAGCTGAACGACGGCTCCTGCTTCAAGAATCTGCAAATCGTCATGTCCGCCGAGGAGCTGGATAACTACCGGGACATCGCCTCCCAGAACGTAGGCGCCGCCCTGCGTGTCACCGGCACCGTGGTGCTGACGCCGGAGGCCAAGCAGCCCCTGGAGCTGCGGGCCCGGGAGATTGCCGTGGAGGGCAAGTCCACCCCCGACTATCCCCTGCAAAAGAAGCGCCACACCGTGGAGTTTCTCCGCACCATCCAGCACCTGCGCCCCCGCACCAATCTGTTCAGCGCCGCCTTCCGTGTCCGCTCCGTGGCGGCCTACGCCGTCCATGAGTTCTTCCAGAACCGTGGCTTCGTCTATGTGAACACCCCCATCATCACCGGCTCCGACGCCGAGGGTGCCGGCGAGATGTTCCAGGTCACCACCCTGGACCTGAACAACCTGCCCCGCAAGGACGACGGCACCGTGGATTACAGCCAGGACTTCTTCGGCAAGCGCACCAGCCTCACCGTGTCCGGCCAGCTCAACGCCGAGAACTTCGCCATGGCCTTTGGCGACGTCTATACCTTCGGCCCCACCTTCCGGGCGGAGAACTCCAACACCCAGCGCCACGCCGCCGAGTTCTGGATGATCGAGCCGGAGATGGCCTTCTGCGACCTGGAGGGCGATCTGGAGTGCATGGAGGCCATGGTGAAATACATCATCCGCACCGTGCTGGACCGCTGCCCCCAGGAGATCGACTTCTTCAACAGCTTCGTGGACAAGGGGCTGAAAGAGCGCCTGGAGCACGTGGCCTCCAGCGATTTCGGCCGCATCACCTACACCGAGGCCGTCAAGATTCTGGAGCAGCACAACAACCAGTTTGACTATAAGGTGTTCTGGGGCGCCGATTTGCAGACCGAGCACGAGCGCTTCCTCACCGAGCAGATTTTCAAGCGCCCCGTCTTCGTCACCGACTATCCCAAGGAGATCAAGGCCTTCTATATGCGCCTCAACGATGACGGCAAGACCGTGGCCGCGGCGGACTGCCTGGTGCCCGGCATCGGCGAGATCATCGGCGGCAGCCAGCGCGAGGAGCGTCTGGATATGCTGGAGAGCCGCATCCGCGAGCTGCATATGAATCCCGAGGACTACTGGTGGTACTGCGACCTGCGCCGCTACGGCTCCTGCCGCCACGCCGGCTTCGGCCTGGGCTTCGAGCGCATGGTGATGTACCTCACCGGCATCAGCAACATCCGTGACGTGGAGCTCCACCCCCGCACCGTAGGCAACGCCGAGTTCTAAAAAACGCCTCACAGCCCCTTTCCCCCCGGGAAAGGGGCTGTTTTCTCTTTGCGCACAAAAACGGGAAAATGTCCACTCGCCGGTTGAATTCCCGCTTGCAATCATGGCCCCCAGGCGCTATACTGGCATTGACCCACAACGAAATGCGAGGTGGCACCTATGGAAAAGGAACTGATTCGGCATTACTCCCTGCTGGTGGATTATCTGGGCCATATTCTGGGCCCCGACTATGAGATTGCCCTCCACGAGCTCACCAGCGACTCCAACCGCATCGTCGCCATCGCCAACGGGCAGCTCACCGGCCGCCACATTGGCTCCCCCCTCAGCAACCGTATGCTGGCCTTCGTGGCAGGCAAGCTGTATGAAAAGCAGGACTATGTGCTGGATTTCGAGTCCGTCTCCGCCAGCGGCAAAAAAATGCGCTCCAACACCATGTTCATCAAGGATGACAGCGGTGAGCTGGTGGGCCTTTTGTGCATCAACTTTGACGCCAGCCGCTACGAGGAGTTGAGCGCTCGCATCATGGACCTGTGCGGCAGTGCCATCCGCCCCGCCGCCCCCAGCGGCACCCGCCTCATCGCCGACGAGGGCGACCCCAGCGAAAAGGTGGAGCAGCATTTCCCCACCTCCATCGCCGGCGCCACCGCCAGCATCGTCACCAGCGTGCTGCGGCAGTACCCCGTCCCGGTGGACCGTCTCACCCAGGACGAGAAGATGGAGATCATGGACGTGCTGAACCGTCAGGGCGTCTTCCTGCTGAAGGGCTCCGTCAATTACGTGGCCCGGGAGCTCCACAGCAGCGAGGCCAGCATCTACCGCTACCTGGGCAAGCTCAACGCCAAAAAGCAATCATAAATCAAAAAAAAGACACCGCCCACCGGGCGGTGTCTTCAGTTCGTCAAAAAAGCATCGCAGATTTCGCGCCCGCAGGCGCGAACCAATGAAATCCGAAAAAAGTGACGACATGCGCGTCACTTTTTTCACTTCTCAGGCTACGAAGTGTGCGAATCGTGTGCCAGAGGCGCACGATTCGTGCGCGTAGTAGACTGCAATTCCATTGTCAAAAAACGGCAGAGCCGTTTTTTGACAGGCGCAAGACACCGCCCACCGGGCGGTGTCTTTTTATACAACAATACTCCTGTCATTTCATCTCATTAAGTGTCTGGAACTGCAAAAACGTAGACTGCTGGTACCGCTCTCCCCGCCGCAGCAGAACAGGGGGGAAGGCGGGGTAGCTGGGAGCGCAGGGATAGTGCTGCGTCTCCAGGCAGAAGCCATGGCGCTGGCCGTACCGCACGCCGCCCTTGCCCGGCAGCGCGCCGCTGATGAAGTTGCCGCTGTAGAGCTGCATTCCCGGCTGGGTGGTCACCAGCGACAGCGCGATGCCCGTGGCAGGGGAGTAGGCCAGGGCCGCCGGGGCCGCGTCGGGCCGCAGGCAGTAGTTGTGGTCGTAGCCCCCCACCAGCTCCATCTGCTCGAAGTGGATGGGGAAGCCCTGGCCGATCCGCCGCAGGGTGCGGAAGTCCATGGGCGTGCCCTCCACGGACTGTATCACTCCGGTGGGGCAGCAGTCGTCCGCCGTCTCCAGATATTCGTCGGCGGCGATTTGCAAAAGCTGATCGTCCACCTTGCCGGAGTCGTGGCCGGAGAGGTTGAAATAGGTGTGGTTGGTGAGATTCAGCAGGGTGTCGGCGTCGGCAATGGCGTCGTACTTCATCCCCAGCACGCCGTTTTCGTCCAGCGAGTAGGTCACCGTCACGTCCACCGCTCCGGGGAAGCCGTCCTCCCCGTCGGGGCTGTGGTAGCGCAGGCACAGCTCGTTGCCGTACACCTGGGCCCGCCATACCCGCTTGCAGAACACGCCGTGGAGGTGGTTCAGCCCGTCGTTGGCCTCCAAACGATACTCCTTGCCGTGGAGGGAGAACCGGGCGTCCTTCAGCCGGTTGGCCACCCGCCCGATGCAGGCGCCGAAATAGCAGTCGTCCCGCTCATAGTCCGCCAGGCTGTCGTACCCCAGCACAATGTCCACCGGCGCGCCGGTGCGGTCGGGCACGGTGAGATGGGTGATGATGGCCCCAAAGGTGATGACGCTGACGCGGATGCCCCGGCTGTTTTCCAGCACGTAGCGCTCCACGCTCTGGCCGTCTTCGGTAACGCCGTAGGCAGATACGGTAATTTTCATAGGCTCCCCCTTTATTTTCCCGATAGGGTATGCTATACTTACCGGTAGATTGTAGCAAATAAAACAGATAATTGCAACAGGAGCCAATCGTATGAGTGAACAGACGTATCGTCCCGACAGCGCCCGGGTGGCGGCGCTGCGGCAGACCTTCTCCGATACCTACGGCACCCAGCCCACGCTGTGGTGCAGCGCCCCCGGCCGCACGGAGCTGGGCGGCAACCATACCGACCACCAGGGCGGCCACGTGCTGGCGGCGTCGGTGAATATGGATATGCTGGCCTGTGCCGCCCCCAACGGCACCGACACCATCCGCGTCCTGTCCCAGGGCCACCCCGCCTTTTCCGTCAAATTAGGCGACGGCCACCGGGAGCAGGAGGCCACCTCCGGCGCATTGGTGCAGGGCATGGCGGAGCTGCTGCGGCAAAAGGGCTTTGCCGTGTCCGGCTGCGACATCTCCATGGATTCCCACGTCCCCGCCGGTTCCGGCCTTTCCAGCAGCGCCGCCTTTGAGGTGCTGATGGGCCAGGTGCTGAACTGCCTTTTCTGTCATGAATCTGTCACCGCTGTGGAAATGGCCATGATGGCCCAGCAGGCGGAGAATCAGTGGTTCGGCAAGCCCTGCGGCCTGATGGACCAGGCGGCCTGCGCCGTGGGCGGCGCCGTGGCCATGGATCTGGGCGTCACCCCGCCCCAGGTGGAAAAGGTGACGCTGGACGCCGCCTCCCTGGGCTATGCCCTGTGCATCATTAACGTGGGCGCCGACCACGCCGACCTGACGGACGCCTACGCCGCCATCCCGGCGGAGATGGGGGCCGTGGCCGCCTACTTCGGCAAGACCCGCCTCCGTGATGTGGCGGAGAGCGACTTCTGGGCCAACCTGTCCGCCGTCCGCCGCCAATGCGGCGACCGCGCCGCCGCCCGGGCCGCCCACTTCTTCCGGGAGGACAAGCGGGCCCATGAGATGGCCCAGGCCATGAAGCAGGGCGACTTTGACCGCTTCCTCTCCCTGGTGCGGGAGTCGGGCCGCTCCTCCGGCATGTACCTGCAAAACAGCTACGCCTTCCCCCAGGAGCAGTCCGTGACCCTGGCCCTGGCTGCCGCCGAGCAGCTTTTAGACGGCCGTGGCGCCGTCCGCGTACACGGCGGCGGCTTCGCCGGAACCATCCAGGCCTGGGTGCCCACGGATATGGTGGAGGATTTCCGCGCCGCCATGGAGCAGCGCATCGGCCCCTGCTACGTGCTGGAGATCCGCAACCAGGGCGTCATCCGGGTGGCGCTGTGACAGTTTTTGCCAGATTGTTGCAAATATCACTGTATAAATCCTACCCGCGGGGTACACTATATAAAAATACACAACAAGACCTGCTAACAATAGTCAAGCCCTGAAATGAGTTTTTTGAGTAAGCGAAA